>MFOZ01000022.1:3723-3866 GCA_001784055.1 Candidatus Levybacteria bacterium RIFCSPLOWO2_01_FULL_42_15 | reverse complement strand
AATGCTCTCTAATAAATTTTATATCTAACATAATTTCTCTCCTTGTCATACCGAACTTACTCCTTCTTGTCATCCCGAATTTATTTCGGGATCTCGTTCCTCTATTAACAAAACGCGATGCTGAAACGAGTTCAGTATGACAA
>MFOZ01000022.1:0-3647 GCA_001784055.1 Candidatus Levybacteria bacterium RIFCSPLOWO2_01_FULL_42_15 | reverse complement strand
ATACATCTTTTGCTCATGGGTCGATAGCTCGCTTTCATGATAATATTTTTTAATTTTCGGAAGATAGAAAAACGAACGGTATGGATAGCCTCTCATGAGTTTTATAAGAGGTTTTTTAAGAATTCCGTGAACGACACCTGTTTGAGAAAATACTTTTGGAAGCTTAGCTTCCTTTCCACCGGGAAGTACTAAGGTTACGACTGTTTTGAACTTTGCAGAAAGTTTTTTTTGAGAGAATTTTTTGACGAGTTTCTTTACCGCCTCAATAATTTCTTCATCTGTTGCGGCTTTGTTATCTTTCCCAAAATAACGTCTACTCAAGACCCCAGGCTTCCCACCCAATACATCAATTTCTAACCCTCCATCATCCGCAATTGTTGGCAAACCTGACTTTTGAGCATAAAAGATTGCTTTTTTCTGAGAATTTTCTCTATATGTTTTTTCTGTTTCTTCAACGTCTTCTTTGATGCCTAAATCTGAAAGAGAAACAAGTTTTAACGGCAAATCAGAAAGAAAATCAGAAATCTCCCTAAGCTTCGCCTTATTCCTAGTTGCAATAAGAAGCCTTTTCATCAAAACCTATTAAGTAGTTTCAATACCAAATAATTCTAATTTTCCTCCGCAGTATTTGATAATAAGGTCGCATGCCTCTCTTAAAGATTTCTCAACTTGTTGAGGAGTTATATCATAAACACCATCAACATTTATGTATAAATTTTTTGTTTCTAGCTGAACCGCTGTTCTTTGTGCGTCTCGAAAATTAAAATCGATATTAAATCCGCCTTTTTGATCAAAATATGCTATTTCCTTTTCTTTGTATTGTGTTGGCTCACTATCTCCCAGCAAAAGTATTTCCTCTCCTTCTTTTGCTAACCGAATAATTGTTGGGTATTGAATTTTATCTGAATCAAACGCTCCGATTGAAACACGATTTTTCATAACAATCAGATTATACGCATCAACGCAGGTATTGATTGTATAAAGACCTTTCTCAAGAGCAATCCGGCGGAGTAATGCTTCAGGACTGGGTCTTTGAGAATGCCAATCAATTCCCATTTCTTTGTATAATTTCCGATAACTTTGGACCTGTGGATATTGTCCTAGCTGTTCCGTTGTTAACCCTTCCAAAGATTTCAGTAATTCTTCTTTTTCTTTTTCTAGCTCTTGGTTGGTTTTCTCAATGGTAACTCCCTTAATAACTGCAACGCCAATACTAATTGATGGAAATTGCTTCTTTAATTGAGAATCAATAGAAAATATCTCTGGGTCAATATTGCCACGGCGAACTTGCCCGCCCTGAGCGAGGTCGAAGGGTTTCAGGATCCTATCCGAACCGAGATCCCGAACTAAATTCGGGATGACTTTTTGAACAGATGAGACCCCTTTGAATCGACTAACCAAAAATTCTTTATCGAGAGAAAGGATGAGCCAAGCGGCTTTTGGTCCATGGTCTTTGCCGATCAGTGATAAATAGATTGCTGAAAATGCTTCTTTTGAAGAAATGCCGATTTCCTTTGCCCATTCATAAAGTTCTTTTTGAAATTTTTCAGCTTCCCAATCTTTATCAAGTTCTTCAGAAACCTTTTTTAAGAACTCTTTTTGTTTTTCCGATAAGTTTTTTGCTCCCGATGGAACATCTTCTGATATCAAAAACTTTTCTGACTCCGACGCAAATTTTTCAACCCAAACTCGTGCATATTTTGCCCATTCCGTTAGCCCCTCTTTTTTAATTTCCTCATCCATATTGGGCATCTGCACCCATTGCGCAAGGACAGAAAAACGGATTTTTGGGGGTTTTCTAATTTCACCTATTTGCGAAAGTTCAAATACTCGTTCTAAGTCTTTATCGGTCTTATTGAAATATGCATCCGCTGCTCTTTGATAGTCATCAAATAGTTTAGGAATCGTATCTCCGCCTGGATCAAAATTGATTGCCTGATTTATTTTTGTTTTTACCATTAAAAAACGCAGAATTTCTGGCGGTAAAATCTCTAGCATTTCCGAAGAAGCAGAACCAAGACCTTTTGACGAGGACATTTTTTTTCCACCGACGAGAAAAAACTCATATGCCAATGGGCATGGGACAGGATAATTGAGGACTCGTTGACAAACTAACTTTGCAAGATCGTGAGAACCACCACGGCTCATATGATCTTTCCCAGCGCCCTCAACAGTAACACCAATGACTTTCCATTTGCAAGGCCATTCAACCTTCCATAGAAGTTTTCCTGCTATGTGATGTTTGTCGCTAAACGGAGATATCTTTCCACAAAAACCACAGCCCTTTGTCCAGTTTAGCCTGTCTACCTCACAACAAAAAGTAACTTCTTTTCTATCCCATCCTGTCACTCTTGTTGTAGAAACCTTGCCGCAATTTGGACAATATGCCTGAAATGGATACCAATCATGTGGAAGTTGTTTCTTATAGAGCTCTTCGTAAATTCCGCGAATCACATCCGTCTTATCCAAACAAAGCTTTACAACATCATTCATTCTTCCACTTTTATATACATCGGTCATCCAAATAATCTCTGGATTACAGCCTATTGCATTAAAAACTTTCTGGAAATCGTGTGCGTAATACTGAGCATAATTCTTAAAGCCCGGTTCGGGAGAAGGAACAGTAAAAAGAGGTTTGCCTAAATACTGTTCATACTTTTCTTTCGGCAAATACACAGGGAGAGCATCCATTGGATCATGATCTTCGAAAATGTAGGTATATTTTGTTTTTACTCCTATATTGCGCAAGGATTTATAAGAAAGGTCATGAATAACAACTCCACGCAAAGCACCAACATGAATTCTTCCCGAAGGAGTCTTCATATCGTCAACCCATTCAAGCGGTAACTTTCTTTCTTTTAGTTTTTTTGCAACTTCATCCGCCCAAAACATAATCATTTATATTATATCATTCTCCATTCAACCTCTTAATACCAAGCCACGTTAAGAAACCATTAACTGCGCGCGTCGATGTTTCTGGAGTATGTCCGCTTTTTGGATAAAGCTTAAGAACGAACTGATTTTTTCTTCCAGGATACTTCTCTAAAATTTTTTTATGATAGACTACTGATTTTGAGTAATGAATACATGTATCTTTCTTACCGTGACCGATGAATAATCGTACATTCTCTAAATAACGTATATTATCCATTGGAGATAAGTCATCCTCGCATTCAAGATGTCTCTCCCATACCTTTGAAAGAATGCCTCTATAGAGATATCTGTAGCCATCAAATCGCATGCTTCGCATGAAATCATCATTACTCTCTTCTCCAGGAATGCTTCCGCACGACTTGTTATCTACTGCAGGATAAATGATCCCTAACTCTTGAATACTTGAATTAAACCGCGGAAGTAAGGGAATATATGTTCCGCCGAAGCTTCGACCTATAAAAACAATTCTTTTGTACCACAATTTTATCTTGTTATTCTCGTAATGGTTTACACCGTTACACCCCTCAATAATCCATTCGTAAAGATATAAAAATGTTTTTATACAGTTTTTTGGCGTAAAAATTCCATCACTTCTTCCATAGCCTATATAGTCTGGGACGAACAAATCCGCGTCAAAATTCATAATTGTTCGCGCATCCGGTAAATTGCCGCTGTCCGGCATCAAAGGAGCACCAATTCCATAAATAACCAGC
>MFOZ01000021.1 GCA_001784055.1 Candidatus Levybacteria bacterium RIFCSPLOWO2_01_FULL_42_15 | reverse complement strand
CCATCGCGCTTGTATCAAATAAAAGCGCCATTCAAAAATTAGGAGGAAAAAAATGGAAAATGGTTCAGCGGCTTGGATATGTGGCGATTATACTCACGCTTATTCATATTGGAGTAGTGTCATATGATCGATGGGGATTATGGTTATCTGGAAAGGTTGCGATGCCGAATAGCTTTTTAGTGTTTGCGCTGGGGATTGTGACACTTCTTGCGCGTTTCCTTACGCTCTTTACGAACAAAAACTCAACTCTTAAGAATCCTGCCTCACCACAATCACCGCAAACGCCTCTGAACAATGGATAAATCCTCTTTCAACGTGTTTTGGTGTTTTGGGGACGGTCCTCAGATAGATTGAAACGGCAATCTAAACATAAAGACATTTCTATCTAAAGAATAATTAGCTCATTGCCCATAACGCCAGACATCTCTTTTATTGCTGTTCGTTGTTCTTGCGAAAACTTTCCTTCTTTTTCTCGAAGACGAATTTTCACTGCGTCTGTTATTGAATATACTTGGTAGCCAGGGCTCGTTATTTCAAGTACCTCAGAAATTCCTACAGAACGGAAAAAGTCGTCAAGTTGATCACTGTGGGGAGGAAGTGGGTCGCGATACGCAAAATGCATCTCTAGAAAAAATTCAGGAAATTGTTCCTTAAGTTCACAAACAACCCCGTTCCATTTACCTGAGTTGGCTGTAAGCCTATTCACTCCTTCAGGTAAATATCCCAATGCAAGCAACAACACGGTTTGATAATCCCAATGCGCAGTTAAAGTTTCTCTAGGAACCTGTGCAACAACTTCTCTAACCATTATTTTTCTCTCCTCCCAGATGTAAGACTAAGATAATACACTTCCCGTACACCCGACGAGTGTACTAGCTTGACACCCTCGACTGGCGACTAGAGCCGCGAGCAGTGGTGAGCGAACTTGTACTGAGCGTAGTCGAAGTAGTCGAACCAGAGTTGAATCGGCTGCTGGGCTTGGATTCGAACCAAGATGAATGGATTCAGAGTCCACTATCCTACCATTAGATGACCCAGCAATGCTTGATGCGTTATTATTTTACCAAAATTGACCTCAATTTGACAGCGCAATTCGTTGTTTGGCATAAAGTATGCTGCTACGTAGCAGCATACTTTAGAAGAAGAATGTTAGTCCTACCCATATACTGCTGATTGCTACGATCGCCCCAAACACGTTAAAGAGCAGTCGATTTTTATTTACCGATAAAAATCCCAATAAGATACCAACCGCAACGGTCATATTGGAAACAAAAATTCCTACAACAAAAAGAGCAAGAAACAACCCCCCGCTTACTCCCCGCAGCCCAACCAAAGCGCTTAATGCGGCGATCTGGGTTGGGGTTTCCGCACCAATTCCATGAAGCGCTCCTACCGCAAGAGCAATGATTGCGGAAGATTTGTTTTTGAGCAAACGATTTTTCTTTAAAAGAATCGCTAATCCTTTTTTAACCGGCTCCCAACGGGAGACCATTTTTCCTGTTCTAATCATGGAATAAAAAAGATATAGTCCTAATCCAATAAGAGTTATTCCCACGGCTTTTTCCAAAAGAGACTCAAGTGATTGAGGAACAATGCTCCCAAACATAAACAAAGCAATCCCCAGCGCCACAACCACTATCCCATGTCCTAGCGAATACAAAAATGCAAGAAATAATCCTCTTTTATGCTGTTTTGAAGAACCCACTAAATTAGAAATCGCGGCAACGTGGTCTATATCAAATCCGTGGCGAAATCCCATGACAAATCCAAATCCAAAAAGAAAAACGCTACCGAACGAATTTAAGAACATAGGGGAGAAAAATAAGAAATCCGACAACCACGGATCCGATTGCGGTAATGAGCACCATGCCGGCGGCAACATCTTTGGCGATTTTTGCTTCTTCCCTATGCTCTTTGGTAATAAGATCTGACATCTCTTCAATTGCCGTGTTAACCATCTCTGCAGAGATGACCAACAAAATCATGACTCCCAAAATACCCATCTCAAATGCATTCACCCGAAAAAAAATGCTTATAATAATAACAAGCGCTGCCACGCAAAAATGGATGCGAAGATTTTGATTATGTTTAAACGCAAATAAAACCCCAAAGAAAGCGTGTCTAAAAGAAGCACTAAGTCTTGGTATATCAATCATGTCTTATATAAATATACTCCTATTATAAATGTAGCAATGGTAACCACGCTACCCAAAAGTCCACCCGCAATAGCTTCTCGCATGGTATGTTTCTTGAGGAAAACGCGCGACCACGCAACCAAAGGAATCAGTAAGAGCGACAACAACACAAAATCCTTATAGAGAATACTTATCGTAAGAGAAAACGAACAGATAACTCCCATATGAACGCTTGCCTTCATAAAATGATTTGCAAGAGTAAAAAGAACTCCTCCTAATACCAGACCGAATGCAATAATAGAAAGAGGGAAATACAATCCTTTAAGAAAGAGGGCAGAAAATAAATACAAGAACGTTAGGGGAAGAATAAGAAGATAAAACGTTTTGCGTTCTTCTTTATGAGTAATGTCAAAATCAGAAAACACCCTTCTTGTCATTCCAATCAAAAGGATACAAAGAGCTGCAATAACAAAGACTGCTGAAAATACTCCCCACTTCAGTGCATATTCAATGCTTTCCGTCTGCTTGTATACCACCAAAAACGGCATGATCAGAAAAACAAAGAAAGGATTACAAAAAAAGGAGATAAACCGAGCAAGCGCTTTCATGAAATTATCTTTTGAAGGAAAGAAAGTGCTTTATCTTTCCCAAAAACCTCAAGCACATCGGCAAGAGGCAGTCCATATTCTTTACCGGTAAAAATCTTGTATGCCAAAGACATGCGCGCTCCTTTGGCGTCCAACACGCACCGTATCGCTTGAAAAACTGTCTCTTTGTCCCATGAGGACACAGATGAAAGAGATGAGAGAATATCTTTTCCCACTGCCTTTTCTTGATCCGTAAGTAGAACGCTATGTCCCTCAACAAAAGGCATAACCAAATCGGAAAACTCATTCAAGGTTTTTATTCTGCTCTGCGCAATGGCAACGATTTTTCTAAACTCCTCATCTTTTATATTCTTGAACTTTTCATTCTTGTCCTGAGCTTTGTCGAAGGATTGAACTTTTAACTTTTCACTTAATTCGTCAAGCTTCGCTTGACGAATGTACATCCCATTCATCCATTCAAGTTTTTTAATATCAAACACCGGTCCTGCTTTTTTCACCCTATCCAAAGAAAATTTTTTGATAAACTCCTCCAGGGTAAAAATTTCTTTTTCCTCCGGATGAGACCACCCCAAAAGACATAAAAAATTAATGAGTGCCTCGGGAAGATACCCTTCATCTTTGTAGAGTTTTAAATTAACCGGATCGCGCCTTTTTGAGAGCTTTTGATGCTGTGCGTTTCTCAACGTGGGAAAATGTGCAAATTCAGGAGGCTTAACCCCGAAGGATTTATAAATTGCCAATTGTCGAGGGGTATTTGAAATATGCTCTTCTCCTCTAATCACATGGGTGATTTTCATTAAGATGTCATCAACACAAACCGCAAAGCTGTAGGTGGGAAAACCGTCTGATTTGATCATGACAAAGTCCGTTATTTCCCCGGGAGGGAAAGAAATCTTGCCTCGAATATGATCTATCCAAGAAATTTCTTCGTGAGGATCTTTGAAGCGAATCGCGCCTTTATCTTCATACGCCTTGCCCATTTTGACAAGCTCTTGCGCTTTTTGATTGTAGATATCAAGTCTTTCGGAGAGCCGATACGGCCCATATGAACCGCCCACATCAGTCCCCTCATCCCATGTTAACCCGAGCCACTTAAGGCCGTCAAAAATCGCTTCTTCTGCGCCTTTAACATTTCTTTTTACATCGGAATCTTCAAACCGCAACACAAAGACCCCATTATGTTGTTTTGCAAACGCGTAGTTAAAAAGAGCCGCGTATGCATTTCCCACATGGGCAAATCCGGTAGGAGAAGGAGCAATTCGAACACGAACCATACGCTTTAGGTTGATTGTAGCCTAAACTTTCCTTATACTCAAGACATGACAAGTCTTGCGCGCGTTACATCTTTGAGTAAAAAAATTCTTGCCGGGCTTGCGATTCTCCTTATTCTGTTAGTGCTCTATGCAACAGGAATCCGCATAAAAGAGCTGCTTTTCCCTTCCCCCCTTCCTCCCCCAACCGTCTCGTTTGGAAAACTCCCGGCCCTCTTCCTTGAAACAGGATCGGACAATCAAAACGTCTCGTACGAACTGGATACGCTGTCTGGAATCTTCCCTGCGTTACCCTCACAAACAAAAGTATATAAATTTGCATCGGTATCCGGAGGTCTTCTTTCTGTTCAGCGAGCGTTTGAAAAAGCAAACGCAATAGGTTTTCTCTCAAAAGGGCAAAAAATATCTGAAACAATCTATCAATGGAAAGACAACAGTCTTATTTCTCGAATTTTAACGTTTGATGTCGTATTCTCCACCTTTGACGTTTTTTCCAACTTTCTCTCCGAAGATCAGGTATATGAAAAAGGATCACTGTCCGCAGATAATGCCAAACAAAAAGCAAAAGAGTTTATGCAAACCCTTTACGGATTTCCGCAAGATATTGACGAGTCAAAAACCAAAACAACCCCTCTTGTTAAAGAGAATGGAGAACTGATAGAGGCAAAAAGTGTTGCGAACTCACAATTTTTCCGAGTGGATTTTTATCAAAAAGATGAAGATGGAATCCCTATTGTCTATCGGGAGATTCCTTTTTCTTCTTTAAATATTACCGTTTTTGCACAATCTCCCTTTATTACCGAAGCTCACTTTCCGTATCGATCAATTACCGATGAATGGGCAACCTATCCTCTCAAATCGCCTCAAGAAGCATTTGACGATCTTAAAAACGGCAAGGCGTATGTTTCTTCTTATGACGGAGATAGTCAGAATATAAAGATTAAAGAAATAAAACTTGCGTATCTGGGAGGTCGTGCGGACCAAGGGTATCTTCTACCCATAATTCTCTTTGAGGGACAAAACGGCTTTATTGCGTTTGTATCGGCAATATCTAATCAGTGGACGGAGTAAATATAAAGTTTTTGTAAGAAACCGTCTCGTCTATCTTGCCTAAAATCTTCCTAGTATCAAAAAACCTGTCTCTGCTTTTCATAACTACAAAGAGAATAGTGTGTCCATTTTTCTTTTGAGCGGTAATAAGAATGCCTCCCGCTCCATCGGTATATCCCGTCTTAACGCCGCTTACCCCATTGTTCCCCAAAAGCCTATTGAGATTCACTAATCGATATGAACGCGTGTTGTCAAATGTGGTAATTGTTTTTTCTTTGGTGCTTACGACTTCTGCGATTGTTTTGTTGGATAGAGCAATTGATGCAAGACGCGCAAGTTCCATTGGCGTTGTGTAGTCTCCTTGATCATCAAGACCGGTTGGGTCGGAAAAATGCGTTGCTCCCAATGAAAGTTCTTTTGCCTTTGCGTTCATCTTTTCAACAAATGCCTCAACTCCTCCCGGATAATTCTGGGCGACTGCGTAGGCGGCATCATTTCCGGACGGCAGAAGCATGGCGTACAACAGATCTTTGAACAAGAGCTTTTCTCCCTTTTTAAACCCAACCCTCACGCCCTCTATATCAACCCTTTGTATGGTAACCGTATCTTCCGTTGTGTAATGCTCAAGCGCAACAAGAGCGGTCATAAGTTTTGTGGTTGATGCCATTGAGAATACGGCATTTTGATTTTTGCCAAAAAGAACTACTTTTGTGTCATTGTCCATAACTACAATTCCTTCGGAAGAAATCCCGTACAAGTCACTTGTGATTGGATCTGTAAGAGAGGGATACGCTGAAGGATTCCATAAAGAAAAAAAATCTGCAAGAGGCGTTTTGACGCGCACATATTCGAAGACAGCATTACGGGTATAAAAAAGAGTGGCTGCCAAAAATGCGAGAATAACAAAAAGAGAAATATGGACAAAAAAATAGTGCTTGTTCATTAGGAACCAGAGGAAAGGCGTTTATCAACCCGTTCCATGTCCCTTGGAAACAATGACGCCTCCCGCACGTTTGCAAGGTTTAGAAGCTTCATGGTTGTTCGCTCAAGTCCAAATGAAAATCCGCCATGAGGGGGAAGACCATACGTAAACGCCTGCAGATACATGTCAAAATGTTGAGGGTCAAGTCCCCGCTTTTCTATAGCCTCCACAAGCTCTTTGTGATCGGAAATCCTTTGGGCTCCGCTTGCAATCTCCACACCTTTATATAAAAGATCGTAGCTTAGGGAGTATTCCGGATTTTTAGGATCCGGCATACTGTAAAACGCGCGTTTTTTTGTAGGAAAATGGGTGACGGTTACCAAATCCGATCCATGTTTTTCTTTTGCCCATGCTCCCAGTGCTTTTTCATCTTCCGAATACAGATCAAGCTCGTTTGTATGATCGATTCCTGTCCTGTTGCAAATAATCTTTTGTGCTTCTCTGAGTGTCAAGCGCGGAATGGTATCGGGGATAACGCTTGGGGCAACGCCAAGTATTTTAAGTTCTTGCTTACATGTGTCTTGTGCGTAAAAAATCATGCTTTTATACATGCCTTCCATTGCGTCCAGTAAATCATTAAGCCCGTCAATAAAGCCAATTTCCAGATCAAGCTGGATTGATTCGGTGAGATGCCTGGTAGTAACTGAAGGCTCCGCCCGATACGCGTGAGAAACCACATATACCCGCTCAAATACGCCCACCATGATTTGTTTATACAGCTGAGGACTTTGGATCAAAAACGCCTCGTGTTCGTAGTACGGAAAACGAAACACTTCTGCCCCTCCCTCTGTTGATGATGCGGAGATGGTAGGAACAAACACCTCTGTGCAGCCGAGTTTTTGGGCAGCGCGCCGAAACCCTTCCATGAGAGCCTCCTGCACCTTAAAGATGGGGCGGATAGCATCATGTCTAAGCGTTAAAGAC
>MFOZ01000020.1:7545-10189 GCA_001784055.1 Candidatus Levybacteria bacterium RIFCSPLOWO2_01_FULL_42_15 | reverse complement strand
GCAGTTTGAAATGCACTCAGATCAACAGTAGGAATTGGTGAGGAAGTAGTATCAGGAAATTTAGGGTTAATACCACTTGTTAAAACAACCCTGGATCTGGCAATAGCGCAGGCACACCAGTTGGAATCCCCACAGGTAACCGGTCTGCATCTTCTGCTTTCTTTGGCAGGAAAAAGACAAGGTTTTGCAGGGGGTATATTAAGACATATGAAAGTTAACTCCAATAAATTACAACAGGCTGTTTATTCTGCACTAACAGAAGGAAAAAACGGTTAAAACTTTGGCCAAGCAGAGGGAGTAGTGAATATAGGTGTAGTTTCTCGATAGATGGGCCAATCACCCCTATTCTTCCCTGTATATCCTTCATGCTGAGCTATTCCAAAACTTCCTGCCAGACTACCATCTGAAGAGATCGATTCGGGTTTCATATCTGAAAAGAACCAACCTACCCAAGAATTTTTGTCTCTCGCTGCTGCCAAATATATGCTTTTACCGTCTAGGCCTATTGAATATTTTATATGAGCACATCCGTAGGACCAGTGACAAATAGTATCTTCTGCTCCCGCCTCAGCTAGACTTTTAGGTAGCGTTCCATGTTGCACCTTATGCTTATAAATGTATTGTGCAGTGTATTCAACAAGGTCGGCGCCAAGGCCTCCCTCGAATCTTTCATACGCATCAAACCAGTACATGTAGATTATTCCTAATGTTAAGAATAATGTTAAGAAAACGCCTACACCTATCAATATTTTCTTTAACATATAGTTTTGTTTCTGATCGTTTGGGCACCAAGCACTATGTGCCGGGGGAGGGAGTCGAACCCACACAGCCTTGCGACTAGTAGTTTTTGAGACTACCGCGTATACCATTCCGCCACCCCGGCCTAAAAAATTAAAAGCCTCGTTTTACCTTATAATTTTGCATTTTTACCTTCTCTATTATATACTTTCTCCTATGACCTTACAAGAAATGTACGATTTGGCAGTGGAGATGGGGATTAAGGCAGATCCAAGGGGAGAAAAAAGGGTGCGTGTGCTTCTTGCAAAAGCAAAAAAAGACTATAAGGAACTTCCTCTCAAAAAGAAGAAGTATTTTGATCCGGAATCCTTCAAAAGCCCCTATTCAGATTCCCGTATTTTGGTGGGAGATCCCAAGACAAAAATAAAAAAAGTAATGGCAGGAATTGATTCCGATGGCGCGGAGCCGCTTTTGGTCGATCGATTAAATCATCCTTCTACTGGCTCAGGGTTGGGGATTGATCTTCTTATTTCCCATCATCCAAGCGGGCATGCGCTCGCAAGCCTCTATGAAGTTATGGATGTACAGGTTGATATGTTTGCAGACGCCGGGGTTCCGGTAAACGTTGCGTACGCGCTGTTTGAGGAGCGGAAGGGATATGTAAAACGCCGATTTGGTCCTATGAACCACACGCAGCCAGTTGATGCGGCGCGTCTTTTAGGAATTCCGTTTATGGTGCTTCATACCATTTGGGATAATTTGGGCAATCAATTCATGACGGAACTCTTAAGAAAAAAGGATTGTGACACGGTAGGAGAAATTTTAGATGTGATCAATGAAATTCCCGAATTTATCGAGGCAATCAAAGGAAAAGCAGGACCTTCAGTTGTATCAGGATCCGAAAAAAGCAGAGCAGGAAAAGTAGTAGTTGGATTTACCGGTGGCACCAATCCATCCAAAGAGTTGTATATGGAGCTTGCCAAAGCAGGGGTAGGAACCCTTGTTGAAATGCACGTTCCGGAAGAATCCATAACAGAACTTAAAAAGCTCCATATTAACGTAATTGACACCGGACACATGGCGGCAGACTCCATTGGCGCTAATGCCTATTTGGACGCATTGGAAAAACGGGGTATAGAGGTAGTGCCTTGTTCCGGTCTTATTCGCGTAAAGCGCATCCAAAGCCGCTCGTAACGTTTCACTTTTGTTATGACTTCCGTTACTGATTTAAGAAAAGGCGTGTTTTTTGAAGACCAGGGGCACATATTCCAAGTCCTTTCCTACGAACATATTAAGCTGGGGAGGGGGAGTGCCACCATCAAGGTAAAAGTAAAAAACATCAAAAATGGTTCAACCGTCAACCTTTCCTTTATCAATGGCGCAAAAGTGCAAGGGATAACAGTTGAGAAGCGCAACCTTCAGTTCCTCTATAAAGATGCGGATAATGCCTATTTTATGGATCCTCAAACGTTTGATCAAGTTACTGTTTCTCTTTCTCGCATTCAAGAGGATCATGTGTATCTTAAGACCGGCGAGAATTTTTCGGTAAGCTTTTTGAAAGGAGACCCTCTTGCTCTAGAGCTTCCTCCTAAGATGAATTTTAAGATAGCAGAAACAGGGCCGTCCTTAAGAGGAAACTCTGCGACAAACATTTATAAAGATGCACTTCTTGAAAACGGGCTTAAGACAAAAGTGCCGCTTTTTTTCACGGTTGGAGACGCCGTGGTGATTGACACAAGAAGTGGCGCGTACTCCGAAAGAGCATAACATTATATGAAAGAGAGCGCGTTGTACAAAGTGCTTTCGGTAAAGCCTTTTTTGTTTTTATGGCTTGCGGAAGTTTTCTCTCAGATTGCCATGAATATGATCAACTTTGTGTTGATCATTGTGGCGTTTAACCTTACGC
>MFOZ01000020.1:0-7533 GCA_001784055.1 Candidatus Levybacteria bacterium RIFCSPLOWO2_01_FULL_42_15 | reverse complement strand
TCAGGCATTGTTCTTTCTTTTACCATTCCCGCCATTCTTTTTGGGGTGTTAGCGGGAGTCTACACGGACCGCTGGAACAAAAAGAAAATTCTTTTCATAACGAATATTATCAGAGCGATTCTTTTGGTGTTTTTGATGATGTGGCATCAAAACCTTTTTGCCATTTACGCCCTTTCATTTGCAGTTTCCATAGCAACCCAATTTTTTATTCCTGCAGAAACGCCCATGATTCCTCTTTTGGTCAGAAAAGAGTTTTTGTTGAGCGCAAACGCTCTGTTTGGTATGGGCCTTTACGGCTCTATTCTTATTGCGTACGCGCTTTCTGGCCCTGTTTTGATTTTTTTGGGAGATAGCCACACGTTTGGTTTCTTGGCTGTTTTGTTTTTGACCGCTTCTTTTTTTGTAACCTTGATTAGGTATAAGAATGCCGTGCTTGATGGCCCAAGGAATGGAGCAGGGGAGTTAACGATTATAGGAGAGATAAAAAACGCGGCGCATCTTATTGCCAAAACAGGAAAAGTTTTCCATTCTCTTTTTCTTTTAATTATGGTCCAGCTTCTCATTCTCATTTTAGCGGTTATCGGTCCGGGATTTGCGCAGCAGATTCTTGGAATAACGGTTAAAGAATTTCCCGCTCTTTTTGTGACGCCGGCCGCGATTGGCATGGTGGTAGGAGCAGTTGTCTTAAGTCATTTTTTCCATAACCATCCAAAAGACAAGATGGTAAGCGTGGGGATTGCGCTTTCCGGGATTGTTATGTTTCTGCTCCCTTATTCTTCAAGGATATCATTGGTTCTTGCGGCGTTTCTTTTAGGCGTTGCAAACGCGCTTATTTTTGTTCCTTCAAACACCATTGTTCAGGAGGAGACGTCAGATGAGCTAAGAGGAAAGATTTACGGTTTTCTCAATACAATGGTTGCTATGTGTTCTATTATTCCGGTAATTATGGTGGGACGGCTTGCGGATACATTTGGGGTGGCAAGCGTTCTTACCGGCATTGCGATTGTAATTTTTCTTATAGGCGCGTATCGGTTGTTTTTTAGACGCTAACTTTTTATGCAAGAATTTGAGATACTCACGCTTTTTATTTCTTTTTTTGTCTTTTTGTTTTGCGTGTATATGTTTTCTAAAGACGATTTTGTCCTCATGCGTAAAAATATCTCGCTCGATCAGATATTCCACTTGATATTTCTTGTTTCCCTTGCCTCGTTTGTTGGCGGCCGTGTCCTCTACGCAGTTTTTACTGCAAATACTTCTTTTGTAAACCCTTTAATTCTTGCGGCTTTTTTGTATTATCCTGGGTTTTCTCTTGCGGGTAGTATTCTAGGAGGAGGCGGAGGACTCGCTCTCCTCTGTTATTCTTGGAACATAGAGAAGGGGCGGGTGTTTGACATTGTTTCGCTTTCGTTTTTGGGCAGTTTTTCTTTTGTCTATCTGCCCTTGTTTTTTCTTGGTTCTTTCTTGAAAGGGTCCTGGAGCATAGCGCATATTATCTTTCTTTTGGGCAGTGGTGGGCTTTTTGGAGTTTTTCTCCGCCTGTTTCTTAAAGAAAAATTACGAGATGGCAGCGTTTCTTTAGGGAGCATAGGTCTTTTTTCGCTTCTCGCATCAATGGTTGTGAAAAACGAGTTTTTTATTCTCCTTCCGATTGCCGTGATCCTTCTTGGTCTTTTAACGCGACAGGAAGAATTCGCAAAGAAACTGTACCCGTTTTTTAAGAGCCGTACAAAACAATGACGCCATCTATTATTTTTCAAGATAGCGATATTCTTATCATCAATAAGCCGTTTGGTCTTACGGTGAATCGGTCGGACACAACGCGCGATCAACCCACGCTTCAAAATTGGGCTGAAAAACACATTCTTCAAGACACAGGAAAAGCAGATGATCAAGGCGATTTTTACCAAAGAGGAGGAATTGTGCATCGGCTTGATAAAGAAACAAGCGGTGTTTTGGTAATCGCAAAAACAGCGAGCGCGTTTGAAAACCTGCAAAAACAGTTTAAGGTCCGAACCGTCTTGAAATCCTATCTCGCGTTGGTGCATGGCGTTGTTGAGCCCAAAAGTAGTACGATTAGAGTACCGGTCGGAAGACTTCCCTGGATGCGAAAACGTTTTGGAGTACTTCCGGGAGGAAGAGAGTCGGAAACGTATTATGAGGTCATAGATACATACCAAACAAAAGTTGGTAAGAAAGAACAGCTTTCTTTCTTGAGATTGCTTCCCAAAACCGGAAGAACGCACCAAATTCGTGTTCACTTAAAACACATTGGATACCCAGTCTTTTCGGACCTTTTGTACGCGGGCAGAAAAACAGCGCGATCTGACAGAAAACTTCTTCCCCGGCTTTTTCTCCACGCGTTTTCGCTCTCTTTCGTCCATCCAACTACAAACAAACAGGTATTATTTGAGAGTCCCTTGCCTGACGAACTGGCTAATTTTCTTAAAAAACTGGATTGATTTTCCACAAGATAACCTGATACGATAAATAGGAGGAGGTGAGTGATATGCCGGGTGTTGGAGGATTTTATAAGGGAGAGAAGAAAAAACAAAAGAAAGGGCGCGACATGAAGCAGGGTCTGTTTGGCGCGCCGATTATTCAAATGCCGGAAATTATTTCACGCAAAAAGAAAGACACATTTTAATCATGAGAACTATCAGAACCGGCATTGGATCGCAACAGGCCGCTTTTTTGTTTTTTGGCTTCCTCGCAGCAGTGGTCGGCTTATCCCTTCTTCTTAAAGGGGTTATGGTTGTTGTTCAAAGTAAGTTTGACGGACAACACCGTTTCTCTTTTCTGGTTACGGATGCACAAAAATCATCCGTTGTATTATCGTTTGAGGGAATAAGTAAATCTGCATCCGTTGCGCTTTTGCCGAATGGAGCACCGATCAGACCTATAAGCAGATTTTTACAAAGCCCTCTTCACGCATCCGTTTCTGTCCGTTCCAACCAAATCAGCTCTTTGATTGACGCAAAAGAGCTCGATTCAGGGACGATAGCTCTTTTTATAGGAAAGCTCATTATTTCATATCGTAATCTCCAAACGGACATGACTATTCTTGATTTAATTCGGCTTTGGTGGATAGCGCAGCGTGTTCCCAAAAACATGCTTACTGTTACATCAATTACCCCATCTCTCAATGAGTATGAAATTGATGCAATTTCTTCCTCATTATTTTCCGATAAGATTATTGAACAAGAAAATAGTACTATTGAAATAGTTAACGCTACGAATGTCACAGGACTGGGTAATAGACTTGCTCGATTTATTTCCAATATGGGAGGAACGGTTGTTGCGGTTCTTACGGCGGATTCTCTTCAGGATAAATCGCAGATCATATACATAGGAAAGAAAACGTATACCGTAGAAAAGCTTGCAGGTCTTCTGCGTCTTGAGGCGGTTGAATCGCGCGCGCAAAACAACCTACTTTCTGACATTCGCATTATCATTGGGACGGGGAGCAGCACAAGTGCTCCGTTTTAATATGATGGTTTTTATTGTTATTGGTTTATTGATGGTATCGTTTCTTTTTGCTGTATGGTCGCTTCGGGACTACAAAAAGCATCATGCAATAGGAGAGCAAGCAAAAGAAAGTCTTAAGAAAAAAAGAGTAGTGTTTACAAACGATGAGCAGTCTTCCTCTAATCAGTAATAGCAAAAGAAGACTGGTTCTTAAAACGATTTGCCCGTTTGGTTTCTTTTAGAAAAATACTTACCCGATTATTGTTTATTGATTTTATATATATCTCATACATATTGCCGCCCTTGAGAAGTGCTATGAGACGGCGGGCAATGTTATCAGGAAGCATCCCTACGTACTGATTCTTTTGGTTGAGGACAAAGACTTTAAAACGCTTCATTCTAAGACCCAGCGGCTCCCCAATAAGAAGAAGGGCTATTTTTTTTGGCTCTGCCGTATTAATCAGTTCAACGATTTTTGTTTTTCCCGATTCTTCCAGAAACATGAGGGAAGATAAGGTTGAGATATGCTCGGGTGCGGAGTTAGATCTATTCCCTCCTGAGGGGAGTCCCTGAAGCCGTTTTAGATTCTTTGTGGCAATGGGATTTTTTCTGTCAAGCTCAAGAACTCTCTGGTACGTTTTCTTCGCTTCGCGTATCTTTCGTGCAACTGTAAATGCGAATGCGAGCCTATTCAGCGTATCAATATCATCTGGGTTTTCTTTAAGGATCTCTTTATTGTACTTAATGGCGCTTGTCCAATCTCCGGTAAGAGCAGTTTCAATCGCTTGCTGTTTTAGTGAGGCTGTAGGATAGGAGGTCATGCAAATAGAATAGAGTTAATTGTAGTGAGGTTATTTGCAAAAGTCAATGGGAGAACAGTATAATGAGGAGCATGAGCGGGCATTCTAAATGGGCACAGATTAAACGGCAAAAGGGAGTTGCCGATATTAAAAAAGGACAAGCTTTTACAAAATTTGCAAGTGTAATTACTATTGCCGTGCGGCAGGGTGGAGGGATCGTAGATCCCGCTCAAAACTTTAGGCTCCGTCTTGTGATAGAAAAAGCTCGGCAAATGAATATGCCAAGTGAGAACATAAAGCGCGCTATTCAGCGGGCGGCAGGTAGAGACAATGGGGGACTAACGGAAGTGGTATATGAAGGTTTTGGGCCAGGTAAGGTGGGAATTATGGTTGAGGCAACTACGGATAACAAACAGCGTACCAGTGGCGATATCCGCAACATTTTTGAAAAAAGGGGAGGAAGTATGGCAAGCAGTGGGGCTGTTTCGTATCAGTTTGAACAAAAGGGGTTGATTAGTATTAAAAAAGGAAATAAAACCATTGATGAAATTTTTGAAAAAGCAGTAGAGGTGGGAGCAGAGGATATTGAGGAAGCAGGAGACGAAGTGCTTATATACACAAAGCCTGAGGACCTCGGGAGAATAAAGGCAATTCTTGAAGGAGTGTTTTCCCTGACGGATGCAGAGCTTGCCAGAAAACCCGTGGTAACAATTCCTATTTCAGACAAACAGACCGCGCAAAAATTGTTGGCTCTTATAAGCGCGCTTGAGGATAACGATGATGTGCAAAAAGTATACGCCAATTTTGAGGTTCCGGATGAGTTTATTGCAGAGGAATCAGCATGATAGATTTTCCTCGTATGCGTTCTGCCTTAGGCAGTATAATAAATTCTAAAGATATAATATTGGGTAAAAAAAATATTCTAGTTTCTATCAGTAAGCGTCAGAGACTTATTGCCTCGGTAATTATACTTTCGGTAGGATTGTTTCTTTCGGAGCATTTTTTTGGAAAGACTGTCATTTACACAACTATTGTTATTGCGCTTTTAAGCAACGTTTTCTTATATCTATCGCTCAAGGAAGATCTAAAAGGGAATATGCCGATTCAGATATTTATACTGCCGTTCTTTTTTAGTTTGGCGTTTGGATTTTTTTACTTCTTGATTCCTGCCCGTTTTCTCACGCGGGTTCTTACAACCGGTTTATATGCGGTAGGTTTATATTCACTTTTTCTCTCCCAGAATATTTTTATTGTTTCATCAATCCGAACGATTGCGCTTCTCTCATCCGCGCGGATTGTTTCTTTTGTCTTGACAATTCTATCCTATTTTTTTCTTGCGAATATCGTATTTTCACTGCATCTTCTCATCGTGCCCACCTCTCTTCTCATATTTACGTTTTCTTGGTTTTTGGTAATTCATTCCCTGTGGACGTATACATTAGAAAAAACACTCTATCCGTGGATTTTGTGGGCGCTTGCGATATCTCTTTGTCTATTCGAAGCATCGTTTATGCTATGGTTTTGGCCAAGCAACCCAACGGTAATCGCGCTTTTTCTTACGGGATTTTTCTATGCGGTAGTAGGTCTTTCGCACGTATGGGTTGACAAGAGGCTTTTTAAGGGTGTTTTGTGGGAATATGTGTGGGTTGGAGCGATTGTATTATTTGTGCTTGTCGCATTTACCAATTGGGGTCAGTAGCCCGCGCGCCCGCGGCGCGTACCGCGTGTTGTGTCTGCTACGGATGGGGAAGAGGAGTGGGGTTTACCATAAGAGAACCAAAAACGTAAGATAAGTGATATAGTTTGATACAGTGGATAAAATTATTATAGGTTATTCTTGAGTACATAAAAACATTACTATGTGGATAACTCCTTAATTTTCACAGCTTCTTGAGTAGGTTTTCACAGATTCTTGGTCTCTTTTCTTCTTGGGTAGGAACGTGCGGCGGGGCCTGCTTTACGGGGATCGAAAAAAATGCGAATGCTCTTTTGCGAAGAGGTACTGCCTCAAAGATTAGCATTTGGATTGATTTGTCAATCTAAACGAACGACTGCCAAGAGACAGCTTCCATAGGAGAGAATAGAGAGGAGTCAATGCGGGGTAAAAGTTCATGAAAAGGAGTACGTGCAAGAAGCAATGACTTTACCATCTCATTAGAGAGGTGTAAGCTTAGCGCTCTCTTTTGTTAAGCGCCTCTCAAATTGTCAAAAAAACAGCTCAAAGATATAAAAGGGAGCAAAAATACATTACGTCGCACAATAATACTTTTACGACGTCAAGGAGGCGGGGGCTCTCGGAGAAGACCCAAAAATAAACGAAAAACTAAAAACGAAAAATGAAAAACAAATATCCTCTTCTCAAGCGAGACAATTCTCTTTTCTATTTTCCTCGCCTAGTTTTATCTTTATGGGCACTTCCCTACTATAGGTTATTATTCTCATTTTCACGAGGCTATTGCACCAAATTCCTATTCCCCGCAGAAATTAAGCCATAGGGAGGAGCAAAAAGAGGGTTTTATTTAATCGGTTCTACGTATTCGATTTCACTTGGGGATACCAGAGCAGTTTGAACCGAGTTAAGCTCGGTACTTCCCGGATACAGCGTAATAAGTTGGTCGTTCCCAAGTTGCCTTGGATAAAAAACCGGAACAGAGGAGTTGGCTGGCAAAGCAGAAGAAATCCATACTTGTTGGATAGCGCCGACTGGTACGTTGGGGTTTATCAATACTACATCCGTATTCCATCGCACAATCGTGCCTTCAACCAAAGAGAGTCCTGGTCCATGCTGTGGCTCTTGATTCATGGGAAACACTTTCGCAAGAACTCCATATGGCGCGGTTACAACTCCAATCTGATCTCCCGCAAGAAGCCTTGTTAGCACTCGTAACTGGTTCTTTTTTACAAATTCAGCAAAGGATTGATTTTTTTGAAGCGCGTTGAGTAGGTATTCGTTGAGCCGAATGAATTGTTCTTGCGCTTTTTTGCGTTGTTCTGGGGTGTGAACAGATGCCCGTCTTATTTCTTCTTGCGACACGTATCCTCTTACATATAGCGTATCCATGGTAGGAAGGGGTCGGGGTGGGGGCGTGGCTTCGGGCCGACTATCTTGAACAACAGGTGCTTCAGGAGCAACAAGGGCATTTCTGACGCCTTGCGCAAAGCTCGCAGAAGGAGTTGCGATCGCAGCAACACCGTTTCTGATTGCGGGTTTTGAGTCGAAAGATCGATTCGATTCGCAGCCAGTCAATGCAAGTATCCCTGCAGCAAC
>MFOZ01000019.1:15251-85602 GCA_001784055.1 Candidatus Levybacteria bacterium RIFCSPLOWO2_01_FULL_42_15 | reverse complement strand
ACATCTTATTCATTTTGGCAATGCTGCAGGAATTGCTCAAGGAGCGCTTCAATATTTGAGTCATAATGGGTTATTTCTTGCAAGTATTCCAGCACCTTTCATTATTACCACAAGACGCGCGCTAAAGAGTTCCACTATCGACATTGTTGATGAGCTAAAACTCTCCGTATGGTTTGGTGGAACTGTGTTTGTTCTTCGTCCAAAACATAGTTCTGATCTCAACCCCTTTTATCCATCGAGTTAACTAACGGGCCAGATCAGAGAGCCTTAAACGTTAATTCCTCTGCCTTAGAAATGCGGGAATGTCCCAAACGTCTTCTTTTTCTTCTTTCTTCTTGGGCTCCTCCTGAGGTTGTTCTTCTTGCAGTTGTTCTTCTTGTGATTGCCCTTCTGTCTTACTTGTTGAAACAAATTGCTGGAGTCTTTGTTTAGTTTGATCAAATCCCGTTGCAATTACCGTAATTTTAATCTGATCGTGCATGGTATCATCTATTGTTGCGCCAAATATGATATTCGCATCAGGATCCACTGTTGAAGAAATGATTTTTGCCGCCTCATCAACCTCGGTCATGGTAAGATCAGGCCCTGCGATAATATTAAAAAGAACTCCCCGAGCGCCGTCCATCTTAATCTCTAAGAGAGGAGATGATATAGCGCTTCTTGCCGCAGTCTGCGCCCTGTTTTCTCCCACCCCTGTCCCAATCCCCATAAGAGCAGAACCTGCACTAGACATGATCGTCTTGACGTCCGCAAAGTCAACGTTAATAAGTCCCGGCATCGTAATAAGATCCGATATTCCCTGAACCCCCTGGGAAAGAATTGAATCGGCAACTCTAAATGCTTCAAGAAGAGAGAGTTTTTTGTCCACCACGTCAAGAATTCGCTGGTTGGGAATAATAATAAGCGTATCTACCTTATCTCTAAGATTTTCAATCCCTTCTTCGGCAGCAACCATTCTGCGTGTCCCTTCAAAGGCAAACGGCTTTGTGACAACGGCAACGGTAAGGGCTCCTACTTCTTTTGCTATTTGAGCAAGCGTAGGAGTTGCGCCTGTACCCGTACCTCCACCCATTCCTGCTGTTAAAAAAACCATATCTGATCCCTCCAACATCTCTTTTACTTTTTCCGCAGATTCTTCTGCTGCTTGTTTTCCAATATCCGGATTTCCTCCAGAGCCTAATCCCTTCGTAAGATTTTCTCCTATTTGGAGCTTTGTTGTGGAAAGACAAGTGAAAAGGGCCTGCGCGTCGGTGTTAACACCCACAAAATCAACTCCTTGAATTTGACTTTGACCAATCATGGAATTAATGGCGTTATTGCCAGCGCCTCCTACTCCTACAACGCGGATTTTGGCAAAATTGGTAGCCTGAGGCTTAATAAGCATAAAAGCCCCCTGATATTAACAGATCATTTTACAGTTTGCAAGATGCTTGTACGAGCGCGACTGACTACGGAATAAAAGACTTAATAAGATCAACCACTTTTTTGAAAATCTTATTGGATGTTATTTTGGAAAAAGACGGCAGAGAGAAACCAAACGGAAGCTGTTTTTCCGGGATCTCCCGATATCCATACATAATAAGACCAAGAACTGTGGCATACGCGCTATTTTGAATTTCATCAATTATTCCTTTCATACCAGTAGGAACTCCTAGCCGAACAGGCATTGCAAGCATTCTTTTTGCGGCATCTGTTGCGCTAACCGTGTTCGCTCCTCCTCCGGTGATAACAATTCCGGAAGGAGTTTGTCCTCCATAACCGCTTTTTTTAATCTCAAGCCCAACCATAGTAAATATTTCATTGAGCCGTGGTCTTATGATTCCATCAATGAGAGTTTTGCGGGAAACTTTTCGCAAGTCCTCTTGAATACCAAGCTGTCCAAGATCTACTTCATCCGTCGATTTTGAATCTGCTTGCTTCTCGCGCTCTTCCGAAAGAATCATGATACGCCGTTCCTCTTGGGGCTGGGAAAAGAATAGCTTGATTTTTTCCGCACTGTCAATCGATATTCGCAATCCAATGGCTAAGTCGTTTGTTATGTGACGTGCTCCAAAAGGAAGAACCGAAGAGTACGCTATAGATCCATCTACATAGATTGCTATATCCGTTGTCCCTGCTCCTATGTCAACAAGAACAACACCAAGTTCCTTTTCTGTCTCAGAAAGAACCGATAAAGCACTTGCGTATCCGTTAAAAACAATGCCATTTACATCAACCCCAACCTCAGAAAGCGCTTTTTCAAGATTACGGAGAGAAGTTGCTCCTGCGGTAATAATATGGGTATCAACCTCAAGCCGAACGCCAGTCATGCCAACCGGATCCTTAATTCCTTCTTGACCGTCTACGCTATAGTTCTTAGGAATCACGTGTATTACTTCTTTCGTGGACGGAAGAGATACGGCGCGGGCTGCCTCAATAACTCTTTCAATATCATCCTGTCTAATCTCTCCATGTGGATTAGAGATCGCAACAATTCCCCTTGAGTTTTGACTTTCTATGTGTGCCCCCCCAATGGAAGCCACTACGTGGGAGACAGAATAACCAGCCATTCTCTCAGCAGCCTCAAGAGCGGTGTTAATCACAGAAACCGCTTCTTCAATATCCACAATTTGACCTTTACGGATACCCGCAGATTTTACCTCTGAGACCCCAAGAACATTTACCGCCTCATCTACCTTTGCGATGATAGCGGTAATCTTAGAAGTGCCAACATCAACTCCAACAACAATTTTTCCCTCGCTCATAGAAAATGGCTTTCTTTGTTTTTTGATTTATTGAAATACAACAATTGGTCTTTCAAATCTAAAATCGAGAAGTGAAATTCTCTTACCCTCTATTGTAAAACGAGAGAGAGCACGTTGTAAAGAGGAAACCTGGGATTCGATGTCTTTTTTTGAGGATATAAAAAATTTTCCTTCATCAATTTCAATAAGGATTGCCGAATCTGAAGCCTGTTGAATGGATACGAATGGAATATTGTACTTCTTAAGAATAAGCTCTGTTTCGCGCACTACCCCACTTGAAGTGGCAATGTCTAAAAAAACACTTCTGGATACGACGCCTGCTGCTTTCAAGGATAGTGGACTTTTAATCTGATGATTATAAAAGCCATATTGTTTTAACAAAAACAGCGCACAAAAAAAGATAAAAGGAGATACAAGAAGAAAAACATATTTTTTTAAAAACGTTTTTGTTCTTCTTTTTACTTTACTTTTCTTGTTTCTTTCTTTTCTCATAAACAGCGATAACTACGCTTATAATGTTTTCTGATGCGTTTGGTATCAGTCTCTTTCTTCCCTTGCGAGCATGAAACTTATATGCATTATTTTTAAGAATCATATGATGTATTTGTTTTTTGAGCTCTGTTTTTGTTGCGTTTTTCTGTGCAAGAATTTCTCCGAATCCCGCTTCTTTTACCAACAGAGCATTTTTTTCTTGTTCGTTACCTTGCGCATAAGGAAGAGGGATAAGAAGAGACGGAACACCCCAATACAAAAGCTCGCATACGGTATTGATACCGCACCGACCAACCACAAGAGAAGCGTGAGAAAGAATCCATCCAATTTGGGACGCATCTAAAAATCTTATGGGAATATATCTATGTCTTATTTGATGAGGAAGATTATTCTTAAGATATAAAAGCCGCTCAAAATCTTTATACTCATTTGAGCCTCCTGTTTGATGAATTATTTTATATTTTTCAGTAAGATCAGGAATTAGCTCTTCAACAAGAACATTAAGAAAGTGAGAACCCCCAGATCCTCCGGTAATATAGATAAAAGGAGCTTGATCACGGAGAAAAACCTCCGTTGCCCCGTCTAATAAGACACTGCTCTGAGTACGAGAAATTTCCCTACGAATAGGATTACCCGTGAGCACAGTTTTTTCTCTAGGGAAAAAATCATATGATTCATTCCACGATATACACACTCTGTCTGCTATTAACGATGCGATTTTGTTAGAAAGTCCTCCTGCGGGAATCTGTTCATGCACAACAATAGGTATTCCAGATAACCGTGCTCCCACAACTACGGGCAGAGATACATATCCTCCAAACGAAAGAACTATATCAGGATTAAACTTTTTAAGAATCTTAAGGGATTGCGCAAATCCAAACGGGGTTTTGACAAGAGACGCTATCGTGTGCTTAGTAAATGCTCTTTGCAGTCTCCCCGCACCTACTGTAGCAAAAGGAATATTGTTGCTGCTGCATGTCTGATACTCTAGCGAAAGCGCTGAATCTCCTTCAAACGAATGCTTTCTTCCAACCACCAATACGCTGACGTCTTTAGGAAGCTTCTGAATAACCGAAAACGCTGCGGAAAAATGTCCTCCTCCTCCGGCAACAATGAGAAGTTTCATACTCGTTCTTTGGATATATTGAGTAGAATTCCAATCGAACATAAATCTACAATAAGAGCGGATCCGCCGTAGGAGATAAAAGGAAGAGGAACACCAGTAAGAGGAACAAGCGCGGTTTGAGCTCCTAAATTAATGAGCGCTTGAGCAGAAAGAAATGCTGTTATTCCCGAAGCAAGAAGTTTTCCAAACATCGTCCGACTGTGAAACGCAATAAAAAATCCTCTCGCGGCAAGAATCATAAAGCAGATAATAACAAGCGTTGAGCCAAGAAAACCAACTTCTTCCGCGATAATTGCGAAGATTGAATCGGTAGTATTTTCTGGAAGATAGGCATATTTCTGCAATGAATTTCCAAAGCCAACTCCCGTAAGCCCACCCATTCCAAGTGCTATGAGTATTTGTTTAACATGATATGAGGAGCCTTCCAGTGATTTTCCCAAGCTGAGAAACGCAATAAACCGCTCAAAACGATAGGGCTCTATTTTTATAAGAAAAAACCCGCCCGCTGCGATAGCCGGAAGAAGAAAAAGAAAATGGATAATGTTTCCTCCTGACAAAAAATACATAACGATTGCTTCAAGAAGGATAATGGCTGCCGTTCCCATATCAGGTTGCAACATGATAAGGAAAATGACAAGCCCAAGCAGGAGCAAAAACGCAAAAAATCTTCCTTTTTCTTTATGAGAAAACCAGGCGGCAAGATAAATAGTTAAGGCAAGCTTTACAAATTCTGATGGCTGGATAAAAAAAGGACCTGCGTCTATCCATCGTCGAGCACCGTGCAAGAGAACCCCAACCCCAGGCACAAACACCAATGAAAGCAAGATTATTGCAGCAATAAGAAACGGTAAGGAAAATAGATAAAGCTTTCGATAATCAAAAAGGGAGAAAAATACCAAACCACTAAGTCCCAGAAGAATCCAAAGAGATTGATCTTTAAGATAGTGATATTTGTCTCCAAAATCTCGAAAAGCAATAAACGAAGATGCCTCATAAATCATAAGAAGACCAAAAAAGGATAAGAGAATAACAACAAAAAGAAGTGAAATATCTATGCGCTTCATGATGGGCAGATATTTTTTACACGGCGAATGCTATATACAATCCTAAAACTGCCATAAGAAATCCCAAAAGCCAAGCTCTCATCACAATTTTTGGCTCTTCCCATCCCCTGTATTGCAAATACAGATGGAAAGGGGCTGCGGGAAGAATCTTTTTTCCAAGAATCTTTTTTCCAAGAATTTGCACAAGCGATGAGCCAATTTCAAGAACAAAAATTCCTCCTATGACGGCAAGCGCAATCGTTTTTCCTGTCAAAAGTCCAACAACCGCAAGCACTGCTCCAAGAGCAAGAGATCCCGTATCTCCAAGCCAAAGCCTCGCTTTATAAATATTAAAATAAAGGAATGCCGCAACGCTCCCTAAAATAATTGCGATAAAAATTCCCAGATAGTTATCCAGTTGCGAGGAGGAGATTGCCAAAAACGCAACCATGCAGATGAGAAAAAGACCGGACGCTAACCCATCAAGTCCATCCGCAATATTAAATGCGTTTACAAAAGAAACAATCACAAACGCCGCAAACGGGATGAAAAGAAATCCTAGGTTTGCGAGTCCAAATCCGCGGATGAAAATGAAATCAAATCCAAGCTGAAAATAAAGAACAGAGGCGATTAAAAATGCGAGAATCCATTGGATGAAAAACTTATGACGAAACCTCAATCCAAAAACAACGGATTTTTTTTCATTGGTAAGTTTTTTAAGATCATCATAAAGACCAAGAAGTCCAAATCCAATAAAAGAAAAGAGCAAAACGAATAGTTGCCAGAATGATATTTTTGTTTCAAAAAGACCATATGCCCAAAGTGTTAATACGGGAACAACCACTACAATAAGAAGCCCTCCTCCGAATGGCGTTCCCACCTTCCACGCGTTAAAACGATCAAAAAGAGGAGTGTTGTTGTTAAAGATATCTTTTGTTTTTTGTATTCTTCTTCTGAGCTTTATTTTGTAGAGAAAATCGATAAATGGCACAAACAAAGTCCCACTGATAACAAACGACATTATAGTAAGCCCTAAAAGCCGCATCATAGACGTATATTATATCAAACTTAATAGCCTCTTTGTAGTTTTCGGATGTATTCCACCAAGTAGTTTTTCCCGTACCAAAAAGAGAGGGGAATATCTTGCGCGTGAAGAAACTCCTTTTTTTCTCCCCCAAAACCTGTTTTGAAAAGCGTTAATCCCTGCCATGGATGTCTGGAGGAATCAGATGGTGCGATTCCCCAAAAATTATAGAGCTTTTTGTCTCTTCTCTTGGCTTCTAAAATTGCTTCCCACTGTAAAAGATATGAAACAGGTACATCTCTATAGCCTTCAACAGATGCCCCATGGTGATAAATGGCATTATTTCCAACAAACAAAATAAGCGTTCCCCCAATGACCTTCTGTTTATATTCGGCCAAAAACAATAATGCCTGATCTTCTTTTCCAAAGACGTCAAGCTCTTCTTTTATTCCCTTATGGGGAACAAAATGTTTCCTCCCAGACAAATCTTTGTAGATTTCCAAGAAGATATTGATACTTGAGGCTCCTTTTGTTTTTCTAATGGTAATGTTCATGCCTTGTGCCTTACGGATTAGATAGCGGTGAGACTTGCGCATTTCTTTAAGGAGTTGTTCTTCCGGCTTTGTGATGTCTAAAACCCAACATACCTGCGCATCCATGTTGTGAATTGGTGCGCCTATCATACCTCCTGCGCTTAACATAGCTTTGTCTGCCTGACTTTTTTCAACGAGCGGACTGAGTCGAACGAATGAAGCTTTCTTTTGACAAGCGACTTTTTTAACATAGACGAGTAGCGCATCAAACACGGCTGAATCAAAGGGCACAAGTACCGGTCCATGACGAAGATGCAGATAATGTCCTCGTTTCGCATGTATGTCAATAATCTGACACACCGCAGCTAGCTTATTGTTTTTATACGCTCCAACGCGCAACAGCTCGTCTCCGGTTTGCTTTTGAACTTCTCCCCAATTCCATGACTGAAATAAGGGAAAAAACTGGATTTCTTTTTTATCTAAAAACTCATCCCAAATTTTTTTCTCGTCAATTTCTATGATCTTGATCATATTTTTGAAATACATTAATTACGTTTTTAACGTCAGAATCCGTCATGGTAGGATATGTAGGTACATTAAGAATATGCTTTGCTATATATTCTGCATTTGGACAAGAACCTGTTTTATAAAAAACTTGTTTTAAATCAACGCCCTTTGGATCTACGACTTCAGAATACCATTTCCCAACATAGATTTTTTTGGATCTGAAGAAATTAAGCATCTCTTCTCTTTTTTCAACAACAAGCGGAAAACGTAAAAAAGGAATTATATTTTTATACAATGTACCGGAGTATAGTACGTTAATCTTTTGGACGTATTCGCTTGCGATTTCTTTTCTTCTTGCATTAAACTGCGAAATTCTTTTAAGTTGAAAGAGAGCTAATGCTGCCAGGGCATTTGGCATTTTTTTCCCCAAATTATGGGGGAATTTTCCCTGTTTTTCTTCAGTCTCTAAAGGAAGCGAAAGCATTCCAAACAGCTGCAAGGATAAAAGGAACATTTTTCCTAAAAAAAGGTTGTATAAAGGAAAAACGAGAGAAAGGGCAACCGGATGGAAAAGTTGCTGCGCAATCCATAAAATAGATGGGTGTGATAAATTGCCTTGGAAGACTTTTAACTGTTTTCCAATATTCTTGCGCGAGGTAATCACAATCCCTCCAAATACAGAAGAAAAGGCTTTATCCCTGCCAAAACTAAAAATACCCACGTCTCCAAGCGATCCAAGCTTTTGTTCTTTAT
The DNA here is from genome assembly GCA_001784055.1 of Candidatus Levybacteria bacterium RIFCSPLOWO2_01_FULL_42_15. GTDB lineage: Bacteria > Patescibacteriota > Microgenomatia > Levybacterales > UBA12049 > 2-01-FULL-42-15. The sequence continues at coordinate 77,380 of MFOZ01000019.1, read as the reverse complement.
ACATTCCTCCAATCGTATGAGCACAATCCTCTATGACAAAAAGATTGTGCTTTTTTGCAATACCTACAATTTGATCCATCTCCGCCGGGATTCCAAACGTATGCTGCACAATGATTGCTTTGGTGGAAGAAGTTATTTTTTTCTCCAGATCTTTTGTATCAATGGTGTAAGAGTTGGCAATATCAACGTACACTGGTTTTGCTTTTGCCCACATTATCGCGTTGGGAACCGCAACGCAGGTAAATGCTTGCAGAAGAACCTCATCTCCTTCTTTTATCCCAAGAGATTTTAAAGTATAAAAAAGAGCAATGCGGGCACTATCAAAAGATACCGCTACATCGGCATGAAAATAGCGTAAAAACCAATCTTCCAGCTTCTTGATATAGTTCCCTTTTTGGTATATCCATGGCTGAATTAATAAGCGGATTGAAAATAGAACATCCAAAAAAGTCGTATTTGGAGAGAGACCAATGGCAATTGGGCGTATCATATATCTGTTTTTGGATCTCGCTTAAGAATCTTTACCAAAGAAGACGCGGTCTCTCTTCCCTCAAAATACATAATATCATCTTTCGTCAGGGTCTTGACAAAACTCGCAATGATTTGAGGGCTTGCTATTTTTACCTTACATTTTCCTCCGCTATCCCGAACTCCTTTTACGATTTCTTGATAAAAATTCTTATTTGTTAGAAAAAGATAAGAACAAACCGCACCAATAGCTCTTCCCGCTATCCTATGCTCCTCTTTCCCTCTGCTACCCAATTCAATCATTGGTTGCAATACAAAAACACATAGTCTTTTTTTCTGTCTTAGATACTGCTTAAGTAATAGTACCGCAGCCTCAATACCACGAGGATTTGTATTATGCGTATTGTCTAGAAGAATTACTCCCAAAAAAGATCTAAGAATGCTCATGGTATGAACAGGCGAAACAAGCAGGGATAACGCTTCTTTAATTTCAAAAGGTTTCATTTCTAAAATATACGCAACATAAATTGCGGGAAGAAGATTTTCAAGTGTGTGAATCCCACCAATTGGCGCTCCCAGACTCTCTATTTTTATTCTTGGTTTCCCTTTCTTCTTCAGAACAACATCAAAGGAAACACTACGCGAAGAAATACGCGCGTTATAGGCAATAATCCCATGCTCCTGTTTAAATTGTTCTTCGGAAAAGGAATTAGTCGTTAGAACCCTATATAATACTGCGTTACGATTTTCACGCAATGCCCGTTTCCACAATTCGTACGTGTAAACGTTATTCCCGTTAAAAAGACATAAACCGTTAGGAGAAATCGACTCAATAAGTTCATACTTTGCATCAATCGTATTTTCAATGCTACCAAAGAGAGAGAAATGTTGCGCGTTGATACCGGTAAGAACTCCTATTGTTGGATGAACCATTTGGGCAAGCTGTGCAATCTCCCCTCTTTTGTATGCACCCATCTCCGCAACAAAAATAGCCGTTTTGTCTTGCATTTTCTCAAGAATTGTGTTTGCCAAACCAATGGGCGTATTTTGGGTACCGAAAGTAGCAATAAGAGAAAATTTTGTTCTCAAAAGCTGCGCAAGATATTCTTTTGTTGAGCTTTTTCCATAACTTCCGGTAATGCCCATTACGATAAGCTTTTTCTGCTTCCTTAAAAGCCTTATCGCCCGAGCGATTTTCCAATCATAGTAAAGCCCGCTTGGAAACGACATGATAAGTGTCGCAACTAAAACAACAGCAGGAAGCAGGCGATCGATTAAAAGAATCCATGCAAATCGATCCAACAGCGGAAGAGAAAAAAGAGAGAAAAGGATAAAGAGAGAAAATCCACTAATAATCACTGCCTTTATCGTTGGCTTAGGGATCTTTATGGTTTTTCTCCCTACTTCTTTTACCACAGAGCTAAATTGCAAGGCAAACACAAACGTGATTGCGCTGTGGTATAAAGAAAGAGAAAGCTGTTTTTGGATTACCAGGATAAATGCACCTATAAGTACTACTTTGAAAAGAAGAAGAGGTGAGAAAAAAAGCGACCTTCCTTGAACCGTCTCTCTAAGATGAACCGAAAGCCGATCCCACCGATACTCTTTTATTTGCCAAAGGTGTACCCAGTATAAAATATTTCTGGAAATCCAGACAAAGAAAAGTGTGCTTGTGGCTGCGTAAAGTATGCTCATATTTTCTGTAAAAATGGCATAATTGCATTAATAAATTCCTTAGGATTCGCGTAAGGCAGCTTATGACCTGCGCCCTCAACAACAACAAGCGCTGACGCAGAAATTCTCTCTTTCATCATCTTCCCATAGATCAGTTGGATAACGTTATCTTTTGCGCCCCAAACCAAAAGCGTAGGGACACGTATGTTATGAAGATAATCAATAAGGTCTTCGGCAATGACTTTTTTAAACGTTTCTCTAATGTCCCCCGCGTTATAATAATCCCATTCCCCTATGGCAAAATAAAGAATCTTGCGCAGAATATTTTTTGCATTTGCTAACAGCGGAAAACGAAATAATTCTCCTAATAAAATTGCTATATACATAATAAATCGTTTATACAAAGCGAGTTTGGGCTTAATACCAGCAGACCCTGTGAGAATAAGACCTGTTATTGTCCCTTCTCCTGATGCTGCTAATTTAATGGCAATTCTTCCTCCAAATGAATGCCCAACAAGAACAATGTTGGATAGCTTTTTCTTCCTTATAAAATCTCTTACAAAATCAACATAATCGTCTACGTTCATAGTCTTTTTCAACAATTTTTCCTTTCCAAATCCCGGAAGGTCTGGAGAAAACGCTACCCATCCCTTCTCTTTTAACATACCTACTATGATTTGGTATTTTTCTCCGTTAACCCCCCATCCATGAAGAATAAGGATTGTTTTTTTCATTGTTTACTTTACGGTTACGCTTTTTGCTAAATTGCGAGGTTTATCTGGATCGCATCCTCTCTCTACCGCTAAATAGTATGCCAAAAGCTGTGCGGGGATAATTTGAGCGATAATACGTGCCCATCCCATGTCGCGAACTTCTATAAAGTAGTCAAAAACAGAAGACTTTTTAGTACTTATGCCAATGATTACTCCTCCTCTTGATTTGATCTCAATCGCGTTGGAAATCATTGCCTCATAGGTGTCATCATTGGGAGCAAATACAATACACGGCGTTCCTTTTTCAACAAGCGCGAGCGTTCCATGTTTTAACTCTCCTCCCGCAAGTCCTTCTGTGTGTATATAGCTTACCTCTTTAATCTTAAGGGCGGCTTCCAGTGCTGTTGGATAAGATACTCCTCTCCCAATAGTATAGATATGCTCGGATGACTTAAGAACCAACGCAATCTTTCGTATGTTTTTTCTGCTTGGAGCGCTGAGGAGTCTTTGTATTTCTTTTGACGTTTCAAGAAGATTTTTCTTTGCTTTTTTTATCTCTCCATTCATTGCGTGCGCAAGCATAAGTAAAAGAGCAAGCTTTGCAGTATATGCCTTTGTTGAAGCTACTGCTTTTTCAACTCCCGCACCCAAAATAAGGGAGTGATCAGCAAGCCTATACAGCGAAGAGCCCAAAACATTGGTAAGCGCCACAATTCTGCTTCCTTTCCCCTTCGCTCTATTGAGAGGCTCAAGAACATCTATCGTTTCCCCCGATTGGGAAAGCGCGATAATGAGACTTTCTTTGGTTAAAAAATCCTCCAGATAATTAAATTCAGATGCGACCGCTGTATTAACATGGATTTTTGCGATTCCGGAGAATAGGTATGTCCCCGCAAGGCAGGCATGAAAGGCCGTTCCTGCGCCTATAAAAAAAGTTCCCCTAGCTCGTTTAATTGTTCTGCTTAATGAAATAATATCCTGATCGGCAGTTCTTGCTATGGTACGCACAACGCGTGGTTGTTCATAAATTTCCTTCTCCATAAAGTGATTAAAATTTCCAATTTTGGAGTCTTCCTGCTTCCAATGTATTGTTTCGAAATTTGCTTTTAACTTTTTACCGTTTGCAATGCTTATGAGTTGCAACTTTTCTCCCAGTATGACCATTTCTCCATCTTTAAGAAAGAAAAGCTTCTTTGTGTGGTCTGTTATTCCCAATGCGTCCGAGGCAATATAGAAATCGCTATTTTTTTGACCAACCACCAAGGAAGATCCTGTTTTGCAGGCAATAATTTGACGAGAGACAGCGTAGGCAACAACAATTGCGTTTAGTCCTTTAAGCCTATTAAATGAATCACGCACCGATGAGGCAAATCCTTCTTTTTTTAAATACTCCTCGATAAGATGAACAATTACCTCTGTGTCTGTTTCCGAATTAAAACTATGTCCTCTAATTATCAATTCTTCTTTTAACGCAACAAAATTTTCTACAATCCCGTTATGCACCAGTGCTATTTCTTGTTTGCAGTCAAGATGAGGATGAGCATTGTTTTCTGTCACTCCTCCATGAGTCGCCCACCTTGTATGCCCAATACCAAGAAAGCTTGCAGAAAGAGTCGTTTTGGCGGATTCTATTTTCCCCACCTGCTTATTCACCATAAGCTTCTTTCCGCTTTTTACCGCAATTCCCCATGAATCATACCCGCGATATTCCAGAAGCCTTAGTCCTTCAAGAACAATCTGGGCCGCATTATTTTGTTTTCCGACGTAACCGAATATTCCACACATAGTAAAAAATAGTATCAGGTAGAAACAACAGGAATAACTTCTTGCAAAGTTTTTATTATAGCATCAGGCTCAAACCCATCAATAGGCTTCTGTGACTTTGCATACTTTCCCCTTTTTATCCAAACGGTAAAAACAGAAGGAAAAAGCTTCTTTGTCTTATATAAAATATCTATCTTGTCATCAACAAGAAACAGCGCTGTGTCCGTGTATCTAGTAATTATATCTTCCATTTCATCATCCTTTCTAGTCATTATATGAACTAAATCATTTTGAAAATAATCCGCGATATTTGTGCTCTCCAATTTTGTCTTTTGAAGTCTAATTTCTCCTTCTGAAAAAATACCAAGCCGAGCAATCTTTGAAAGATTATTAAGCGCCTCTTTAACTTCTTCGTAAAGTGAGTACTTTTGCAATTTTGTCTCTTTAAAGATGTCTGTATTAAACAGCGTATAATCTATGTCAAAAAGAATGACTTTATTTTTCAACTGCATACTATAGCCCTATTCGGTAAACATTGGTATCTCGTTTCTTAAAACCAAGGCGTTGATATAGCTTGCTTGCGGCTTCTCTTGTTGGACGAGAAGTAAAATCAAGATAGGCAAGTTCTTCTTTTTGCGCTTTATCAATAGCGAATTTAACAAGCTTTGTACCAATGCCGCATCTTCTATATTTTTCATCAACTACAAAATCTTCAAGCAACCCTTTTTTTGTGTATGGGATGCGATATACAATCATGGCCAATATGCCAATTATTTGGTTATTGTCTAATCTTCTCGCTACAAATAATCGAGTTGCCGGTGAGTCCATCATCTCCCTAATGGCGCTTTTGGTAAGTGGTGTTGCGCGATTGTTTAATTGCATGAGTAAACTATTTAAAGCGGTGACTGCATCTAAAGAGTATTTTTTAAGTTGTTCGATGTAAATCTGTTGTTTCATATTGACTTCACTTGATGCAGGAGTTGTTCTGCCAAAGCAAGCTCTTCTCTCGTATTGACCCCTCTCCATAGGATGGAATTCTTTATAAGCGTTTCTATTTTCTTATTGTTCTTGAAAGCAATTTCTATTAAGCTCACTAAATAATATTCCCCTGTCACCGAGCTTTTTGGAATTCGTTTAATAAAGTTTCTTAAAAAATCAGATCGAAAAATGTAGCATGCCGGATTAATTTCTTTAATCTTTCTTTCTTCTCTTGTTGCGTCTTTTTCTTCAACAATTGCAACAACACTCCCTTTTTCATTTCTTATTACTCTCCCAAGTCCAAAGGGATTATCAAGTTGAATCGTAAGAAATGTAATTGCCGCTTGAGAGAAGAGATGTCTCTGGTATAACTCTTTTATGATCTTTGGGGTATAAAACGCAGAATCATCACCATTGAGAATTAGAACATCAGCTACATCTTTGGGGAGCTTAGTCAATCCACAAAGAGCTGCGCGACCGGTTCCTAATCGTTTTTTCTGCTCGGCAAAGATTACCGATGTTCCCGCAAGAGCCTTCATAACTGATTCTTTAGCAAACCCAATAACAACGACAATTGGGGATAGTGCTATCTTTTCCAACATATGTACCGTATGCAGAACCATGGGTTTATTCGCAATATGAATTGCTACTTTGTTAATCTGTCGCATTTTCATTCTTTTGCCTTTCCCAGCCGCTAAAATTATGGCGCCAATTTTTCTTTCTCTTTTCATATTATTCATCGACCATTCTTTTGATATCCGCTCCAACGCTTTGCAGTCTTTCTTCAAATCGCTCGTACCCGCGATCAATGTGATGGGCTCCAAATATAACACTTTCTCCTGAGGCGGCAAGAGCAGCAAGCACAAGAGTTGCTCCCGCTCGTAAATCCGAAATCTGTACAGCCGCATTATGTAATTTTGCCGGGCCATAAATTTTTATGGCGTGGTGGTAAGGATCATGTTTTTGAGGAAGAGTAAAATTGTAAAACGCTCTTGGGTTTCTGACGGAAGGAGTAAACAGATCAATTCTTGCTCCCATTTTTAACAATTCACTCACATATCCAAATCTGTTTTCATATATCGTCTCATGAATTATTGACTCTCCTTGTGCTTTTGCCATGAGAACTGCCCATGGTCCTTGCCAATCAGTCATGAAACCAGGGTAAGAACAAGTAATAATGCTTGTCGCTTTAAGAGAACCGTTAGAAAAGAAACGCATTCCATTTTTTTCTTCTTTAAATTCTGCGCCTGCCTCTTGTAGTAAATCAAGAAATTCTTGTATGTAAGACGCTTTTGCTTCTCTTACTAAAATATTTCCTTGGGTGATGTATGCGGCAATTGCAAAAGTAACCACTTCGTTTCTGTCAGGACCTATTCGAAAGCGCGCTCCATGAAGCTTATTCACTCCAATAATCTCAATTGTTCTGGGAGAAATTCTGCGAATATGAGCACCCATCGCGTTTAAAAGAGCTATGAGTTCGTCAATCTCCGGCTCTTGCGCTGCATTTTCAAGAACCGTTTTCCCATAAGCACACGAAGAAGCAATCATAAGCGTTTCTGTTGCCGTATGGGAACTTTTTTCGAATCGATAAGAAACTCCTTTAAGTCTCGCACCAGATTTTATCTTTGCGTGAAAGTATCCATCTCCACTCTCATATGCAATATCTGCTCCTAACGCTTTAATGCCCTCAACGGTTCGATCTATTGGCCGTGCTCCTATTCTGCATCCCCCCGGGTTAGGAATAGATGCTCTACCAAGCCGCGCAAGAAGAGGCGCTAAGAACATGGACGAGGTTCTTACTTCTGCTGCTTTATCCAGGGATATCTTGGAAGATACGATATGAGGAACCTTTATACGCGCAGTATGGTCCTCAACGGCCACCGTTCCCCCAAGTTCTTTAATCAAATCCACCATTACAAAAAAATCTGAGATAAGCGGAACATTCTCTATTACCACTTCTTCTTCTGTTAAACACGCCGCAACAAGCGTTTTAAGGGCAACATTTTTTGCTCCGGAAACAACAACTTCTCCTCCTAACGCTTTTCCTCCTTTTACAATAAATTTATCCATATTAAGATTCTATTACCCGTACTTCAAACATGAGACTTACACTAAACTTCTTAAATACTTCTTCCTTAATGCATTTTGTAAGCTCAACTACATCGGACGCCTTTGCGTTCCCCATGTTAAGAATAAAATTTGCATGCTTTGGCGAAACCATAGCATCCCCTACCCGTCTTCCTTTTAATCCTGCTTTGTCAATAAGGTATCCTGCCGATGTTATATTGTTTGGTGTAGGAATCGAAAACGCCTCAGATATTGAAATATTGCGAAACGTGCACCCGGCGGAAGCTCCTTTTGGCTGAGTACTCAAGCGGTAATCAAGAGCTTCTGTTCCTCGCCTCCATAATTCGTCTTTTTCACAAGAGGAAAGCTTAAACAATGCCGACAGGATAATTTCACCGGTTTTTTGAAGAATACTGGTATCATATGAAAACCTAAAGTAGGAAGCGTCTATCTCTTTTATTGAGCCATCAGGACAAAGCAGTGTCGCGCTTTGCAACGAATCGCCAACGTAGGACTGCTTCTTGGGAAAATTCGAATTCATAAAAAGCGCTCCTCCAACCGTACCGGGCAACCCAAGATGGAATTCAAGCCCACCCATTCCATGATCAATTGTGTATCGAACAAGTTGATTCATAATTACCCCGGACTGCGCATAAATAGATACGGTACTCCTCTTTGCTACAGCTCCCTTTACATTTCCTGCAATGCTTCTAATTTCAAACTTCCTGCAGTTATTTTTTATAACAAGGCCATCTATTCCCCTATCGGAAACTATGATATTTGACCCGCCTCCAAAAATAAAAACAGGAAGATTTCTTTTTTTTGCAAATGTTACTACTTTTACTAAACCCTCTATTGAATCTATGTCTATATAATAGCGCGCCGGACCGCCTATCTTAAAGGTAGTATGCAGGCTCATCGGTTCGTTTTCTTTTACCCTATCTCCTAATATCTTCTTTAATTCACTTAAAAAAGCTTTCATATATTATAAATTTCTTTTCATTGAGAAGACACCGAGGGCTTTTTTTGGGCAACTTTTTGGGCAATCTTATATATGTCACCTGCCCCCATCGTGACAATAAGTGAGCTAGAATCTGTTTCTTTTTGTGCTACATATTGTATCACATCGCAAGCCTTAGAAAGAAATGTTACGCTCTTGTGAATTTTACTCATTTTGTTAGCAAGAAACTGTGACGTAATCTCCGGATCGGGCTCTTCCCGCAAGGAGGGATAAATATCCATGAGGATAACTTCATCAGCATCGGAAAAGGCATGAGTAAACTTATTAAATAAGGCTTTTGTTCTGGAAAACGTATGGGGCTGAAAAATACAAACGATATGTTTTTTGGGATATGCCTTTTTTAGAGCGATAAGCGTCTTTTTTATCTCTGTGGGATGGTGAGCGTAATCATCTATAACAATGGATCCAAACCGACTCTGACCTATGAATTCACATCGTCTTTTTGATCCGCTAAAGGTCATAAGCGCTTTTTTAATTTTATTAATTCCGATTCCTACTTCTAAAGAAACAGCTATTGCTCCCGTTGCATTAAGCGCGTTATGCTCACCTATGACATGAATGCAAAACTCTCCAAGATTAGTTCCCAGAGCCTCAACCCAGAAAAAAGTCCTCCTGTCTCCAAAACGTGCTTTTCTTAAGACAAAATCATTCTGTGGCGAATATCCGTACGTAATTGTTTTCCCCGGAAACGACTTTTTTAAAAATGCCGCATACGGATCATCTCCATAAAGAACAAGAATACCATCTCTTTTAATATTTCCTAAAAACTTCCTAAACACCATTGCTATATCTTCCTCATTTTTGAAAACGTCCGGGTGATCAAAGTCTACATTGGTAATAACAGCTATTGAAGGATACTGCCAAAGCAATTTTGGCGTTTTGTTATAAGCTGGCTCTGTTGCGTATTCATCTGCCTCTGCTATAAAATATTTACCATTCCCATAATGCCCTGATGCGCCAATCGAAGGAATAATAGACGTTCCAATGGTATAACTCGGATCAAGCCCGCTTTGAGAAAAAATTGTTGCCAGAAGAGCCGTTGTGGTTGTTTTCCCGTGAGACCCAACAACGGAAATGCCTGTCATATCGAATCTCCCAAAGAGTTCTCCTTTCATAAACATCCCTACCGCTTCTCCATGGGTAAGAACTTTTATTCCTCCTTTTTTTGCTTCTTGTACTTCCGGGTTGTCAAATCCCCCGTGAGCGCCTGTTGTTATTACCATATCCACATTGCCAAGATGAGATGAGGAGAATCCCTTTATGGGTTGTATGCGAGAGAGCTTAAGTAGTTCATCCGTAATAAACTCCTCATCTACATCGCATCCGGATACTATAAATCCTGCTTCCTTAGCGATAATTGCAAGAGGAGCAAGTCCCACTCCTTTTATACCAACAAAGTGGATGTGTTTCTTTTTCATAATTTTCTTGCTACAAGTGCTTCTTTTACGCTGTCATATTCACTCCACGGTATTTCTCCGCGTCCAAAGTTCATAGACTTCTCATGCCCTTTTCCCGTAACGAGAACAAAATCTCCCTTTTGCGCTATTTTAATTGCAGTATTGATTGCTTCCTGTCTGTTTGATATTTTGAACAATTTTGCACTTTGAATTTTGCCCGTCCCGCTTCGCCCGCCTTTGGCGAGGCTTCGCGGAGCGAGGCCGGGGAATTTTGAATTATTAACGATTCCTGATTCAATCTCGTTTATGATTTTTGCAACCGATTCCGACCGGGGATCCTCTGCAGTTAAGATAATAACATCCGAATAGTTAGCTGATGCCTTTCCCATTTCTGGTCTTTTCTTTCTGTCGCGCTCTCCCGCGCTTCCAAAAACGTGAATGAGTCTCCCCTTGACACCAGGTTTGATCGAATGTAGAAACTCTTCAATAGCATTGGGGGTGTGGGCAAAATCAATCATTACGGTAAAATCGCCTTCATATACTACCTGTTGTCGTCCAATTGGAGCCTCAAAGCTTTCACAAGCGGCTTTGATGCAAGATTCCTTAACGTTTAGGGCAAGAACAGTTGCGATTGCAGCTCCCTCGTTTGATCGATTAAAATTACCGATCAATTTTGTCTTAAAGGCGTAGACAAGCGGATTCACCATGGGAGACTTCGTCTTCCCATACGTAATTACTTTTCGATCCATTCGGTTTCCATCTTTAAGAAGCAGCATAATCGCTTTATGCGATCCGTCATCCTGATTTACAATGGCAATACGGGATCGTTTTAACAATTTTACTTTTGTCTGAAGATAGCGATCATACGTTTTGTGATAGTCTAGATGTTCGTTTGTAACGTTGGTCATCACTCCAATTGCAAAAGGAATGCCAAAAATACGATGCTGATCTATTCCGTGAGATGTAACCTCAAGAACAAGATAGCTACTTTTTTCTGCCGCTTTCTTGATAAAGGAATTTAATTGCCATGAGGAAGGATTTGTCACATGAAAACCAAGATCTTTTTTTTCTCCGTTAATGATTGCTCCAACGGTTGAAATCATGGAGACCGAATATCCGCACGTGTGTAGTATATGATAAATCAGGTTCACCGTAGTTGTCTTTCCATCGGTTCCGGTAACCCCAATCACCTTAAGCTTTCTTGACGGAAACCCAAACCACACCTGCGCCGCAACCGCAACCAGCAAGTGATATACATTCTTAATCTCTTGCCACATACCCGTATTATACCTTTTTTAGCTACTCTTCTCTATCGGTTATGAAAGATAACGAGACAGGAGCTGTGATTAAAGAAGTTTCATAAGTAGGTCATTCGGTTGGCTGAATCTTGTAGTACGCCAATAAATTTTTTGCGATCTCAAAAAAAGTGGGGGCTGCGGTTTCTGATCCATAGATAGACGATGTTGGCTTGTTAAAAATAACAAGCATAGCAAATTTTGGATCGTCTGCAGGGGCAAAACCAATGAATGAGGCGATGGTTTTCTCCAGATCATATTTTCCCCCTACTGGAATTTGAGCGGTTCCGGTTTTTCCCGCAACTCGATACCCTTTAGGCTTAAGGTATGCCGCCTCTCCTTTATTCACCGCATTTACCAACATTTCTGTCATAATTTTCGCCGTTTTTTCCGATAGGGGACGGCTAAGCACTTTTGGCTTAATTTCAATTTTTTCTCCCCCTGATGTATGAATTGTTGACACGATGCGCGGCTTCATCCTCACTCCTTTATTTGCAATGCTTGCAAACGCTGATAAAAGCTGTATGGGAGTAAGAGAAATCCCTTGTCCAAAGCTTGCGGTAGCCAGATCCGTTTTTCTCCACTCCTCTTTTGGTCGAATGCTTGATGGTGCCTCTCCTTGCAAATCTATTCCCGTTGCCTGCCCAATCCCAAAGAGAGAAAGATATGATACGAGCTTTTCAAGCCCAAGAGATTGCCCAACAAACACCATGCCGGTGTTATCAGAATGCTGAAGAACCTCAATCATTGTTGCATTTTTATAATACTTGTCGTTCCATGTTTTTATTGTGTATCCCCCAATATTCACCGGACCTTCGCATATTGGGCATCGGGTTGTTGGCAAAACAACTTTTGCATCTAGCCCCGCTGCCATAATAAGCGTCTTAAACGTTGAACCCGGCTCGTATGTATCCGATATAAAAGGGTTTTTATAGAACTCCTCCGAGTATCTTTGATATGTCTTTTGATCAAAAGTCGGATACGACGCCATGGCAATAATATTGCCGCTTGTAGGATCAATTACTCCAATCATTCCGCCGCTTGCTCCGTACTTTTGGATTCCCTCATGTAATTTTTCTTCTACGAGGTGCTGAACAGCCCTATCCACGGACGTAACAAGCGCTCTGCCTTTTGTATTTCCAACACCCACCTCCCTTTTTGCAATAATTGGTCTCTCATAAGCATCTTTTATTTGGACTATCTTTAACGTCTTCCCTTTAAGCTGCCTATCGTAATACCCTTCTAATCCAAAATACCCCTTATCTTCTCCTATGTCGTTTTTTCCTACAAAACCGGTAAGGTGTGCGGACATAGACGCTTCCGGATAAAATCTGCTGAATTGATCATCAAACCCAACTCCCTGTAGGCTCAATTCTTTTATCTTGTTTTTCTTCTCTATGCTTACGTATGATGCTACAGGTACCCAAAAACGATCCAAAGAAAGCATAGCACTTACAGAAGATGGTTCTGTCCCAAGGATATTGGAAAGCTTTTCGGAAACATTTTTTATATCTTTTATCTCTTTAGGATTTGCGTAGATAAGATAAGAAAGAGTGCTTGCAACAAGAGGAAACCCGTCAGAGGCAAAAATTTCTCCTCGCTGAGAAGAAAACTCAACAGTTCTTTCATACTGAGCTTCTCCAAAAAGAGAGAGTTCTTCCGCGCGAACAACCTGCCAGTAAAAAAGCCTTGCTATAACAATAAGAAAAGAAAGCAAAAAGACCGCAACAATAGCGTAAAACCGCCACATTATCGTTTAAGGGCAAGTGGGACGGAATCGGTAAGAACAATGCGAGATTTCTTTTCTACAAATCCAAGCTCTGCGGCTGTTGATGCAATAGAAGTAAGCGAGGACGCATGCAAAAACCTCTCTTCAAGAAGCGCATTTTTTTCTTTATATTGTTTTAGCTCATCCTCAATAGCGCCAAGCGTAATACCTGTCGTAGATAACCAGTTTGATATAACAACCTGACCAATAGATAACATGCCAATAACTACTAGCAATATAGTAAAAGACGTATATATAATTTTCATGCGTGTTTTTTATGCTTTTGCAAATACCCTAAGCAGTGCGCTTCTTGCTCGTCTGTTTAAGAAAACTTCCTTTTGGCTCGGGCGCACCGGCTTCTTTGTTATTACCGTTCCTCTCCCTTCTTTTTCAAACCGTAAAAATGTTCTTTTGACAATCCTATCCTCTAATGAGTGAAAGGATATAACAACAAGCTTTCCGTTTTTGTTAAGAAGCTCAACGGAATCTGTTAAGCCAAGTTCTAGGTTATGCAACTCATCGTTAACCGCAATTCGTAAGGCTTGAAATACTTTTGTTACCGGATGGATGTCATGTCTTCTTCCCGCAATCTTCTCTACTAACATTGCCAATTCTTTGGTTGTGGTAATTTTTTTTATTCCACGGGTGCTGACAATACCACCAGAAATGGCGTGAGCAAAACGCTCTTCACCAAACTTAGTAAATAATTCATATAACTCCTTTTTTGTTAATCCGTTAAGAAGATCCATCGCCTTAACGTGCAGCCTTTGATCCATGCGCATGTCCAATGGAGCTTCTTTTTGAAAACTGAATCCCCTTTTGGAAGTATCCAACTGCATGCTCGATACTCCCAAGTCAAACAAAATTCCTTCTACCCTCTCAAATTCTGTTCCCTGTACAATCCTTGCTATGTCTTTAAAATTTCCTCGTACTAAAGTGATACCAGGATATTGAGATAGTGAGATATTAAGTGAACTGTCATATTTCTCTCCCAATATCTTAATATCTTTATCTCTTAATATCTTCTTTACGTAATCAATTGCTTCTTCATCAACGTCTATCCCCAAAACTATCCCGTCTCGTTTTAAAATCTCAAACCCGTGTCCTCCTCCCCCTATCGTTGCGTCAATATACGTTTTATCCTTCTGTACGGCAAGAAATAAAAGTACCTCTTGTACAAGTACCGGCGTATGAAATGTGCTATTCACTTTTCTCTTCAGTTCCCTTAAGCAGCCGCTCTGAAATTAATCCAATATGCTTATCAAGGTTCTTTGTGTATTCAAGCCAAACATCTCTATCCCACATTTCCACGTAGCGAGATAGGCCTAGGAATATCGTTTCCTCTTTAATTCTTGCAAAGCTTCGTAAGTATAAAGGCAATATAAACCTTCCTTTACTATCAAGCTCCATGAAGCTTGCTCCTCCAAGGATGAATCGTTGCGTATCTCTGGTTTCTGAATGGATAAACGGCCTTCCCTCTGTTCCTTCAAGAAGTGCTTTCCACCCTTTCTCGGAAACAATAATGAGCGAGTTTTCATATCCTTTCGTGATGATAAGCTTGTCTCCCAATATTGCTCTTAGTTTTTTTGGGAACGCTATTCTATTTTTTGCTCCTAATTTTGCTTCGTACTGTCCAAGAAGCATCATATCCCTGCCTTTCTTTTTGTTCCACTTTATCCCACTTTATCCCACTTAAATCCATTTTGAACAGTTTGCCATACATTGTCAAGCCCCAAAAAGCCACAAAGAAACCTAGATAGCGTATTCAATGTGAAAAAAGCACTAAATGGAGAACGAGAGGAATGAATGAAGAATTAAAGCTCTAGTTCTTTTTCCGCTGAATAGATTTTTCCGTCGGTTTTTATAATTTTAAGAATGAGCTTAACCGAAGTAACCCCTTCATCATATTTGCACCTTCCTGAAGAACACGTTCCTAAATCTATATAATTAGTTGCAACCGATCTTTCCGATGGGTTTACCTCAATTTGTCCAATAGCTCCTCTTGGAATTTCCCCATCCGCAAGGTAACTTATCTCATACTCAATAGAAGTGATTCCCTTTGTGTTTCCTATGCTAAACTTCACCGCTTTTTTATCTCGCCGTGCCTCAAAAATCAAATTGAGCTCATCGGGATTAAGAGGGAGGATTTCTTCTTGTGTATCTTCGGAAGATTGAGAGGACGAATTAGGCAATGGAGATTTTTGGGTCCTATTGATGGCAAAAAAGACCCCAAAGGGAATTACAATAATCAAAATAATGCCAAACGCAACAAGATAGGGGTTTTTCACGATATTTTCTTAATTACTCCTTCTATAGAAATGGGGTATCTTCCGGTAAAACAAGCTCCGCAGTATCCGTGTTCCTCAAAAAGCGTTGCAGGATTTTGAATGCGTTTTGAAACCGGATTTCCCAGTGCAGCCTCCATCAATTCAGCATAACTTAAGTGGTATAAGCTGTCAAGGCCAAGCTTCCTTGCTCTTTCCTCTTGATTTGGATATTGATTTGCTATTAACTCGTTATCCCCAAAGTCAACTCCCATATAGCACGCGTGCTTGAGAGGAGGAGATGCAACAAGTAAATGTACTTCTATCGCGCCAGCATCCCGTAATTTTTGTACAATTATTTCTATGGATCCTCTTACAATAGAATCATCCACAAGAGCTATTCTTTTCCCTCTCACTTCGGACTCAATTACGCTATATTTTTTGGTTGCCGCTATCCTTCTGTCTGATGGTCGAATAAATGTTCGCGGCCCATCTCTTTTTCCTCTATAAGGGTTTGTATATAATCCTTCTGAGTATTCTATTGTACTCCCTCTTGAAACATGATCAGCCGCTACTCCTAAGGATGCGGAAATTCCTGATCGGGGAACCGGCATAATGACGTCAATATTTGGGGGAAGATGACGAGCCAAAATCGCCCCTTGTCGTTTCCGAAACTCCATGACAGGAATCCCAAATACTACACTATCGGGCCGAGCAATATAGATAAGCTCAAAGATACATTGAGCAAGTTGTGACTCTTTATGAAGCGCAAGGGTTTGCAGACCTTCTTTTGATATCAGAAGCGTTTCTCCCGGCATCACATCGCGCACAAACTCTGCTCCCATGGAATTAAAGGCGCTTGTCTCCGAAGCAACCACATAACCATCTCCTCCTTTAAGTTTACCCAACGAGAGCGGACGAAATCCTTTAGGATCTCTTGCGGCAACGAGTCCTTTTTTGGTAGCAAACACAAAACTATACGCTCCTTCAAATTGTGGAAGAGCCGTAACGATACGGTGTATTTCGTCTCCTTCCATTCGGTTTATAACCGCAAGTGCCATTCGAGTATCGCTTGACGCACCTTCTATTGTTTCTGGCAAGTTATATTTTTCTCTCAATGTCGTTATATTGGTAAGATTTCCATTGTGGGCGATTGCGATTCCATCTTCAAGAAACGGTTGTGTCTCGGCAATAGACCCAGATGTGGAATACCGATTATGCCCTATGGCCACATACGCCCTTTTTACGCGAGGCAAACTATGCTTGACCCCAAATACTATCTCTGCAAGTCCACTATCTTTTTGTATGGCAAATCTGCTTTTACTCCCAACGACAATGCCTGATCCTTCTTGCCCTCTATGATTTGATTCAACAAGACCTTGATACGCAGTATCTACTACATCTGTCGAATGAGAGTATACACCCACTACCGAACAATTATCGTAAGGTTTTTCGTGTGTAGGGGCAGCAGTAGGGATTTCCCTGCTCATGAAGAAAGCTTGTTTATCAAAAAATCAGAAAGTTTACCTATGGATATTCTTTCTTGTTTTGTAGTGTCTCTATCTCTAACGGTTACCGTATTATCTTCCAAAGACTGAAAGTCAACCGTCACGCAAAAAGGAGTACCTATCTCGTCTTGGGAAAAATACCGCTTCCCAATGTTTCCTCGATCATCAAACATGATCAACCCATCTATTGATTTCTTAAGATTCTCATACGTTTGATGAGCAAGCGCAACAAGATCATCCTTGTTTGCAAGAAGAGGAAATACCGCAACCTTTACTGGAGCAATATGGGGAACAAACCGCATAACAATTCGCTTCTCTTCCTGCGCATACGCATCCAGAAGAAGAGGAAGAAGTGTTCTTTCCACCCCAAAAGAGGGCTCAACCACATGAGGAAAAAACTCTTCATTCGTTTCTTTATCTTTGAATAATAATGCAACGCCCGAATGTTTTGAGTGGTTTGACAAATCAAAGTCTCCGCGGTACGCAAGACCATACATTTCTTTAAACCCGGTTGGAAACTGATATTCAAGATCAACAGTCCGCTTAGAGTAGTGGGACCGTTCCTGTTCATCATGCTCTCTAAAACGCAATTTGCTTTTATCAATACCCACAAATACTGCCCAATCCATCATTTCATCCTGCCAAATCTTGAACACATTTTCCCAATTCTCTTTCTTAATAAAATACTCAATCTCCATCTGTTCAAACTCAAGCGTTCTAAAAATAAAATAACCCGTGGTAATCTCGTTTCTAAACGCTTTTCCAATTTGGGCAATACCAAAAGGGAAGGAGGGAGAAAAAGCATTTACTACATTCTTAAAATTGGTAAATATTGCTTGAGCTGTTTCCGGACGAAGATAGGCAAGCGCATCCGAATCTTCTGTTGCGCCTATATAGGTTCTGAACATCCCGTTAAACCTGCGCGGTTTTATAATACTGGTCCCGTCCTCTTTCTTCTGAAATATTTCAACATTCAGTGTATGTTTTTCCCCGGAAGGACAAGAAGGAAGACTTTGACACTCTGCGGTACCGTCTTTTTGGAGTTGAAATCCCTCAATATGATCAACTCGAAACCGTTTGTGGCACGTCTTGCATTCAACTAAATAGTCAAGGAATGAGGCGGTGTGTCCCGATGCTTCCCAAATTTTTCGATTGAGAAGAATTCCTCCATCTAATCCGAATATGTCCTTTCTTTTTTGAACAAAACGTTTCCACCACAGCTTTTTAATATTGTTTTTTATCTCAACTCCTAAGGGCCCAAAATCGTAGGTATTTGCAAGACCTCCATAAATTTCCGATCCGGCAAACATGAAACCCCTGCGTTTACAAAGAGCAATTACATTATTTAGCAGGCTTTCTTCCATAGCGGTATCATAACACTTTTTTTCCTCATGCAAATCGGTGAAGAAATCTTTTTGTTTTTAATCGCCTCTCTAAAATACTTTCTATAAAAGACTGCGTGTCAGCAAACGGAGATTCACGCGGATAAAAACCTAATTGCACCAAAAGTTCTCTCTCAAAAACCGAAATAAAGCTTAGATCTGTGGCTGTTGACAATTGAGTAAGCGCATTCTTAAAAAGCAGAAACACATTCGCTTGTTCGAAATTCTCCGCGCATAGGCTGTCAATAAGCTCGCAAAGATGATACGCGTATCCAATTCGTTTCAGATCGCTTTTTATGAGAGAAAAGGTATTCACCGTATTTGCCTCTGTAAGAATCGCATATCCCCTAGGAGGTTTATAGAGAGTAAATATGCCGTGATTGAGAGGTTCAATATGAGGAGAACGTCTGCTCGTTATCTTTCTTACCCCAACCGCTTTTATGTGGATTTTCCCGTTTTTTTTTGTGAGCACGGTTAATATTCGGTCCCCTTCCCCTATATTTCTTCGCCTGATTATAATCCCTTCGGCAGTATAGCTTCTCATAAGAAGATTTATAACTGAAGTTTTAGCTCTCTGTCTGTTGTAAGCGGAAACTGTTCTACCTTTTTTTCGTTTACGTTAATTGTATATTGATTCGCATTAGTCCCCGGCTGTTTTTGAACAAGAAGAGGAAGATGGGAGTTCTTTTTCACCTTAAAGGGAAGTTGATAGGTAAGCGTATACGTTGCCAAGCCAAGCGGCCGGACGGTCAGAAACCCTTCAAATACGGTTTTATTCAGCTCTTCGTAGCTTGTCACTTTTACTTCTGACCCTTTGCTATCCAAAAGCCTGCTTCCTTTAGGAACGTATACGCGCACCCAATCTCTTAATACTGCATTGAGACAAAGTCTTCCGCGCTCCAGATTACAATCGGAGGGAGAGCGCGGATTCTTATACTTAATAGTAACGGTCTTTTTAATCACTCCATCGTTTGAAGCCTCAATGTTTTGATCAACTGATTGTTCAACATATAAATTTGACTTTGCTCCTCCAAAGTTTGCGTCGTTTATGTGCAGGTAATCTCCTTCAAATAACTTAATCCTTCCTGCCGCATTGAGCGCCTCCACTCCCCTTTGGGCCTCCTTGTCATATAGATAAAAGAGTATGTGCTTCTCATGCGTTTGGGTTATAAATGACTGAACCAATGGTCCCCAATATAACTTTGGGGAAGATTTAAGAGCTTTTTGCATAATGGCATCAAGAAGAACACCCAAGAAGTCTTTACGCTGAGCTTGAACTTGGACAAGCGAAGTTACGCGCAAATCTAGGCTTTTGGGGGTAGAAATAAGCCTTTCCAGCTCATAAATAACCTGGGGACAGTCACAACGAGAATCATTTTTGCTGGTAAATGTAATTCCTCCCGCCACTACCTCATCATCAAGAATCTTAATAGTTGAAACTAATACTTGGGTATCCAAGGCAATAATTCCATCTACATCAACGTTACCCGGAGCCTTTTTATATAACGAGTTAAACGCAAGCATGGATTCCACAAAATCGGGAGAGAGGTTGGTGTCTCTCAAATGCCATACATTCACGTTTGGAAGATATTTAAGAATGGGCTCCGGTGCTTTTGGTTTGGAGCGAATACTATTATCAAGATTATAAATGTCGCTTGAGTCTTGTGCCCGAATCACTCCTTTGTCCGCAGAAAAAACGCCATATGCGGTTATAAATCCTCCGGTGGGCCGCAGCTCTTTATCATTTTGAAAGAGCACGAGGTATTTCTTTTCTTCCGATTCTCCTAAAAGAGACGGAAGCACTTTTACTAAGGGACGCGCTTCATCTGCGAATGCTACCGCGCTATCCACTGATTCACGAAGTGTGGTCAGTTGTTTTTTTATTTTTGTGATTCCCCATATGCCCGGATACCTGTTTGGATTAACCTTATCAACCTCCTGTTGGGCCAAAATTAAAGTATCTGTCAGCTCATCAACACGAGGAGTTATTTTGCCCATGGTAAGAACCGCCGTTTTAATCCTTTCTTCCGCAGGGCCCATGACAAAACTTCCTTTCCCTTTTAACCCTAAGACATCTACATAAGGCGCAACCGCATCAATTATGATTGTTGCCGCATTAATACCATGAAGCCCCGCTTTTATCAAATGATCCGCATCGCTGTAGTAGATTCCCACAAGAGGGATAAAACGGGCGTAAGAAAAAGATTGAAGATTTTTTTGAGTTTTTTCTAACTCTTGTTTTGTTTTTGCAAGTTCTCCCGCGGCAAGTTCCACATCTTGATTTTTGATTGCACTCCATGCAAGCTTTGCCTGCTTATAGGTCGCAAGTGCGGAAGAATATGTTTTTTGAGCAGAAAGCCCAATGCCGATGATCAAAAATCCCATAAGAAAAGCAGAAATGAGGAGTATAACTGTTCTTCTTTTTGACTTTTTCACGGGTATTGGCAGGTTATTTCGAAGAGCTATTGGCTGACGAGGAACCGGTTGTTTATTTGCAACAGGCGCGTACTCTTTCTCTAAATCAATTTTACGCAATTCTTCCATATCATACTATCATATCGGCAATAAGCAATAAAAGTCAAACACCATTACCTCTTGCAAGGTTCAACCTTTAAAGGTTTACAGGGCGCCTTTGCCTGAAATCATTGCCCAAGGCGTTTTTGCGATAATCCATAAGTCATAAAGAATAGAACGTCTTTTTACGTAATTCGCATCCATCTGAATACGCTTGTCAAAATTTACCTCGCTTCTTCCGGAAACCTGCCAAAAACCCGTGATTCCAGGCCGTATCGAGAGCACTATCTTTACTGCTTGCTTTGTGTACGGATATTTCCTTTGTTGATCCACAAGCTCATCGGGATAATATGCACGGGGGCCAACCAAGCTCATTTCTCCTTTTATTACATTTATGAGCTGCGGAACCTCATCCAATGAATGCTTGCGGATAAAGCCACCCACTCCTGTTATTCGAGGATCGTTTCGCAACTTATAGCTTTCTTTTTTATAGGTCTCAAATAACTTTTGGAATTGTGGGCTTTCTCTTAAGAGCTCGTGCGCGTTCTCAACCATAGAGCGCAGTTTATGCATTTTGAACAACTTTCCGCTTTTTCCAACTCTTTCAGGAGTATCGGCAAGAACAGGCCCTTTTGAATCAAGCTTTACGACAATGGCAAGAATACAGAGAATAGGGGAAAACAAGATAAAAAGGGTCACAGAAAAAACAACGTCAATACATCGCTTTGTGTATTCATAAAGCGTACTCTTTTCAACCTCTTTGTATTGCGCGTTATGTGAGGTGCTCATTCGGAGTTCCTGACAGCTTCTCTACTAATTTTTTAATCTTGGGAACTGATGTTTTAGGACATACCAATATGACATCCTCTGTTGAAACTATAAGCATTTGGCTCAAGTCAATCCCTACGCATAGCTGATTTGTATAATTAAACGCAAGGCTATCCCTGCTGTCCTCAAGCATTACCTTGCCCCGAGTTACATTTTCATCATCTGTTTGACTCAAAGCTTCCTTGAGGGCTTCCCACGCTCCTACATCGCTCCACTGCAAGTCAGCCGCTACTACAAAAACGCCCTCAGATGTCAGCTTCTCAAGAATTGCGTCATCAAAGCTTATCTTCTCCAGGGTAGGATATATTTCCCCAAGTATTTTCTCAAAAGATTCTGTCCCCCACCCGCTCTGGATTTTACGAAGACTTGCGTACATTTCGGGCACGTACATCCCGAATTGATGGATCAAAAAGCGGGGGGTGGTTACAAAATATCCAAGATTCCATATATACGTGCCGCTGTTTTGAAAAAAAGAAACGGCATCGGAAGGCTTAGGACGATACTTAAGATGCCTAAAACCGTAGAGAGACAATTGTTCTTTTTCATCTATTTTTTCTCCCAGTTCTATCCAACCGATATTTTGATTCGCAAATCGAGGTTTTTGTCCCAAAAACACAAAATTTCCCCTTTTTGCGGAAATTATGTCCTGCGCCATAGCAAGCGCCTTCTTAAAAGATTCAAGATTTTTTACGTAGTGATCGCTCCACAATATTGCCATTGGTTCATTAGGATAGCGTTTTTCAAGAAGAAATGCCGCAAGGCCAATGGCAGGCCCTACGTCTCGCATTTGGGGCTCGAAAATAAAGTTTTCTTGAGGGATTTGGGGAAGCTGTCCACGTACCGTTTCTTCATAGTGTTTTCCCGTAGAAATATAGATATCTGACGTACCTACGACTGAACTAAGTCTATCTATCGTTTGTTGCAGGGTAGATTTATCACCAATAATTTTTTCAAATTGTTTTGGAGTGTTTTTCCTTGATAGCGGCCACAGCCTTGTTCCGACTCCACCTGCAAATACAACAACTTTCATATCATCTTTTTCTTTTTGTGCGCAAGAAAAAGCGCCTCAACTGCTTGCCTGAACTCCTTTAGGAATCTCTTTTTTTCAAATTGCATAACGCTTTTTCTGCATTCGTCCGCTTGATAGTCAACCGGACTAAACGATTGCAATACGCTCTCCAATGATTCCACTGTCTGTGGATAAAAGAATGCCCCTGTTTTCCCTTCTTTTATTATTTCAAGGGCACCCCCATTCTTAAACGCAATTACAGGCGTTCCGCTTGCTAACGCCTCCACGATTACTATGCCAAAATCCTCATGCCCCGGAAAAAGGAGTGCCCAACTATTCTTATAATAGCTTAGTAACTCTTTGTCAGTCAAGTTACCAAGAAACTCAACCGTAGGCCCCGCAAGAGACCGAAGATACCCCTCTTGTGCTCCGGAACCAACTATTTTAAGAGGCAACTTGAGCCGGCTACAGGCCTTTATTGCGATATCGATTTTTTTATACGGGACAAAACGAGATACAATAAGAAAATATCCTTTCGACACTCTATCTTCTATCTTCAAATTACTATCTTCTCTATTCCATCTTCTACCGTCTATTGCTACGGGAGGATATATAACAGTTGATTCTCTTTCATAATATTTTTTAATTCTTTTTTGAACCTCTTTTGAAATCGCAATATATGCATCTGGCCTTTGAGCTGCAATTTTATCCCAAGCTCTCAAATAAGAAACAGCAGGCTTTGACAAAAAACGGACAGCTGAACTTGTAAAATATTCATCATAACCGCTCCATAAATATCTTGTGGGGGTAAGGCAATAGCAAATATGTATCGTGTTTGGCTTTGTGATAATACCCTTTGCGCTTTCGCTGGTTACGGAAATAACTAAATCGTATCTATCAAAGGAAAAACTCTCAAACGCCAAAGGCATGAATATTGCATATGGTTCGTGGGAAGATGCCGCGTATGGGAATCGTTGGAGAAAAGACGATTTAACAACAAATTCTTTTGCCCAGGAAGCTCTCTTAGCATGATACACCGATGTATACAATGGAGCATCTGGAAAAAGTTCGCGAAGCGATAGAAGCACTCGCTCCGCTCCTCCCCATTTGTTCAATCGGTCGTACACTAATGCAACCTTCATAAGATGAGCTTGCCATAATCAATAAGTTTATTCTGAGCTTGCCAAAGAACAACTTTCATAGACATCAATCGTTTCTTTTGCCGCAGTTTCCCAGGAAAAATGATAGGTTCGCGCGTGGGCTTTTTGGACAAAGACCGTTCTCTCATGAGTTTTAAGCAATATTGTTTTTTTTAGGACACGAGCAATATCTTGAGTCTTTTTGGGATCACAATATAGTACGGTATCCAAATAAAGTTCTCGAAAAACAGGGATATCCGAACACACAACAAGGCATCTGTTTGCCATCGCCTCAAGTACAGAGAGTCCAAATCCCTCCATTAAAGACGGCGCAACCAACGCATGGGCGTTTTTATAGAGGTAATATAAAAAGGGATCGCTTACAAAGCCAAAGTGAATTACAGCTTTTGTAAGCCCCATCTCTTGTATAAACAATCTCAATCTTTTATAAAAGTGGTCATCTTTTCCAACAAGAAATAATTTGAGAGATGGATATTCCTCTCCGATTAACCGAAAAGCTTCTATTAGCTTCTTAAGATTTTTATGGGGATAGGCATTCCCAATATACAATAAATACTCCGTATTTTTTAAAAAAGAGGCGGCGTTCTTTTCTTCTTCCGATAAAAGATGAGAAGACGTATGTATCGCAGAATCTACTCCTTCGTAAATAACAGAAACTTTTTGCTGGTTTATTGAAAAGTTATTGATGATTGCCTCTTTTGTTGCGTTGGAAACAGCTATTATCCTCTTGGCTTTTTTAATCGCAGAAGAAAGTACCGTTTTGTAAGCAATGCGTTTAAGCCGATATACAAAAGGCGGAAGGGTAGTTGCCTCGCCTGTTACAAAGTGATAAGGAATAAGATCGTGTATCGTTACCACAAAAGGTCTGTTATACAACAGAGGAGCAGACATGTAAGGAAAATGCATGAGGTCAATTTTTGCTCTTTTCAGGATGAAAGGAAGGAGCGCTTGTTCAGACAGTGAATGCCATTTGCTTTTTACCGCAATGATTCTCCATTTTCTTTTTCCGATTATAGACTGTATCTGATGCACATGTCTTCTTTGGGCAAAAAAGACAAATTCGTGAGGAGTTCTCAGAAGGGAAAAATTCTTTACAAGATTTTGGGTATAACGACCAACCCCCGATTCCTCCCAAAGCCTGCAATCAATCCCAATAACCATGGGGAAATTATAACATAGAAGGAGGGGGATTGGATTACTTCCTAAGGGTATAAAGGTTAAAAAATCGCAATATGCCGATTGCGCCGAAGACCAAACGGGTTAGAAACCATGGATAACGCTTTTTGTAGTGTTTTTTATAAAAAATTCTCATTGCCTCAAATCGAGCTATCATGGAGTTTCTTTTGATCGTCTCTGAGGCAGTTGCAATATTTTTGGAAATTTGTTTAATTCCGCCCGATACTCCTTTATAGTGCGTTATTGACGCAGAGGGAATATAATATATTTTTAATCCTTTTTGTTTTATGCGATAGCAAAAATCAATATCCTCTCCGTACCAAAAATAATCCTCATCCCACCAGCCGATCTGATCCCCCGCTTGTCTTGACACCATCATAAATGCTCCGCAAACCGACTCAACCTCATGGGTT
The DNA here is from genome assembly GCA_001784055.1 of Candidatus Levybacteria bacterium RIFCSPLOWO2_01_FULL_42_15. Lineage (GTDB taxonomy): Bacteria > Patescibacteriota > Microgenomatia > Levybacterales > UBA12049 > 2-01-FULL-42-15. Next base: position 51,981 of record MFOZ01000019.1, on the reverse strand, counting down.
GTAGAAAGATCCAACCAGCCCATTTGATATCCTGCAAAAAGCTTGCTTTTGGGGCAGAGCTTAGACAGAGAAGAAAAATAACAAAATGCATTCCAGGGAGTAGGAAATCCCCTGTGACATGCCTCATCAAGCGTTCCATTTGGAAGATTAATTCTTGCTGTTGCCACTCCAACGTCTGGGTGCTTTTCCATGAAAGAAATCACAGTTTCCAAAGTATCGGTTGAAAAAACGGTATCCGGATTCAAGAAAAGAAAATAGGATCCTTTCGCAACACCTATCCCCTGATTATTTGCCTTGGAGAATCCAACATTCTCTTTATTTTCAATAAGAAAAAAATTCTGCGTTAAGGATGTTGTCTTCTGAATATCCTCAACGCTTCCATCGGTAGAGGCATTATCTACAACAATTATTTCAAACTCTCTCTCAAATGAGCTACCTATGATAGAGGCTATACACTGTTTTATAAAATCTTTTGTGTTGAAATTGACAATGATAATGGAAAGCTCAATCATATTGCCCCTGCATGATATACGGCAGACGTATATACATCTTCCAGTTTTTTAACAATAACGTCCCAATCATACTTCTCTTCAATGAGTTTACGCGCGTTTCCTGCAAGCTCTTTATAAAGATGGGGATTTCGCAGAACTCTATTTGTTTCTTCTCCAAATTCATATGATGTATTCGCAATAAGTACTTCTTTATTTTTTATTGCGCCTATTCCTTCTATACCAAGAGACGTTGTCACCACAGGAACACCGCTTGCCATAGCCTCTAAAATCTTAAAGCTTGTCCCACCGCCAATGCGTATCGGCGCAAGCAATATGTCCGCTTTTTTGAAGATTTCGGTAGTATTTTCTGATGCGTTCTCATCAAACATAATGCTATCATCCTTAGTGAGCTTTTTAAGCGAACTTGGAATGTCTCTGCCTACAATCCAAAGCAATAACTTTGCCCGCCCTGCTTCGCCCGCCTTTGGCGAGGCTTCGCTTGGCGAGGCTGGGGAACTTTGAACTTCGCTCGCCCCTCGAAGCCTTGGCGAAGTGGGGAACTTTGAACTTATTTCCGGCCATATCTCTTTGAGAATCCATTCAAGCGCATCCCTATTTTGAATCCACCGAAAATCCCCAATAAATAAAACTCTCTTTTCTCTATCGTTAACTTTTAACTCTGAACGCCTGACTTTGAACTTATTTACGTCTACCCCATTTGGTACCACTGCTACATCGTCTCTTGTCATCATGTTTTTTTCCTGCTCCGATACGGCAACAAGCTTTGTTGCTTTCTGCCAAAATTTTTGCTCCCAATACCGCATCTTTAATATATCCAAAAGGAGAAGATGTTTTATGAATTTTGGAGCCGAATCGGCAAATCGTTTATAAACTAAATACTCTATGTTATGCTCCACCAAAACGGTCGGAATCAAAACCCGGGGCATGTTTTGGTAGACGTAAAATGTCTCAATGTGGATTACATCGATTTTTCTTTGTCTCAAAACATCCTCTATTCTTTTCTTCATTTCCGAATTTGTGTGCCCTGTCATTAAGAAAGGGTATGGAGAGAATCCTGCTTGAAGAATATTCTTTATTGACCATTGTTGTTTTCGCTCAACCCAGATTACCTCGCAAATTTTCTCAACCTCTTTTACGTCATCTTCTGTCTGATGCTTTCTCTTTTCGCAGATAAGCGTTATGGTATGCCTTCTAGAAAGCTCTTTTATAATGCTGTAAAGGCGGATATGTCCCCCTGAAAACAAAGGATACGGCAAAAAAGAGGAAACAACTAAAATGTTCATTTTTTCTTTTTTGTAAGATCAAATATTGCATATCGTTCTGTTACTTTGACCGTATTAAATTCATTTGCAAAGTTTGATTCTTTTTCTCCTTGATTTACAAACGCTATGTGGGTTGCCCCTGCCTTTACAAAATCTTTTATAGATCTTTCAAAGACTGGCCATCCTTGTCTATTTGTATGATAGAGAAAGGTTGTATCTCCGTTGTATATCGCAATAATCTTTGCATTTTTTGGGGTAAGCGCGTCAATCGCGCGCCCTGCTTCAACAATTTCCGGATGATCAATGTTGTAAAATGCCCTGATTTCTCTCCACCCAAACATAAACATAAAGACAACACAGATCGCAAACGTTGCTAAGGCGAGGAATTTATGGAAGGCATGGGAAGAAAATTCAACGATTGCTTCTGCTCCCTTGGCAAAAAAAATGGCAAGCGTTGGCACAATAAGAATCTGGTAATAATCATGCTGAACATTCCCTGTTGCAAATACGCTTATATAAAGAAGAGACGCAATAATAAAGGTAAAAAAGAACCAAGTATCTTTCTCTTTTATTTTAGAAATAAGTCCAATAACAATAATGGGAAGGCCCCAATATCCAAGCATGTTTTTTCCAATTCGTTCCGCAAAAATCCACCAAAAAAATGCTCCTCTAAAACGGATCCCATTCCCATTGTATAGCCAATCGTTTCTAGGAATTCCTTCCGGATATTGCTGCATCCACGCTCTCCAAAGAACAAAGGGCAAAAGGCAAAGAATCGCAAACAGCCATATATCCCATCGCTTCAGTAAACGCCATCCAAATCTTTTTATGAGAATATAAACAAAAGCTAATCCGTAGAATAGAACGAACGGTTTGATAAGAATAGCAGATGCTGTAAACAGAACCGCGAGCATAAAAAATAAGAGTGCCTGAACGCGTTTTTGATTTGTTTTGATTTTTTTTGTCCACGCATCAAAAAAATATAACCCCCCAAGCATGAAGGCAACCATCAGCGTATCCGGCAAGATAACGCGACCGAAATAAATATTATACGGAAGGAGTGCGTAAAAAAATGCGGCAAAAAGACCTGCGCGAGAAGATACATATTCCCTCACCAAAAGATAGAGAAAAACCGTTGCAATCAAAACTGACGCAATACTAACTAATCGACCCCACTCTTCAATAGTAAACGTATGAAACAACTCAAAGAGTCCGGCTTGAAACACGTTGTAGATTGGAAATTCTACGAAACGGTATCCTTTCGGATTGTCAAGAAGCGACACGCCGTTAGATAGATCATCAAACCGTGGATGAAGAAGATCAAACCCGTATTTCACAAAGTTTCTGGATACGGAAGACGTGTCTGATTGTCTCCACGAATGCCAGTCGGCAATAGGATTAGTAAACTTATAGAGCCGAACGATAAAACCCAAAGTAAGAATAAGAAAAAGAGCTATTATTTCTTTTTTGCGTATCATGTAATTATTTCGCATTCAGGTAAATAATATCGCCATTGTCTGTTCTTCGCACTTCGGAAACGGCCGCACGGGTATCAAACATAAAGACTTTACTTCTTTCTGACGTTTCTGCCAGATCAAGCGCGGTTTTGCTCGACTGCACTTGATACACCGCAAGATCTTCATTTTTGAGAATAAACCACAACGCATCACCCAAGCCAACAGGAAACACCCACGCATCTCCTACACGAATCGGTACATTGACAAAATAAAATTGCATCTTTCCTTTTATTTGATAATCCGGATATATATCGCTAAATGAGACCAAAAACTTTTTTGATTTTTCACCGGCAACTTTCCAATCCGAATTTATTTTTTGCAACTGCATCAGGTGGAGAAAGGAAAATATAAGAACAATGATAATGACGCTCGTCACGGCAATACCTCGCCCGTTGACAAGAAGGAAACCGTATGTCTTCTTAAGAAAGAATACAGAAAGAAGGACAAGCCCAAAAGAAGATAAATAACTATAGCGAGAAGAAATATTCCCTAGCCCTAAAAATGGCGCGAGCGCGATTATAAAAAACAAAAATCCAAAAACGACAATTTTTGCATCTTCTTTTGCCATCTTTTTCATAACCATTCGATAGAAAAAAACGGTAATACAGGCTAATATTGTTAATGCTACTGCCGAAATAACAACGTGCTCTCGTAAGATACTTCTAAACCCTGAATAGAGAGATAACGACATGGGACCAAAGAGAGAAAGAGATAAATAACCAATTATATTACCAATACTGTTAAAAGGAAGCTTTAATAGGTTGTAGCTGTAATCGCCGCTAAACCAGTGACTGTTAGCCGCGTACCGCAACGCAAGATAGGGAATAAGGGGAGAAAGAAAGACAAAATAATAGCGTTTTTTTTGTAAAAGTCCCAGGCTAAATTGCTTTTCAACAAAAACAAGATCATACAGTATAATTAACAAAGGCGTAATAATGCCAATTTCATGAAACAGAAGACTTAAGGCAATGCAAAAAAACGAAAGAATAAAGAAAATTTTTCTCCTCTTTTCTTTCCAGAACATATAAAACAGTAGGCTAGAAAGCGCAAACACCGCGTTAAAAAGAAAGCCCGTGGAAGAAATCCAAAAAACTGCCTCAGAATATCCGCTCATAATTAGAAACAGAAACGCGGTAGCCGTAGATAAAAAGACGTCTTTTAAGATTCTTTTGGAAATCAAAAATATAAATCCCGCAACAAGGAAATGGAGAAAAATCGACACCGCATGATACATTACCTGATTAAGCCAAAATGCTGAATACATTAAGGAGAAATATAGCTTGGCTCCGGGCCGATAGAAAAATCCATTAGCCTCTGTAAAATAACTGAGTATCCCATTCTTAAAATATCCATCCGAAACCCATCGAAGCCATGTAAAATCATCACCCACAAAATAGTAGCTTGAAGCTGAATAAAACAATAGTACCGTGACAATAAAAAGATACATAATAATTGCGTAGGGAGAGCTTACTACCTTTATGAACTCTTTAAAAAAATCTATCTTTTCCTTCTTGTACAATTGCAAAACACCAATTGTTACACCCATTAAGAGCCAATATGTGAAAGCAATTTTGGACGCCTCAAAAACATCAATAAGCACTGCGTTTAGGGCTAATCCGAATGTGCCGGCAACAAAGCCCAAAACAAAACTTCGGACAACAGGAGAATCAACGCTCGGCAATACCCTTTTTATATATATACCGGCGGTTAAAAAGATTGATATAAAAGCTACAAATCCAAGCAATCCCGATTCTCCTAATATCCGTAAATAGTTATTGTCAACGGCAAGGCTCACAGAGCCATAGCCGCTACCTAAAAAAATATTTCTCTTGAATGCCGCAATTGTCTTTGGCCATTCTCCCTGAAATCGGGTGGTGAACGAAAGATCGTACGCTTTGGCTCTTTTTACAAGAAAATCTCCATAAAAAACACGCACTTCCGCTGTTTTTGGATCATTCGATTTTTGGTAGAAAAATTGCCCTATCTTTTTGGTAACAGGCGAGAGGGGAAGATTTATGTAACTGGTTCCCTGTGGCAGGTTTTCTCCTGTTAGAGTGTTTTCTTCCACAACAAGAGATGCTACTTCCGGGATGAATAAAAAAGGTAATATCGCAGAAGAACTAGCCACATGAGATTCTTCTTTTGAAGCGGGCTGCCTCAAAACAACTTTATCCTTGAAATATTCAGCCGGGACATCTTTCACGTGTCCAATTGCCGCCCCGCTAGAAGAATCAACCAACACATCAACCTCTGAAACCGTACTTCCAAAACGCGCAAGAAGACTTGGAGAAAAACTTAAAAATACAAGCACTATTAAGAAAAAAGAAAATATAAGCAATCTTTTTTTCTGAAGAATTAAAAGCATAATCATGGAAAGTAAAAGCACAAAAAATGAAACTCGAGATACGGTCATAAAAATAAGACCAAAACCTAAAGAAGCAGATATCAATAAAAAAATCTTTATAAGCAAATTTTTAAATCCAAAAGCCATACTAACAATAAGAGGAATCACGAGAACCAAATATGCAGCCAGATCATAATGACCCGCAAACGTAGACGGAACTCGCGAAAGTTGTGAGAGCTGTATAGGAATTCCCTTAGCGAATTCTTCATTCATGGTTAAATACGCCGGGAATTCAAGGAATTTCTGTCCAACTCCATACCCCACAACCAAAAGAAGAACTACTACCAATGTCGCAGCAACGTAGAATATATGCGTCTTTATCTTCATAGCGGCAAAAGCAACAAAGAATAAAAATAGGTACTCTATTCTCCTTAAAAAACTTAAAAAGGCTACATTAGGAAAAACATTGGCAATAGTAGGAAAAATCAGGAGTATTCCATGAAGAGTTGCTAATCCACCAATAATCCAAAATAGAATTATGGGTAATGTTAGCGGAGTTTTTAGCGTAACTTTCTTAAATAAGAAAAAAGTAATCCAAATCAAAAAAACAAATACAACGATAACATCTTCTAATCTAATATAAACCCATGTGTTCTCAACATCCAAAAGTGGGATTTTGGGATAAAGAGGAATAAACGCAAGTAAAAAAAGTGTTGCAAGAAAGAAAATATTATTTACGATCCACCTAACAATATTCATAATGCGTAACGAAGGACGTTTTTATATGTAGAAAAAAGATATTTATTTCCGCTTACAACGCCAATTCCCATTGCAACAAGAGCTTTTAATAACAACATCCCTTTTACAAGTATAAGTAAAAATCCGTTTTTATGTTTTCTATAAAAGTATAGAATGCCTTTATAAATTTCTCCAATGGCAAACGATCTACTTGAGCTTCCGTGTTCCTTATGAAAAACTTTTGCCCACGGAGCATATAAAACCTTGTGTCCTTTTTGAGAAGCCCGGTAGCAAAACTCCATATCTTCCAAGTACATAAAAAAATGCTCGTCAAATCCGTTAAGAGCTTGAAATAGGCTCTTTTTGGTCAACATAAACCCCCCGCTCACCCAATCGACAAAAGACTCTATAGACAAAACTCGCCCCTTCTTTTTCCCTGTGAATAAGACCTTAATGAGCTCCAAAAGATGATAAAAAGATCCATAAGACTTCTGCACTAACCCTTCCTCACTTACAAGAGCACCCCCAATTATCCCTATGGTGGTATTTTCTCTCATCTTATCAATTAAGTCATTTAAGTTGCTTTTCTTTGTTGTTCTTGTGTCGGAATTAAGGAATAAAAAATACGCTCCTTTTGCGTCTTTTACGCCTTGGTTACACGCAGCTGCAAATCCGACATTCGTTTTGTTTTGCAATACGTTTATATCCCCAAATTCACCCTTAATCTCATCAGCCGTCCCATCGCTTGACGCGTTATCAACAAGAATGATTTCAAACTTTTTTTCGCGGAATTCTTTTGGGTAAGAAGAAATAATCGAATGAATACAGGCACGAGTTAGGTCTTTTGTGTTAAAAGTTGCAATAACAATTGATATGTCTACCATGCGCTTTATCGAAACCAAGCAGCTCTTCCCAGTTGATACTGTGGATTGCTAAAATTGCGTTTGCCGATTGGCTTTGCCGGTACGCCTGCAACGATATCAAATGGCTCAACATCTTTGGTTACCACCGCTCCTGCCGCAATAATTGCTCCCTTTTTAACCGTAACCCCCGGAAGAATAATCGCTCGCGGCCCAATAAAGACATAATCCTCAATAACAACCGGCTCCATTACTGCATGAAAATCTTCACTTTGAACATCATGCTCTGCATTATATATCATGACTTCGGAGGCGATTGCGACATGGTTTCCAATAGATAGTTTCTCTCTCCCATCAAGAACAACCCCTTCACCTATGATTGTATCTTCTCCTATCCGTATATTTGACGGGTTGTAGAATTTTGCCTCCGTATGGATCGTTGACCCGCAACCGATCTTTATACCGCAGGCTCTATAAAAAAATCTTCGCAGATGATGAGACGGAATATTGCCTACTCCGTGGAGAAACATCACTTCAAGCTCAAGAAGAATTGCCATAATTCTTCTTTTTATTCTGAACAGTATCATAGATTATTTTTGCGCGAGATTTTCTAAAATATCAAGTGTCTGTTTTGCTGTTTTTTCCCAGTTGAACTTTTTAACCTGCTCGTATCCCTTTTTTTGAAGTTCGGCGCGAAGCTTTTCATCCAAAAATATCATCCTCATTTTTTCACAGATATCACTTGTACTTAACGGATCTACGTACAGAACCGCATCTCCCCCTACTTCAGGAAGACTACTCACATTACTGGTTATTACAGGACACCCGTAGCTCATTGCCTCAAGCACCGGCAACCCAAACCCTTCGTATAAACTGGGAAGAATAAAAAAAAGAGCATTTTGATAGAGGCTCGAAAGATCCTCTTCTGGAACAAACTCCAGAAACTTGACGCTATTTTCTACTCCAAATTTTTTGGGCGCCTCTAGGATGTCCTCGTACAGCCATCCTTTCTTGCCAACGATTATAAGTTGGATGTCATTCTGACGAAGGTCAGAATCTCGTTTTGATTGAGATCCTGAAACAAGTTCAGGATGACAAACAAGGCTGAAGGCTTCGATGAGCCGTTCAATGTTCTTCCTTGGTTGCAGCGTCCCAACAAAAAGAACATAATTCCTATCAACTCCGTATTTCTCTAGTACTTTTGAATTTTGCATTGTCCTTCGACTTTGCTCAGGATGGTGAGTTTGTCGAACCATATTTTTGAATTTTACTCCCGGGTATGTCACCACTACTTTTTCTTCAGACACACCATACGCTTTTATTATATCATTTTTACTTGATTTACTTATGGTAAAGATTTTCACTGCTTTTTTTACCGAATAAGCGGTCCAGTTCTTGAGCTGATACAAATCCGACGCATTAAACAGAGAAGGAAAACGCAAATACGATACGTCCATGATTGAAATTGCGCAGTTAACAGGAGAAAAACGAGGAGCGTAATGCGTGGGGCTAAAAAACACATCCGGACGAGGCTTATGAAAGAACAAATCGATCGGTAGACCTATCTGCGTCCATAACTTTTCTGGCCGAACAATTCTATATCGCCATCCGTCTCGTTCCTTAGGCATATGAGGCAAGGGAGGCTTTTTAAGGTAAATTTGAAATTTGAAATTTGAAATTTGAAATTTGAAATTCTTAAGAAGTTCGAAGCCGTACTCCGAAATACCTACTCGTCTCTGTACGTTCGCCTCATTCCCATCAATACCTATTATCATATTTATTACCCCCCCAGTAATTTAACAATGTATTAATTAAACAATGGTCTATTAAATCCCGGGATAAATAACCTTTAGCTTTCTCTTCTCAATTCCCAGAATCTCCATCGCATCCTTTTTTGTTGATTCCGATATACAAAATACCACATCGCATTCTTTTTTCACCCACGTAAGTCTTCTTCTTTGCGTATCTACAATTTTTTTGTCCGTTTCATTGGGATATTTATGCACAATAAGATCGTACAGAATCGTCGCTTTTTTGGCTTTTTTAGTAGGTGGCTGCGTCCAATCCGAGGAAATAAATACATCAACATCTCCAATAAACCACTCTATTGGTACAATATGCAACCTATTCCAAAGGAAATCTAATAAAACAGGCGGTATTTTAAATGTATTTATCTTAATTTTGGGATTTAAAAATTGGGATTTATTTAAAAATTTGAAATTAGAAATTAGAAATTTTCTTCTTAAAGAGGAAAAGAAGAATACGTACTCATTCTCCTTATCAACCTTAAGCAAACATTGAACCAAGTTCTCTAAGTAGTTTGCTACTCCAGTGTTAGAATATACCAGCTGGCTTACATCAATTCCTATTTTCATACTATTTACTTTTTTGAAGCTGAAGTATATAAAAGATTATAGCAACAAGAAAAAAAGCGGCAGCGTACCACGTAAGTCTTTCAGCCGTGAAAAATATCCAAAGAGAAAAAAGGGGAATCGCAAGAATAAGACTTATGATACCTGCAATCGCAAAAAATTTAGGGTCCCTTTTAAACAAAAGAACTCCTAAAACAAGAAAAAAGGCAATGTCTTGAATCTTCATTTTCGTATATAATAGAAAACATCCTGATCATACCCAATCTATGAGCAAAACTCAACTTACCAACAATTATCTTAAACACATGAGTCAAAACCCAGTCCAGCATTTCTTGATAGAAAATTTTTATCAAACAATGCTTAATCTTGCACAGCCACTAGATGTTTCATCTCTATTGGACGTGGGATGCGGAGAAGGATTCACGCTTGCAAAATTTGCAGAAAAAAAGATCGGAAACACATTTGAGGGAATTGACTATTCAAAAGATGCTCTTTCGATTGGAAAAAAGACATTTCCTAATCTTACTCTTCAACATGCTAGTATTTATGATCTCCCTTACCAAAGTTCCTCGTTTGATTTAGTCATTTGTACGGAAGTCCTAGAGCATCTCAAAAACCCCCATCAAGCACTAAAAGAAGTGCTTCGAGTATCCAAGCAATATATTCTTCTGTCTGTTCCCAACGAACCGTTTTTTATGCTGGCTAATTTTCTTAGAGGGAAAAACGTGAGGAGCTTTGGGAACGATCCGGAACACATCAATCACTGGACTATTTTTTCTTTTCAACGGTTTATCAAGAAACAAAACGCTGAAATTAAAACCATAAGGCTTCCCTTTCCATGGATTATTTTTCTACTCACCGTTTGAGTATTTTAAGGGAAATTCCTGTTTACCTTTATTAAATAAGCTAATCATAAGATCTGCTAAAAACCCTGTAAAAAAAACTTGAAACCCGCCTAAGACAAGAAGCATGCCCAAAAACAAGAGGGGTCTTCTTCCTATTGACTCACCCTGAAACCAAATTATACTAAGATAACCTAAAATAGAAAATCCGATAAAGAGCAGAATTCCTCCAATCATTCCAAAAAAATGAAGCGGTCTACTACTATAGCGTACTAAAAAAAGCATGGTAAATATGTCTGGAATATCTTTGAAAATTTTTGAAAATCCATACTTCGACTTCCCATATCTTCTCTTTTGGTGAACTACAGGAATTTCGCATACACGAAAACCATTCTGGAATGCAAGAAGCGGAATGAATCGATGCATCCCCCCATATAGATGCAAACTTTTTGCCGCATCTTTGGCGTATGCTTTTAAGCCGCAGTTATAATCATGAAGCTGTAATTGCCAGAAAAACGAGGCGATCTTATTAAAAATTTTTGAAGAAATAACTTTAGAAAAAGAGTCCCTACGATTTTTCCTCCACCCGCACACCACATCCCATCCCTCTTCCACCTTTTCTAAAAGCCTTGGAATTTCGGAAGGCTTATCCTGCAAATCCGCATCAAGAGTGACAATATAGTCACCCCTTGCTTTTTGAAAACCCAACGTTAAAGCTTCTGCCTTCCCTTGATTTTTTCTAAATGAAAAAAATCTCACATGGCGATCCTTCTGCGCTATTTGCTTTAGTAGTTCAAACGATCCATCGGTTGATCCATCATCAATAAAGATAATTTCATATGGCTCATCTAAGATTTTTATTATTTGTATAAGATGTTCATAAAAGATATGTAAGCTTTCTGCCTCGTTGTAAACTGAAATAACAACACTTATCATATATAGGCTATATAGCTCTAGAATTGTGCCATTTCGCAGTTACATTTTCAGAAGATAAAACCATGTTACTTTTGTCGAGAGACTCGTTTTCTTGATTCAGAAAGCTGTTGAATAATTGCCATTAGTAAAAACATATAAACCCACGATCCTACTCTTTCTACAACAGGATTTGTTTGAGAAGAAATAAAGAGGAAGAACATCACCAAGAGGAAACCCACGAGCACCTTCAGTGTTGCCATACTGTTAAAACCCGATATTTTACTAAGAAAAATCCAGAGCAATAAAAGCGAAAATAACCGTATATCCGATACTAAGGTAAAAGCAGGAACTATGAAAAACACATCATAAATAAATCCGGCAAAAAAAAGCAATAGGAGTGCGATTTGAAATCTTTTATTTACACTTATCACATCAAATTTATTTTCAATCTTTACCATATTAACTATTGCAATTATACCTTTTTTCTATCAACTTGCAATAGATTTTTTCCTTCACGCCTCTTCCTTTTAATTTTCTTACTACATGCTTACTAACAAACCCACTGCCACCCATGACTAAAATTTTCTTCCAAGCAAACACTTTACTTGAAGGTATTTTTTCGGACATAAATATTTACATATATACTATATTCATTAATAAGGAAAGAGAAGTCATACCTAATGAATGATTCGCTCAAGCGTAGAGAAAGTTTTTAAACGATGTCAATCTAAATTAAAAGTTTTCTTAGAAGAAGGACAATTCCCCAAATAAAAAACCCACAAAGTGCAATCAAGGATAACAGAAGCGCAGAATAAAATGACCGCTGATCAATCATCTCTACTATAAAGGTCGCCTCTCGTTGCATATCAATATCTTTTGGATGTACATACCAAGCATTTGCAAAACCGTTCACGGAAAAATGTTGTTCTTCAGGTATATTTTTCAATCCGATTGTTTCAAAAGTTTTTTTATCAATAAAAATATTCTCAGACTTTTCCTCTCTAATCTCACCATTGAAATATATTTTTGCGTTGGATTCTTCTAAGGGATTGTTTTTGCCAATAAAAAGTTTCCAATTGCGATTAAAAGTATCTGAAAAAACTAAAAGGAATGGATTTTGTATATCTGAAATTGTAACTTTATATTTTGTTGGATTAATTTTTTTAAAATATATTTTTGGCATCGCTCCCTCATAGAAAACATTTCTTTCACAAAAGGTTTGCAGGAAAGGCTTACCGCTACAATCGTTCTTTTCTATATAAGCCACTCTTTTCTCATCTTGTTTATTATTTAAAATAAAGGAAGATGCTCCTTCATAATACCTATCGTACTTTGGATTGTGTTTGTAAGCCATTGATACTTTAGGAATATACATCTGAGGAATATATGATTCTTTTTTTGTTAAATAGAGACTATAAGAACCAGCTTCAAACAGTTTCTCCCCTACCAATGGTTTTATAAACTCCTTATAATCCTTTTGAGTCGAAGGAAGAAATTGCCTTACGTAAGTAAACGGTCGGCCGGTGAAAGTAGTATCGTAAACTCTTGGATCAGAATTATAAAAAATATAACGGATATTTAAAAGCCCAAGGATTTTTATTAATGTTTCGTAATCCTTTTTTTTACTTGACTCAAGAAATGCCTGGCTATATGGAGCCGTATGCCAATAACCTGAAAAATCCTTAACTCCCGTAAGTTGTCCTATTGATGTGGCGCCAATATACGCACCATCACCTATTCCATGAACAACCTGATGATTAAAATCATTAAAGGGAAATTGAAGTAATTTACCATCATATGGTACATTTCGGATAAACTCAAGCATCTTTTCATATTCGGGATCCATAACGAGATGTCTTCTCACATTATCTGAATCAACATAAGGAGGATTAAATTGATGACCGTTTATAAATAGCCAAGCGCTACCAATAAGATAGATCGCCAACATTAGAGAAATAAGATTAACTTTTTTATTATCAAGTGAGGAGTAAATTAAATAAAGCGCTTGTCCGAACATAAGCGTGTAAAAAAATGCAAATACATATATCCATTGGATATAAAAATTCCGAAACATACCAAATCCCGGTATATATAAAAAAAACATTTCGTACAGTTTTATACTCGTGTAAGAAATTTTTGCCGAAATAAGAAAAAGCGTAATTAAGAAAAATAATCCTGTAAGCAAAAATAGTCTTGACCTAAACCTGTTCTTCAAAAAACCTAATAAGATAATAAGGGGACTAATGAAGACAAAAATCAACCACGCGCCTCCTGAAATTGAAGGCAAAAGTATGCTTTTTGCAAGACTTGCAATATGAATAACGCCGTAGAAATACTGCGTCTGTTGTTTGTATGCTTCTTTGCTAAATATTCGAACATTGATGTTGGACCCCGAATTAAATAAGTTTGCTATCTCAGGCCACAAATGAAAAAAATGCAGAAAAATAAAGAAAACTACCCCTACTATTATCCTTTTTATTGGTAATGTTCTTTTTAATATAATTCTGACATAAAGAACGAGAAATAAAAACGCGAAAGGATAAAATGCATAAAGAGATGGAGAGGCAATATAAAAATTATGAGAAAGAATCAGACTAACCCCTAATGCAATTACGAGATATTTCCATTTTTCTGTAAGAATAAACTTTAACATCAGATAAAATATAAGAGGATTTAAAAATACCTGGTCATGGATTGACAGAGGATTAACATACCTATCATCCATCGTAAGTACCGGTAAAAATATATAAAAAATACCTGTAAGAATGCTAACGATTTCTATTTTTTTAAATTTTTCTCGTAAAAGAGCATTTTTCTCCCTTGAGAAAGAAAGCAACACTTTCATAATGCCATATATGGAAAGAAAACCAACAACCAACTTCGTACTATTATGCAGAATGCTTAAAAGATGCGATGACAAAAAAATTTTTAGAAGCGTGATGAGAGTTACGAAAGGCAAGTAATAAAATTGCGTATCTATTACTCCTGTCCCAAATGGAAGACTTTCGAATATGGCAGAGTGCTTTATGAAATTAATAGGATCATAAAAATACAGACTTCCCCCGTCTCCTCCCATATCTATTTCTCCCGGCTTTAGCCAAAAGAAAGGGATAGAAAAGAGAACGAGCGCCATTGCAATAATAATTTTATGATTTTTTATACCTTGTTTTATATTAAGCATTATCTTTCTCCATTAAAAACCGCGGAAAATTTTTGGTCTTAATCCCCAATAGGAAAGAGTCATTATTAATACAAATGGGTTTTCATTTTTATTAGAATTTAACATAAATAAATTAGATATAAAAATTTTACTTTCATTTTTATACACTATTATTATACAAATTGCAAAAAAAACAAATACTTGCCAGCATAAGCTCTTTATCTTATAATTTATGGTAATTAGATTTATGGAAAAAACAGTTGCTAATATACTTGGGTGGATATTAATGCCGGTTTATTGGATACGATATCCGGGAGCTATGATTCGCGGAGGATGCCTGATAGACATATTCACTGTTACAATAAAAAAAAATGCGAGAGTGGGATGTAATTCGTGGATAGGACCAAATGTAATTCTCGAGGAATATTCAATTCTTGGACGGGATGCTAAAATTTCCAATGTTTCTATTGATAAATTCACATCTATCGGTGCTGATTTTAAGGTTTTGCCGTACGGTCACAATTATAATCGTTTCTCAACATTTAGCTTCTATATTCTCCTGAAAAAAAGTAAGCAAAAAGCTCTGCGCAATAAAGAAAGAGTTTACTATGGCTATACGAAAATAGAAAAAGATGTTTGGATTGGCGAGAATGTAAGCGTAATAGGAGGCAGTACGATAAAAAATGGTGGAGGGATTGGCACACACTCCTTAGTAAAGGGACTTACGCAAGAATTTGGGATTTATGGCGGGGTTCCGGCAAAATTAATAAAATTCCGCTTCTCCCCTAACAAAATTAAGGAATATAAACAAAGCAGCTGGTATAATAAACCTATTGATGAACTTATTGCTATGGCCGTAAAAAATTAATATTTCCTCCAATCCTCAACTTTCTCCCTGCAATACACAAGCATCTCACAGAATCATTCAGATATCCTATTACATGTTATTTATTTTCCGTAAAAATTTAGCAGGATTCCCTACGTATACACTATCCGAGGGTACATCTTTCAACACAACGCTCCCCATACCTATAAGCACATTGTCTCCAATGGTAATTTTGCCAATAATTGAACAGTTTGTTCCCAAATAGGATGATCTGCCGATGGTAACCAAGCCAGAAATACATGCACCTCCTGTTATATATGTATAATCGCCCACTATCACATCATGACTTACCACACTATTGGCCATAATTAAAACGTGATTGCCAATTTTTGCATTTGATGCCACAGTAACATGCTGAAATATCACAGTACCCATTCCAACTGAAGCCCTTTTTGATATACTGGCTGTGGGATGAACAAGAGATAGAAATTTTTCATCAGGAATTCCTGTTCTATCGATAATTGTTTTTTTCTGCAAAAAATTGCTTGCATTACCAATACCGTTAACAAAATAGGCATCAACAAACTCTTTGGCCTTTGTGAGAGGTCCTAAAACACGTACGCCTTGATATTCCTTATTCCATTTTTCCTTATCATCATCAAGAAAACCAATACAGGTATACCCACCTAACTCATTCATTATATCGAGAATATCAATACACATGCCTCCTGTTCCGAGAATAAGAACCTTCGTTATTACTTTCTTTGTTTTATCCATACTAAAGTTTAAATATCTGTGTTTCTTCTGTTTCAAAAATCAAAGATTTCTTATCAAGTTTAAGTTCTTCCATGGACGCAAAATATTTTTTGAGAATAAGCATATTAAGATTATACTTTTTAGCGATATCTTGTACGGAGCTTCTTAATATTGGGTAAACATCACGTATTCGTTGTAACGTCCCCGTTTGAATATCTACCAATACGCTTGCTTTTGTATTGTACAAAACCATTGTTGTTATTTGGTGAGGAATACAGAGAATTCGGGAAGCTGGTTTGAGCGTATTAATAAATGCAAATACTTCTCGCATGTCTTTATGAAGGCTTCTATATTTGTCATTGATTATCCCCATCCATTGCGAGATAAATGTAAGAGCAATATTGGTACAAAGTATGAGAACAAAACAAGCGGTTGCAATAACAGCATAGCCTGTACTCCAAAGGGGGGAAAATGTCACTGCTGCTACTATTGCTGTAGGAGCTAGTGCCATTTCTAAATATCGCTGGCCTTCTCCAATAGGCTGAAGATAGGGAATGGATAAAACAAGCGCTCCAAGAACATAGCAAAATAGTACCCATAAAGACATCTTAAAATAGAGCGGTTCCATAAGAATCTCTTGTGGAATGATACCAAAACCGAATAGCTTCTCCAGAAGGAAAAATACCGGGACTACAATCCAAAGATTTGTCCCAATAAGTGTCACTGGGGTAAATTTTCCTAAAACAAAATATACTAAGCTTACAAAATCCCACTTCTGTCTTTTCTTTACTATACCTCGTACCTGATGGGCAAATCGTAGTTTATAATTTAAAACCCAAAAGTAAATATTTGCAATATGTCCATCGAGAACCCGCAGGTAATACCCACGGCTTGTGATAATTGCTACAATCATAGCACCAAAAAAAACGGCGAGATAAAAAGGATTTCTATCTATGATAGAAAAAAATACGCACATAAAAAGAAGTGATTGAGTGGCAAATCTGTGCGTAAAAAAACAGAGTACGGTAAACATAAACCCAACGGTAAGATAGAATGGATTGGGTACGAGGGAATAAAGAATTAAGGGGTAAAATGCAACAGTAAAAGTAAGATAACCTAACGATCGCGGAGTTAAATAGCTATTCTCAAGGATAGCCAGAGGAATTGTTGCATAGATAATTTGACCCAGTACGGCGATAGCTATATTGCCAGTTAACTGTAGTATGGCAATAAAAACTAAAATATTTTGTATAACATCAAAAAGCGGCGCGATAAAACCCTGCACGCCCAATAACGTTTTTTTTGAGAGAAAAGATAAGAGCCAAGGCAATACAGGAGGATAATTAAAGTATCCTTCCAAAATAAATCCATCGCTGATTTTTTGCATAGGAACTCGGTGCCCATTTCTTCGAATAAAATCGGCCTCAAGCATCCGAGACCAAACATCCACGCCAAAGTAGCGATTTATCAAGCGGGGATAAATCTGAAACAAATAACTAATCAATGGAATAATAAATCCAACAAAATAAAACACAAGCTAATACTAATTTTGCTTAAAATATCGAGCTATTACTTCACAAACATGATCGACATCTTCAAATGTCATTTTCGGATGCAAAGGCAATGTTACCATTTTTCCCCATTCCCTATCAGTAACAGGAGTATGTCCATGTCCACCAAAAATCGGATATAGGTTTATCGGTTTATAATGTACTCCTGATATTATTTTATGGTCTGTCAACCAATTAATTAAAGAATCCCTATGCTTCTCGTCAACCCGAATAATATATTGATGACGAGAAGAAATTATATCCGGGGAATTGATAAGTAAAATTCTTACAGGAAGGGATCTATTTAAAAAATTATCATTATACCTCTGAGCTAATTCTTTTCTTTTTTTATTTGTTTTATTAAGCCTTTTTAATTGTACACGAGCAAGTGAGGCAAAAATATCATTGAAATGATATTTATATCCAACCATGGAGATGGAATAATCCCATAAATGTTTCTTTTTTTCTTTTTTCCAGGCAAATTGATCTATACCAAACCATCGCAAGGTCATCATTTTCTCTGCCATATCCTTATTATCTGTCGTAACCATCCCCCCCTCACACGCTGCAATATTTTTTACAACATTGAATGAAAAAACAGAAGGATTTCTGGTACCAACATGCTCTCCCTTATAAAAAGTTCCGGCGCCGTGAGCCGCATCTTCAATTACTAAAATTCCTTTTTTTTTAAATTGCTCAAAACTATCCAAATCTACGGGGTATCCGGATTGATGCTGTACGATAATTGCTTTTGTTTTAGAAGTTATTTTTTTCACGACATCTTTTGGGTCAATTGTCAGTGTTGCTTCATCTATATCAGCAAATATAACCTTGCAATCGTTATATAAGGGGATCAGTCCTGTAGCGACAAAAGTCAATGCGGGCAAAATTACTTCTCCATTTTTAATACCATATGCTTTAAAAATTAAGTCCAGTCCCACAGTAGCACTATTTACTGATACGGCATACTTTGTTTTCGTATACGCACAAAATTCTTCTTCCAACTTTTCACAAATCGGTCCTTCTTTCCACCAACCGCTTTTAATTACACCTGTTACAGCATCGAGGTCTTCATTCGTCCAATATGGCTCGAACAAGTTTATTTTTTTCATATTTTCAATTCTACTGCATTGACTTAAACCCAATTGTATCATTAAAGTGAGCAAGTTGCGATTAGATACGTTTAGAAATATAATAGATATATGTTTCGTGTTGTTTTTACGCTTTTGGTAAATACCCCATTTTATCCACATTGGCTTAGTATGATAAAAGCAAACGCGGAAAATGATGAACTCATTTCACATTTCTATGGAAGGGTTCTTGAGACCGGCTGCGGAAATTGTGTTAAAAAAGAACGGGCTTTGCAATTAAATAAAAAGATAAAAGAATATATCGCTACTGATTATTCCAGTTGGGATGAAGACTTCACAAAACAAGCAAGAATAATTGAATCACTGGGAATGATAACACATATCCTTTACGGAAAAGCTAAAGATAAAGCAAGAATCGACGTAGAATGTAATGCGCTAGACCTTCAATTTAAAAAAAACTCATTTGACGTATATTATAATTATTCTGTTTTGGAACACATCGAAGATCCGGTACAATTTTTTGCAGAAGCCTATCGAGTATTAAAAAAAGGTGGTCTTTGTATTACGAGTACACCATTTTTATACAGAGATCATGGAGGTATAGAAAAAGATTTCTATCGATTTACTAAAGGCGGGTACCAATATTTAGCAAAACGAACTGGCTTTACCATTGAACGCATTTATACATATTCTTACTTCGGTACAACCATTGCATCAATGATTAATCATTATGTTATAAGAAAAATAGCCGAGGGGCCAATTATTATTCGTATTGCTTTGTTTTTGGTTTCTCCTTTTATATTTTTTGCTACCAATATGTTTGGCTTTATTATCGATATTTTTGATCATGATGACCGATTCGCCTATAGCTACTGTGTAATAATGCGAAAGTAGTTTTTTGTTGAAAGGCAATTATGGAAAAAAATGGCTTTTCTCACCTCCTTTGCATGGATTTTGAATCCTGGGTGGTTTCAAGAAAAATCAATAAGTATAATTTATCAAATGCGAAGCTTCGACAACTTGACAATGATTATATTGTATCGGCGTTACAATTTGTTTTAGATGTGTTAAAAAAATATAATCAGAAAATTACCTTTTTTGTTGTATTTAAATTAGAAGAATTATATCCAGGATTACTAAAAAAGATACAAGCAGAAGGCCATGAAATAGGTTGGCATGGCTATTCACATAGTTATATAGATAATGAAAAAATTCTGAAAAATGAACTTGAAGCATCAAAAAATTTGTTGCAAAAGTATCACGTAAAGGGCTTCCAGGCGCCAAATATTGTTTTTTTTAAAGAGGGTTACAATATCTTAAAAGATTGGGGCTTTCTCTATTCTTCATCCACTTATGGAAATTCAGGACGTATATATAATTTTGATGGCATTTATGAGCTACCTGTATCCGTAGCAAATCAATCCTACAATCCAAGCATTTCTGATATTTCATTTCCAAGTAGCATATCTTTAGAAAATTTATTTCGATTTGGCATTCCTTTTGGGTCAAGTTATTTCTGGAGCATTCTAAAAAAAGAGTATTATGCAAAAAAATTATCTGCATATAGCAAAAAGGGGGAAGTAGCAAATCTTTTTATTCACAACTGGCAACTCATTATGCCAAAATCCAAATCAAAAAAATATATACCAGACGAGCAAGAAAGTTTTTTAAAAAATCCACTTTTTTTACCCTATAAGATATCTGTTAACAATATGTTTGAACACCTATTAGCTAATTTCTCCTTTCAGACTTGCATGGAATATCTTAAAAGTAGAAAAATTGTTTAATGAAAAAACGAATCTATCTTATTCTTACAGAAGAAAATCTTTTCCATCCTCATTATTTTTTAGGATTGTTCCAAAAGCTACCAGATAAGGAATTTAAAATTATTGGGGTTACCGTCTTAAAGGAAATTTATAAAAAAGGATTTCCATACTACTTACTTGAACAATATCATTTATGGGGCACCCTCGGTTTTATTAGCATAGCAGTATTGAGTTTTGTGAGAAATCTTTTGGATAAGATACAAATAAAAAATACATACTCCGTACAATCAATTGCTCGCATATTTCACGTTCCGTATGTGAAAATAGATAATGTTAACAGCCGTAAACATCTTGCTTATTTAAGAAAATTAAATATTGATATTATTATTTCTTCTTCGGGACAGATATTTAAAAAAAATCTTTTAGAATTACCTCAAATTGCATGCATTAATAGACATACTGCGCTTTTGCCAAAATATGGCGGAGTATTGCCAGTTTTTTGGGCCATGTTTTATAATGAAAAAGAGTTTGGAGTAAGCATTCATTTCATGACACCGAAAGTAGACCAAGGAAATGTCGTTTATCAAGAAATTATTCCTTTAATTAAAAACAATTCCTTATTTAAAAACTATATTCTTGGATTTGATAAGAGTATTGGCCCTACGATAAAAGCTTTAAAGAATATAACGAGCAATAAAATCGAAATTTTTGCCCGATTTCATCCAAATGAAAAGCAATACTTTTCATTTCCTACTTTGGCCGACATTAAAAAATTTAAAAAGAATAATAAGCCATTTTCTTTATCAGATATATATTTTTATCTCTTTAGATAAGCTTATCAATTTTTAAACGGGCTATTTTTATTCTCGTTTTTTGCATATGGTTTCCCATCATGAATATTCTTAATTCTTGCAATCCATGCGGCGATCATATGATTAAGAATTAATTGTATGTCCTCAATTGGCCCATAATGGTTGCTGTCAGCAATAATTGAATAATCTACCATATTCCCAAGTTTTCCCCCAGTTTTAAATCCAAGAATGCCGATAGTTTTCGCTCCGCATAATTTAGCGTATTCCATTGCCTTAACTACGTTAGGGCTATTTCCGCTTCCGGAAAGCGCTATGACAACATCGTCTGTTTCAACTAAATTCCTAAGCTGTTGGATAAAAATATCATCAAAACTCAAATCGTTTGCAAAAGCCGTCATAATAGCCACGTTGTCAGTGAGTGAAATAACTCGAAATCTTCTCTCCGTATTGTCGTATATTCTTTGCAACGTACCCTTTCCCAAATCACATGCCATATGTGAGGCCGTAGTAGCGCTTCCGCCATTTCCTAAGATAAATACTTTCTTATCTTTTTTGTATGCATTAATAAGAACATCAATAATGAGCTCTAATTTTGTTTTATCCAGAGATTTAAGACAACGACTTAACTCAAATATGTAGTCTTCTATAAAGTCTTTTGGACTGAGTAACGCGCTTTTTTTCTTCTTCATAATTTAATCAATAAAAATAATTTTACTTCCTTGAGGTTCGAATGAAAACTTTTGATAGGATAAATCTGAAAGAGCGATGATAATTTTCTCGTGTTTCTCTTCTGGTGCATAAAAAAGGAGAAAACCGCCCCCACCCGCTCCCAAAAGCTTTCCGCCAATAGCTCCATTTTTTATGGCAAGTTTATACCAGCTATCAATCTGAAGACTTGAAACTCCCTGTGCCATTTGTGTTTTAAAAATCCAATTTTCATGCAACATCTTACCAAAATCATTTAATTTATTATTATTCAGCGCATTACTCATCTCTCTTGCCAGCTGTACCATTTTACTCATAATTTTCCTCTTTGCGGTAAGGGATGCCATATTTTTTGTTTGTTTTGCCAAAATTGGGTCTGCGGATCGCATAATACCCGTATAGAAAAGCAATAATCTCTTTTCAAGAGTTTTTTTTGTTTCCATCTTGCAAATAATTGGATCAACATAAACAGATTCATCTGAATTAAACTTAATATGTTGAAGCCCTCCGTATGCGGCAATGTATTGATCTTGTTTACCAATAGGTTTTTTTAGTATATCTATCTCAATTTGACATGCTTGTTTTGCTAATTTTTCTGCATTTATATGTTTTCCTTGATATGCATATAGCGCATTTAAAAGTCCGACAATATATGAACTGGATGACCCCATTCCTGTTCCTTCAGAAGGAATATCCGCTATGGATATTATGTGAATTCCGCCCGTTACGCCTGTTAATTTAAGCGCTTCTCTAACTAAATTATTTTCTATATCGGAAATTTTCGTAACAATTTCTGTTTTTGAATAATTTACAAGAATTCTTCCGTCAAATTGCCTATTTACTGCAATATAAATGTATTTATTAATTGCGGTCGAAACAACAGCACCAGACGTGTGATGGTAAAAAGAAGCGATATCGCTCCCTCCTCCAACAAAACTTATTCTAAGTGGCGTTCTCGAAATAATCATAATAAAAACATTTTACGCTAAAGTTTTTACAATAACTAATAAATTTTGTCCTTGGTGCAATGATATAGTTTTGCAATTAGCGGCTTTTCCTGCTTGCTCGTCGCGCTCATCATCTCCGATGAAAATTGTTTTTGTTAGATCGAAATTATGATCAGCTGCCGCCTTAAACAACATGCCTGGTTTTGGCTTCCTGCAAAAACATCCCTCATCCCAATTATGGGGACAGTGATAAATTCCGGTAAGATTAATTCCTTCTTTTCTGCATACTTCCAAAAACTTTTTATGAATTTTCTTAAGGTCTTCTTCTGTCATTGCTCCTCTTCCGATTCCCGCCTGATTGGAGATAAGAATAATTCGGTATCCCTTCTTAGTTAATAGCTTTAGCGCATCAATTGCTCCCGGCAAAAATTTAAATTCGCTCCAATTTTTTATATATTCCGCTTTTGGAGGTTTTTTATTAATTACTCCGTCCCTATCAAGCAAGATAACTTTTTTTGGCTTAAAAAATTCTTCAATAACCGGTATTCTTTCTAAATTACTTAATCCATAATACTTATGGCAGGTTAAGAATCCAGCAAGTTGTTTTTCCGCGATCATTTTCGGCAGAATTACTTTTTCAAACGAGAAATTATCTTCCGGAAAACTTTTTAAAATACTTTTTCTCAAAATAAAAAATCCGACATCTACTCCGTTCAATCCTGATGCTCGTCGGCTTTTATCATAAACCTCAACCAGTCCTTTATCGTTAACAAAAGTGTTGTTTTTCGTATAGTTATCGATGTTTGAGTATACCGTAACTAATCCTTGTGTATTCATTTTTTTGTAAAACCTAAAAAGCTCATCCAACTGTAATGGCCAATAATTATCTCCATACAAAAGAAGAAATGTGTCAGCAATTAAATTTTTTGCTTTTCTAACTCTTGTTCCTGTTTCATCATCGACTGGACTAAAAGAATATTTTATTTTTAAACCAAATTCTTGTCCATCTTTAAAATAATCCTCTATTTTTTCATGCAAATAACCTGTCAAAATAATTACTTCTTTAATGCCGTTTTTTTTAAGCATTTCTATAATGTATGCAAAAAAAGGCTTTCCATGGAATAATATCATTGGCTTTGGAGTAGTCAATGTGAGGGGACGAAATCTTTTTCCCTGACCGCCCGCCAAAATTACAGCCTGCTCTATCATGTTAGGATTTTCCTTTAGGTAGATGTACTATTTTAGCAAATTGAAGAATGATAAATTTTCTACCTCTTTTATCTGATAAAAATGCGTATAATATTGCACTTACGATAACAAAAGTTACTGCAGGTTCAAGAAGATAGAGTAGGTTTCTCCGTATTAACGCTCTAGACAGTGAAAACAAACATAATGGCAATATCAAGTATGTAGCAAGGATAAGGAAAAACGTTCTTTTAATACGAGCAGAATCTGATGCATCAAACCATTTGTAATGATTCTTATTTGTATAAAAATCTAGATATCTCTCTTTTATGTTTCGAATTCGTTTTTTCCCCAGATGTAATAAAGAATCAACATGGAAATGGTAATATCCTGCCTGAGGAACATAGGCAAATTTTTTATATCCTTTATCAACTAAGATCACGAGCTTTATCATATCATGATAATCTATCTCATTAACGAGTATTTTTTTTAAAATAGAACTTCTATAAAGACCATGAACCTGCGGTGGAATTTTATTGACAGAGTATTGACAAACGTAATAACCGTTTTTCTTCTCATTAATTACTTCATTAAATCCTGGAGAAAAAATTTGATACACTAAGTCTCGCTGGATCGAATCGAGATTCAAATATTTTGTAATGAGTGAGTTTCTTTTATGGGAATAATATCCCGTAAATGCGGCTGATATATCAGGGTTTTCTAAGAGAGGTTTTAGCATTTTTTGGAACCAATTTTTTCCCCGAAAGAACATATCCGCATCAACAACTGTAAAAAATGTGCCAGTTGATTCTTTAAAACCTCTAATCAATGATATCTCGGCATTGCCAGTCTCATTGATTAAGATTTTTACAGGAAAATTTTCTGCAATTGCGATTGTTTTATCTGTGGAAATATCATCTACGAGGATTACTTCCAAAAGTTGTCTAGGATAATTTTGGCCAAATATACCTCTTAAACATTCTGCAATACGTTTTTCCTCATTATACGTCCTAACACAACATGTAATCTTTGGCAGATGCATACTTCCCTTACTTATTTAAGTGGTGCGTTAATAAACCTTTTACAAAAAAAACGCCATATGACATATGTGTCATCATAATAGCAATGCTTGCTATGAGAGAACTCGTAATATCGACTTTATGTCGGTAGACCGAGATTGTACCAAGTAAAAGAAAAAATAAAAATACTAAGACAAATGGCAAAGCAAATAATTGAGGAAAACGCACTACTAATACAATTCCGCTTATAAATCCCAGTGTTAAAATCGTTGGCAGAAGATAGAAAGTGCCTCGCGAGGTCTGCGGATACTTCTTAAAAAAGTATCCCCTATGTAATCCTACACTACCAATTTGTTTTAGATGTCCAAAAGGAAATGTTCGACGATGGTGATATACAATAATATTAGGGTCATGAAGAATTTTTCCAAACTTTAATAATTTTATACAAAGAACTGTATCTTCCCCTCCGTAGAATGTTGTTCCCCATCCTTTTACTTTCTTTAAAACAGATGTCCGAACCAACAAATTATATCCAGGTTGATCTTTACTGAAGCGTTCAAATGTGGGATAAAAACGGTATTGAATATTGCCGCTACAAAAATATGACTCAATAGCATATCCTCCTATCTTTTGCCAGAACGAATCTTCAAGAGGAGTAACTCCTGGACCACCAACCGCTACGATTCTCTCGTATTTAAACCAAGGAATCGCATTGGTAAGCCAGTTGGAATCAGGATATGCATCATCATCTATAAAAGCGCAGATCTCGCCTTTTACAAAAGGCAGAGCAAAATCACGTTTTTCTGTCCCAGTAGTTGGATGATTTATATTCATTACGAGACAACGAACCTTCTTTCCTGTGATAACAGGAACAATTGGCTTATCTGTCACAACAAGAATCTCGTAGTGTTGGTATTTGAGCTTGTCGTATTTTTTTAAATCAGTGAGAAACCGGGGAAAATTTTCCGGTTTCAAGCCCCAGTGCAAAGGAATAATAATTGACACTAAAGGATTATCCGATGATTTTGCCATAAATTCCAAGATATTGTATCATAAGAAGCGATATGGGAGAATTGACAGGATGAAAACGAGGCTTATAGAAACTCCTTTGAAAGATTTAATTGTCATAGAAATCGACTACTTTCAAGATGAACGGGGATTTCTGATTGAGTCTTGGCATAAACGTGATTTTCAAAAAGCCGGTCTTGACCTTACATTTGTCCAGGAAGTTCATTCCAGATCAAAATACAAAGTTCTTCGCGGTCTCCATTTTCAAAATATGGAAGCTCCTGTTACCAAACTCATCCGATGCATCTATGGAAAAGCATTTTGTGTCGCTGTTGATCTACAAATAAAATCGCCAACATTTGGAAAATGGTTTACCATTGAGTTATCTGCGGAAAATAAAAAACAACTCTTCGTTCCTGTTGGGTTTGCCTTTGGATTTGCCGTCCTTAGTGATACCGCTGAATTACTATATAAGTTCACAGGATTTTATACACCTTTATCCGAGAAAATATTGTTATGGAATGATAAAAACCTCGCCATCACCTGGCCATTTAATGATCCAATCCTCTCAACAAGAGATCGAGGCGGTATGACCTTTGCAGAATATCAAAAAAATCCAGCTTTCGTATGAAAAAAGCCACAAGGTGCCGCTGCTGCGGAGCAAAAAACTTGTTCTTATATCTCAATTTGGGTAAGCAGCCACTTGCGAATAGCTATCATAAAAAGGAGGAAAAATTGCAAGAATATCCTCTTGAAGTATTATTATGCCAAAACTGCTTCCATAGCATGCTTAGTGTCGTAATAAAACCGGCATTAATGTTTAAAAACTACCTCTATGTCAGCGGAACAACAGAAACCTTCCAAAATCATTGTAAAGAGTTGGCAAAAGACGCTGTAGCCCGAGTGAAAAAGAAAAAAATACGAGTATTGGACATTGCTTGCAACGATGGAACGCAATTGGAATTTTTTAAAGAACTGGGGTGCGATGTGTATGGAGTTGATCCGGCAGGAAACTTACGAGAAATTACTATTAAGAAAAATATTTCTGTAATTGTTGACTACTGGAGCAAAAAAGTAGCTAAAAAACTTGGAAAGAAATTTAATCTTATTACGGGAACCAATGTATTTGCTCATGTCGATCGAATTGATAGATTCCTTTTCGCTTGTTTCTTGGCTTTGGAAGATGATGGTATTTTGATACTTGAGTTTCCCTACGGCAATAATATGATTAAATCTAATGAGTTCGATACGGTCTACCACGAACATCTTTCATATTTCCTGATCAACTCTTTTGCTATGCTTGCTTCACGTTCGAGATTCCACATTGTTGATTTAATCCAAACTCCTATTCATGGCGGTAGTATTCGTTTCTTCCTAAAAAAGGGCATCAGTTCTCATTCAGACAAAGTTACTACATTAATACAAAAAGAGAAAGAAAGTGGGTTGTTTGATATCCAAACCTACAAACGCTTTGCCAAAAATGTAGCAGAAAATCGAAATAACCTTCGTAAACTCGTTTCGGATTTTAAAAAAAGGGGAGAGAGAGTTATTGGATATGGAGCATCTGCTAAAGGAAATACTATGCTTAATTATTTTAAGCTCAATCTAGAATACATCGTCGATGACAATCCTCTAAAATGGGGATTTGTTACTCCGGGAAGAAATATCTCAATAGAGTCTCCCGAACTCTTACAAAAAGAAAAAGGAAATCTTCATATTATTATTATGTCGTGGAATTTTTATAAAGAAATTGTTAAGAAAATTAAAGAATTGCGAGGTAAAAAGTATCACGATAACGCTATTCTCTATGTTCCAAAAGTTACTCTAAATCCCATATCACAGTGAAGACTTCACAAGCTCAACAAAAGATTCTTATTACCGGTGGATCTGGATACGTCGGATCAATTTTAGTAAGCTATTTGTTAAAAAAAGGCTTATCTGTACGCGTAATCGACATTCTCCCTTTTACCGGACCAATTCCTCGACAATGCAAAAAAAAATTTGAATATATACAAAACGACATTAGGAAAATAGAACCTATGCTACTTAAGAATATCTTTGCAATTATACATTTAGCAGCGTTTTCTAATGAAACATCTTCTGATAAAGATCCAAACGAAACAAAAAAGGTAAATACACTTGCTACTATTGCTCTTGCACAAAAGGCAAAAGAATTGAATGTTAAGCGCTTTATTTTTGCATCGAGCTCGTCCTTATACGATAAAGGTATAGATAAAGAAGATGGTCCCAAAAACGAACAAGAATCTATAACCCCGTTAGGACATTATGCCACTTCAAAACATAACGCTGAAATAAAACTTCTAGAGTTAGCAGATAAAAATTTTTGTGTTGTTATTTTTAGAAAGGCGACTGTTTTGGGTTATTCACCAAATATGCGCTTTGATCTTGTTGTCAATGCTATGGTAAGAAGTGTACTTAAAAATGGATATATTCGAGTCTATTGTAAAGGTTTTCAGTGGAGGCCGCTGATAAACATTGACGACGTAGCTAGAGCATATTACAAGACACTAACCGCACCAAAACAAAATATAGCACGACAAATATTCAATATTGGATTCGGTAATTTTCGAGTTCGAGATATTACTTCGTTAGTACAAGAGACCATGGTGAAACATTTTTCCATACATCCAAAAATCATTTTTGAACAAGACGATAGAAAAGATCGATCTTATCGAATAATAACCACAAAAGCAAAAAATGTGCTTGGATTTACGCCAAAGATAACAATTGAAGAAACAATTATTGATTTGGTTAAGAAATTACCTTGACGAAAAGGACTATCTATGATTTTAGTATTTTCTGTTATTGCCGCTGACTGGAAAAGATTCTTCTATGCCCACGATCTAGGCAAAAAACAAAAAAACATTTTTCTCAAATTTGCTATTTTATTTCATAATCCAAATATGCTTTTTATCTGCATGTACCGGATCGAGCAATATCTATACAACCATGAATTCTTCATTATTCGATATTTAGGATATGTCTTATATCCAATCTATTTCTATATAAATTATTTCATTTTTGACATTCATATTCATCCACGTGTTATAATTGGAAAAGGTTTTTATTTACATTATCGAGGAATTATTATTACGCATACAGCCTCATCAGGAGAGAATCTTACTCTTTTTGGTCCTTTAATGGTGGGAACAAATGTTTATCCGGGATCTATAGGTGCCAAAATTGGGAAAAATGTAACAATATGTACAGGAGCAAAAGTTATTGGAGACGTCGTTATTGGTGATAATGCCATAATAGGTGCAAATGCTGTGGTTGTAAAAGATGTTCCAGCAAATACCGTAGTAGGAGGTGTTCCCGCTAAAGTCTTAAAAAAACATGAGTAAATTACGCATCGCTGTTATTGGAGCAAATGGACAGCTTGGAACTGATTTGATAAAGGTTTTTAGCAAAGACTCCGATATACAGCTTTTCCCTTTGACTCACAAGGATATTGATATTGTGGATAAGAATACAATAAATCAGGTCATTAATCGCATTAAACCAGATATCGTAATTAATACTGCTGCCTACCATCGAGTTAATGATTGCGAAACTAATCTTGAAAAAGCATTCCTTATAAATGCTTTTGCCCAGAAAAATCTTGCAGAATATTGCTCGCAACAAAATAGTGTGCTCGTTTACATCAGCACTGATTATGTCTTTGGCTTGGATAGAAAGAAAACTACTCCCTATAAAGAAACTGATTCGCCAGGCCCTTTAAACGTCTATGGTTTATCCAAGCTCACGGGCGAATATTTTACAAGATATATATGTAAAAAATATTTTATCTTGCGATCAAGCGGTCTTTTTGGTCTTAAAGGCTCTTCGTTAAAAGGTGGAAACTTTGTTGAAACAATGTTAAAATTCGCACACGAGAAGATGAATGTACGAGTAGTTAATGATCAGTTTTTGGCACCCACCTATACAGTTGATTTAGCCAAACAAATACATAAACTCATAAAAACCGACAGCTATGGCATCTATCATGCTTCTGCACTTGGAGAATGCTCATGGTATACATTTGCCAAGGAAATTTTTAAAATTACAAATACAAAGGTGCATCTTATACCTATTACTTCAAAAGAATATTATACGCCGGCCAAACGGCCACTTTATTCCGTTCTAGGAAATGAGAACCTTAAAAATCTAAATCTAAATATAATGCCTGATTGGCACATTGGACTCAAAAACTACCTCATTGAAAAAGACTACATATAATTTTCTGTACTATTATTTTCTTCCTAGTCCTCATTTTTAATATCGTTAAGCAGTTTTTCTACATTTTTAATCTTTTGTATCGTAAAAGTGGGCTCCGCCCCAGATATCACTTCTTCTCCTCCATATCTCCCTTGCAATACGCGAATCGTTCTTATTCCTAACTTCTTTGGCCCAAGAAAATCTTTCTGGGGATCATTGCCAATATAAATTGCCTCTAGCGATGATATAGAAGCATCATCAAGCAGTTTTTGGAAAAATTTAGTATCCGGTTTTCCTTCTTGAACTCCTTCATCTTGAGTACAATATATGTAATTAAAATATGTGTCTATTTTAAGATGTTTTATTTTTTTCATCTGCACAACAGTTAACCCATCAGTTATAAGAGCAAGAACATACTTCTTTTTAAGAGAATCCAGTAATTTTTTAACACCCGGATATAATGTAATGGACAACGCTTGAGATCGGTACTTTCGAATCAAATCTTCGGTAATAAAGGAATTATAGAAGTTATATTTAGATAGTACCGTATCAAAAACCTTGTCTCTTGGATTCTTATCTTTTGCGGCAAGTAATTGTTTGTAAATAAGATTACGATTAATTTTGAATGTGTGCTCTATATAGGAGGCAACTGCATGCAAACCACCTTGTACATAAAGGTCTTCTGGATACAGTGTGTCATCAAGATCAAAAGCAACCACTTTAAGCATATAACTTGTGCGCTCTTGCAATTTGCTTGCGAGGCATTACAATTAATATTTTACTGGAATCGTTAATATTGCAGTTCCTTCTGTATTTAAAAATTTGCGTACTATCTTTTTTATCGTCCCTTTCTTTGAAACTGTGAAATAAGGAAAATCAAAACTTCTTGCTAGATAGTGAAAGTCCGGATTAGTAAAATCTAAATTTTTGACTCTCTTATATTTTGCAAGAAGATTAGATTTGATCATACCGAAAGCATTATCAACAAAAATGATTATTTTTATATTAAGGTTATATCTTCTTATCGTTTCCAGTTCCTGTACATTCATTAAAAAACCACCATCTCCGTTAATTGAAATTATTGTTTTATCATTAGGTAGAGTAAATCGCAACCCTGCAGCAAATGGCAATGAAAATCCCATACTGGATAGTCCATTGGAAAAATGAATATGATGTGGCTTACAAACATCATACCCTAACCCTAATACTTGCTTATGATTGCCAACATCGGACACCATGACCTCATCACCAGTGGTAATTTGTTGTAATACCTGCATTACCCTAAAAGGATTAAATGGAACACTATTCATCTGTTGACTATTAAGTATTTGCTGATAACGTTTTCTCTTTACTTCAATTATTTCAGCCTCATTCCACTTTGTTGAATAGGAAATATGTTTCATCTCTTGTGCTAAACATTTTGTAACAGAATCTATATGTCCTATTATTTCGCAAACCGGATAAAGTAATGCATCCTCTTTCGCTGAATATGAATTAATGTAGATTATCTTCTTATTTTTAAACATCTTTGGCTGTACACCTTCAATATAATCATAATCAACAACTAACATAAGATCTGCTTTTTTTACAAGTTGAGCAAGTTGATCATTGAGATGTCTACTAACTGTCCCCAGCGACATACTTTCTTTCTCGGAAAAGCTACCTTTTCCCATAAAAGATGTCATGACAGGGATGTGTGATTTTTGCAGTATATTTCTAAAAGATATATCTATGTTATTGCCTTTATTTCCTAAAAATGCTACTGGATAAGAAGAATTGAGTAGTAATTCTGCATAGTTATTAATTAAGCTTGGGCTAATTGTATTAGGTTTTATCTGTGGATTTTTTTTCTTTATAAATACTCCACGAACCTCTTGTTCCATAACATCTATTGGAAGAGTAATATGAACGGGACCCTGTATTCCTTCTCCTGCGATCTGTAAAGCCTTATCAATTGTTCCTTGCATTGAAGAAATACTCGAGATAGTATATGTCGCTTTTGTTATCGGTGCGAATAACCGAGATAAGTTTATATACTGATGCGCATGCGGATGATTCTTATGGAATTTTCTTTCCAATTGACCTGAAAGAACCAACATGGGAACTCTATTCTGATATGCGTCTGCAACACCAGTAACAAGATTTGTTGCCCCGGGACCAAGGGTTGATATACAAACTGCAGGTTCGGATAAAGCCTTACCAACTGCCTCAGCCATAAATGCTGCTGCCTGTTCATGCCTTGTAGTTATAAATTCAATACCGCTATGGGCTAATGCATCAAAAATTTCTAATTCGTCGCCGGGAATTCCAAAAATTTGCCTTACTCCATAAGACTTTAGGATAGCAAAAAACAGATCTGCTGCATGTTGAGGCATATATTTAATTATCTGTATAAAATTCTTTCCAAAATCGTATCATACGAATTTTCTTGGGTTGTATATTTTTTGGGTAAGTAATCTTTAACTCCTTAAGAATACTGAAGAGTAAAAGATCAACTCCTGCTGCAGTATTGGCAACTGCTGTTGCTGAAATCCGAGGATTTATCTCGTAAACTTTTGGTTTTCCATCTTCGCCATACTTTAATTGAACATTAAATATTGAATCAAAACCAAATGCCCTGCATATCTGTTCTACATATTCTTTGACTTCTTTATTTTCATGGATTAGGGCTTCTTGCGAATATCCCGGCAACGGAGAAACCCTTACTCTGGGAATAACATAAATCGGATTTCCTTTTTCGCCTAATCCGTCTACGCTGTATTCATCTCCAGAAAGATATTCCATAAGAACTATTTTTGGAAAATGCTTAAGTTTTCCAACTTGCTTGACAAATTCATCAATTGAGATACGAGGAATTCCGCGTGAATGCAATAGTTCTTTACTAAAATTCTCTTTTATCAACCACACTCCCCGATTGCCACTTGCAAAGGCGGGCTTTATAATAATAGGCTTTTTTGGATATCCAAGTTTTTTTGCGGCCAGAATAAGTTCCTTTATTGATTCTGGGATGAAAAACTTCGGTACGTCTACTTTTTTTTCTTTGAGAAAAAGCAACATATTTGCTTTGTTTACAGCGCTATGGGTTACTAAATAAGAAGAGCAAACCGTTCCTACTCCCATTTTTTTTAGTAACTTTTTATTTTTAGAAATTATTTCTACTTCAGCATCAGAAGCGGGTAGAATTACATCTATCATTTTCTCTGTAGTTATTTTTTTTATCATTCCTATATATTTTCTTTCATTATCTGCCGGAATCTGAATTTGTTCATCAAGAATCGGCAGTTTATATTTATCTCCAAAAATATCTACTCCAACTATATAAAAATCGTATTGGGAGTTATTCCTTAGGGATTCTATTCTTCCGAGATTTATATATCCGCGCGAGCTAGTAAGCAATAAGCGAATTTGTTTTTTAATTTCGGGTTTATTTTGCCTCATAATTTATGGATTATACCATAGAAGAAACCAAATCAGTATAAAAAATAACTGGCTATATAATAAGTCGCATCTGCATAAATGCTTCACCTGCACTAACACCTATCTCGCTCCCTCGGATTTGAGCAATCCTTCTCACATTTTCAGCACTCATAATGTGAGGATCTCTATGTTGCTGCGACTTATATTTCCGTAGTGCTTCTATTTTAATGTCAAGATGGTCACTAATATCTACAATGCAGTTTGGTTTAAATGAAGACATCGACCAAGCCATATCCGGATGTTCATACATAAGAGCCATAGGAACAAGATGTCTGTACTTTTTTGGGCGGGGTCTTAACGCTGAAAAGGCAGCTTGCGCAACAGCACGATGATCTTGATTATAAGAATCAATATATGGAAAGCATACTATTGACGGTCGAACCGTATCAAGTGAAACACTGCTTTTTGATTCAATCAAATTAACTAATTCCATTTGTGATATCGTATCTAGTTTCATATGATATTTCTTACCGACCAACCCTATTTCAAATCCATCAACACGTAATATCTTCATAGCATCTGCTACCTCCTTCGTACGTATTTTCATATCGCTCTTATTTCTCCCCAATTGATCCAGATTGCCAACTGTCACAATAAGAACATACACCTTGCCATTGTATTTTTTTATCTTATCAATCAAACCTGCGCAGCTCAAAACCTCATCATCAGGATGAGGAGCTATAACAAGTAATGTTTGTTTTGAAAAGTTAATCATTTTTTTAAATATTGCCGGTTTCTCAAAAGCCACATCATCGTTTTTTTTATTCCATCTTCAAGAGACACTAATACAGATGGTAAAATTATTTTTTTTGCTTTTGCCATATCTCCATATAAACGCATTATTTCACTTTGCTCGTGATGATGTTTTATGTATGTTATTCTACTCTTATCTTTGCAGATAATTCGCGCGAGTTCGTTGATAGAAGTTTCACGGCCGGTGCTTATGTTAAAAATCTCCCCTTCTGCTCTTTTGGAAAGTCCAATCCTTACAATATATTCAGCACAATTTTCTACATATAAAAAATCCCTCGTCTGTTTCCCGCTTCCGTAAATGTGCAAGTTATTATTTTGTATAAAACATTTCAAAAATAAATTGATAACCCCTCCTTCTCCTCGAGCTTTTTCAAATAACCCAAACGGTCCATATGTATTAAAAGGCCGCAAGATAACGACTGGTAGTTTATACGCATGCTGATAACTCAATACTAATCCTTCACTAGCAAGTTTTCCCGCTGCATAAGGAGAGCGAGGCATAGTAGGACTTTCTTCAGTTATTGCAATGTTCGCGTTTATATTATATATCATGCAGGTACTAACAAAAACAAATTTTGTATTTGATTTTCTGCTTTCTTCAAGAAGTAAAAATGTTCCGTAAATATCTGTTTTAAAAGTTTCGGTCGGATTATCAATGCTAAGCCCAACATCGCAAGATGAAGCAAGATGAAAAATAACATCAAATTTTTCTTTAAATATATTTCCGAGGGCTTTTTTATTGGTTATATCAACCTTATAAAAGTCTTTAAAATGGGCTTTTTTTTTAAATTCATGCAGGTTATTCTCATTTCCCCGCACCAAACTATCGATAATAAATACATCATGCCTTTTCTCTAGGAGATTTTTTACAACCCATCTTCCAATAAACCCTGCGCCGCCGGTAACTAATATTTTCATATGTTTTGTTTAAACCAATCAATTGTTTTTTCAAGTCCTGTTTCTAAAGAATAGCGCGGTTTCCAGCCAACGAGTGTTTGAATTTCACTATAATCTGCCTGTAGTGAACGTAAATCGGCCCCTCGTGTTGGTACATATTTTATTTTTGATTTGGATTTTGTTAATTTGACAATTATTTCAGCAAGATCTTTAATCCTTGTTTGTTTACCTGTTCCAATATTTAATATTCTCCCGACCATTTTTTTTGAGTTCACAATTGTCAAAATATATGCTCTTACGGCATCTTTTATAAATTGAAAATCCCGAGTCTGTAACCCATCACCATGAATAACAATATTTTTCCCTTGCACTGACCGTGCAATAAAATTTGAGACTACTGCTGCATTTCCGAAGATATTTTGGTTAGGACCGAATGTATTAAAATTTCTAATAATCGTTATTGGATATCCGTACCATTCATACATCGCCATACAGTGTTTTTCTGACGCAAGTTTCGTTACTGCATAGACACTCCTAGGTAGCATCGGGTGCTTTTCATCCATTGGTGCGTAAATTGCAGATCCATATACTTCAGGTGAAGATGCAAAAATAAAATGGGGTTTTTTTTCCGTTCTATGCAACAAGTGAATTAATTGAAATGTACCAAACTCATTATTCATAAAATACGCTTTTTCCATTTTCATTGATTCAGGAATTGAAATAAATGCTGCCAAATGCACAACAAAATCAAGATCAAAAGAGTTTAATTCCCTTAACGTAAGCGTCCTATAATTTCTTTTATAAAATTTGAATTTCTTTTTTGCTTCTTTCGATTGAATAAATGGATCTTTTACTAAAAAATCGCGGGACAAATTATCAATTCCTATGACATGTTTTACATCCTTTTCCTTGACCAGTTGATCAACTAAGTGAATTCCATATAGACCAGCAGCGCCCGTAACGAGAATATTCATACCAACAATAACGAAAAATTCATCATAACATTATATGTAAATTAATATTGTATTGCAAGGAAAAGCAATATTTCTAAACAGAATAGGAGGTATCAAGAATATATGATCGTTAGGAATTCATTTTTTGAATGCTGGATATGGATAGTATTGTCGAATAGTATATAATATGACAACTATATCGGATTGAGTAAGATATATTTATACCTATGAAAACCATCCTACTT
>MFOZ01000019.1:0-15244 GCA_001784055.1 Candidatus Levybacteria bacterium RIFCSPLOWO2_01_FULL_42_15 | reverse complement strand
CTTGTTTCTCATGTTAGCACAGTACACGGACCTCCTAATAAATTTTACGAATATCTTAAAGATAAATATAAAGTATATACAATCTTTCATCCCATTGTGCCTAAAGACAATCGGAAAAGCGTTATATATGATGGAAAAAAAGAATTTACGTTTAAAATTCCTCCAGTAATACAATATCCATTTGAAGGCTTATATGGATTAATTTTTTGGTACAAATATTTTAAACTTCCTCCTAAAATAGATCTTGCGATTTGCTTTGACTCGTTAGCTTATTTTCATACCTATCTTAGTAAAATACTTTTACGTATCGATAAAATTGTTTATTACAATGTTGATTATTCTAAAAAAAGATTCTCGAATGTTCTTATGAATGCTATTTATCAATATATAACTAAATTCTCCTATATTACGTGTGATTATTTTTTTGCGTTCAGCAATAAATTTGTAGAGGAAGTTGATCCCACAGGAAAATATGCTTATAAACATTTCGCTATTAAACCCACCATAGATCTAAAGTCTGTAAAAAGAAATGTTAAAAAATATCCATATTCCTTAGTTTATGCAGGATCAATTGATTATGGAACGATCAATTTTAGTCCACTACTAAAAGCGTTAAGCCAACTCAAAAAAGAAAATATATCATTTATATTGGATGTATATGGTAAAACAGGTGCTCAAAGTACTATTCGAAATGAAATCAGAATGCTTAACCTAGATGATAGAATTTTTTTTAGAGGAGTCCTGGATAATTATATATTAACATCCGCGATTCTTGCTAAATACACAATAGGCATAGCTTCCTATGCTACAACATCTGATGCACACACTCCTGATCATTCATTTATGAACAAGGGGCTAACTGGTAAATTGGTTGATTATATTGGAGCAGGCCTACCAATAATTAGTACAAGAATTAACGATTCATTTCTTCTCATCGATAAAAATAAAATTGGATTTAGCGTTATTGATGCAGATGATTGGTATAAAAGTATAAAAACCTTATTTTTTGATAAATCACTTTATAAAATCTATAGTAAGAATGCACTTCGGTTTGCTAAAAATTATGATACTGATAAGTTGCTAGAACCTGTTTTTAGAAAAATATTACTAAAAACTCGATCAATTGCGTGCTTGCAAGAAAATCACTAGACTAAAATTTATTTAAAAAATTGTATAAAGAAATGGTGCAATGGGAGAGGATTGGGCAAAAATAAGAAGTAGTCCTACGATAAGAAGAAGTATGACAAATGGAACCATCCACCATAATTTTTCTTCCCACATAAACTGAAGAAGCTCTTTAATAATCGAAAAGCGAATTATAAATTGTTTTATTATTTGCATAGACTAAAATAGTTTATCGTATTGTCTGTTATTTTTCAATAATAAAATTTTCAAGAACTAATACGTCTATACCAGAATTTCTGAAGGTATTAAGCGCGTCTTTCGGCGAATTAACAATCGGCTCTCCTTTAACATTGAACGATGTATTTAAAAGAATAGGTACAGATGTTTTTTCATAAAATGCTGTAAGAAGTCCATAAAAACGTCCATTGTAGTCTTTATCAACACGTTGTATTCTGGATGTTCCATCTACGTGAACTGTTGCTGGCGCATCTTTTCTTGCAGATGGTTTTGCTCTACATGTCGCAAGCATAAATGGGACAAGCTTTGAAGCGTTTATATCAAAATATGCTGCTTCATACTCCGCAAGCACTGCCGGAGCAAAAGGCCTAAATTCTTCGCGAAATTTGATTTTCTTATTGACAATATCTTTCATTTTTTGATTTCGTGGGTCGGCCAAAATAGATCTATGACCAAGAGCACGTGGCCCAAACTCAGCTTTTCCTTCAAACCAACCAACAACATTACCTTTTATAAGTTTTTTTACTGCATAGTCAATCAGTTTCTTTTTTTCTAATTTTTTATATTGAACGCTTTCTTTTTTAAGAAATTGTTCTATCTCATCATCGGTAAATTCTTTTCCAAAAAAAACATGCGACAGTGATTTTTTTTTCGGATTACCAAGTGCATGATGATATACATAAAGCGCTGCGCCAACTGCGCCGCCATCGTCCCCGGCTGCCGGAAAAATAAATATGTCTTTAAATGGCGTTGACTTAATTATTTTTCCATTTAGTGAGCTATTCAGAGCAACACCGCCACCAAAAACAAGTTGTTTTTGCTTTGTCTTTTTATAAATATAGGAAAGCATTGCGAATACAATTTCCTCTGTACACGCTTGAATGCTTGCAGCAATATCTGCGGGATCAAGTTCTTTAAATAACGCTTGGAATTTGCTGGTATACATTTTTTGCGGAGACCAATGAAAAGCAAAATACTCAAGATTTAACTCTATAGATCCATCACTATACTGTTTATATAATTTTTTTATTCTATCTGTATGGATTGGCTTTCCATAACCTGCCATTCCCATTAATTTGTACTCACCATCGTTAACTTCAAATCCGCAAAAAGCAGTAAATGCCGCATAGATAAGTCCAACAGAATGGGGAAATTTAAGCTCTTGTTTGGGATAAAGTTTGTTTTGTGATGCTTCGCCCCAACAACCTGATGTCCATTCACCAACGCCGTCAAGCGTAAGAAATGCTGCCGTTTCAAATGGAGATAGAAAGTAAGATGCGGCCACATGTGAGATATGATGCGGGACAAAAAGGACATTATCGGGATTTATGCGAAGTTTCGAAGCAATAATAGATTTAATCCACAACTTTTCTGTAAGAAAATTCCTCATCGCATCGACAAAAAGCAAATGCGATTTCGGAAAGTATGCAAGCGACATAATGAGATTACGCTCAAATTTACGAAATGGCTTTTCGTAAAAAACAACGTAATCAAGATTATCAGCGCTAATATTTCCTTCCTTAAGGCAAAAATCGATAACCTCTTGCGGAAAGGATGCATCATGTTTTTTTCTCGAAAATCGCTCAAGCGCCCCTGAAGCGATAATCTCACCATCATGAATAAGCGCAGCTGCCGACTCGTGATAAAAACAAGAGATTCCTAAAATATTCATTAAAATTGCTTCTTAAGATCATGGATAGTTTCTGCTTTAAACTTCCATGATTTCCACGTATTTCTATTACTGTATATTTCTCTTTTAAAGATTTTGAAAGGTAACGCAAAAAAAGGAAGAACTATAAAATACAACATTGTTAGAATGAGAAATGCTTGTATTCGTGCAATCTTTTTTGAAAATTGTCTAAATATGTGTAATAAAATTGATGCTTTCATAATGATTTTTCTTTCTTTTTGGTGGTTTCAATAGTATCAAGAAAATTAGTCTTCATAATATAATTTGCGAATAATTTTGCTTTTAATGTTACTCCTTCTGAATTACTATGTGAACCATCAGCCCAATATTTTTTATCCACTGGCATTTCAACTGCAAAATCATATATTTCAACATTTTTCGTTTTCCCAATTTTTTTTACAACATCGTTGAGATCATTAAATCCTTTCTGATAATGAAGGCTTGCCGCATAGTCAGGTAATTGATTACTC
Organism: Candidatus Levybacteria bacterium RIFCSPLOWO2_01_FULL_42_15; assembly: GCA_001784055.1. GTDB lineage: Bacteria > Patescibacteriota > Microgenomatia > Levybacterales > UBA12049 > 2-01-FULL-42-15. The sequence continues at coordinate 11,722 of MFOZ01000019.1, read as the reverse complement.
CATGCCCATGTTGAAAGGAGTACGGTAATGCCATTTTCACGAGCAACTGCAATGATATTGCGCAGGTTTCTTTCAAAATAAATAGGAGGATTTTTTTCTAAAGCTTCAATAGGCGTCATATCAAGAATTGCATTGTAATCATTTGTTACGGGATGCGTATAGGTAGGAGTGCCGAAATCAAAATTATACGAATCAAATCCGGTAATTAATTGTACTGTTTTGAGACATAATAAAACCAAGCATGGTTTTATTACCCATTGGCTTTTATTTCCAGAATTGTCCGCCTTATAGGAATTTGGTCTCACAAACCGAGCATGCACATCATTTACTCCCTCATAAACAATGATAGCGTCAAGGTCTAAATCGATGAGTCTAAATTCTAAGTTAATAAGGTCTTCCCATGAATCCCATCCGGGTAATCCTGCGTTGATAACTTCAATATCTTTGTTTGGATATGCTTGTTTAAGTTCATGTTCGAGTTGTCTAGCAAAATCTTTTTTCCAATCTTTCACAAATTCCTCATATACGGTCGAACCACCCAAAATTGCAAGTCGTATTCTGCCTGCTGGCTTTGGCATTATTATTTCTTTCCCACGCATGCCAAGACTGTTATGCATATTGAGTCCATCAGCACTTCGGTAGTTTGGTGTCCCGATATAATTTAAATATTGATGCGGAGAAAAACGCATTGGGCGTTTATAGGTAATATGAAGATATAGTTCAATGAAAATAATGCCTAGAAAGAAGATGCTAAGGGACAGAAGAAGTTTTTTTCTCTTTGCATATATCCATCGCCGGAAAAACAATAATCCAACACTAAATATAAATCCACCAATAACGATAACATAGAAACTTATTAAAGTTAACAGATTGGACTTTTCGGAGAGAACAATAAAATAGTAATTTTTTATAAATTGGGTTATCAAAAAGACTATAAACAATGTAAGAATTATAAGAAAAGAATAAAATAGATTATGCATGATTATCTAGTTCTGTATAATGTTTCAAAAAATAGATTCTGAATCGGATGCATACGATGAAAGATTTTTTTCCATTTTAAAGGAATTGGATACTCATCTTCCCGAATAAAATTATTGTCTTTCACTCTGGCTTTTTTCCACTGCTTTAAATACACAAATCCCTGAGTTAAGCGATCTTCTTGTTTTATGTAATTATTGATCTGATCCCTACGCATTTCATGAAGAGAACTGATATTTATCATTATATCGAAATAATTTTTTGGTAGATACTCAATTTGATGTGGTAGGAGAAATTTAATTCTTGCATTCCTAAATTCCTGTTCTATTTCTTTAAAATTCTTAAATGGGCGAAACAAAAATATTTTTTCTTTTGGAAATATTTTTCGAAGATATTCTTGAGAAATATATAAAGCAGGAGGAATATCGATAATGCAGTAACTTGCTTTTGGCAACGCTTTAAGAAAAACATATGCTAACCTGCCATATCCCGCGCCTATTTCTGCTATTTCAAGCTTTTTGTCCAGATTAATTTCTTTTGTAATGCTATAAAACTCGTGCACAGAATTACAGAGATCTTGAGAGATAAGTCTATTACGATATTTAACTAAAAAAGGTTCTCCAAGAAGTGGTTCAGAAATTTTTTTAAGTAATCCGAGACGATCAATCCTACTTACATAATCATAGAGATATGCTACATATACTTTATAGGCAAGTCTTGATAAGAATTCAAACTTAACAAATACTTTCCCTGAAAAGTTTTTATCAATAAATTTACTTTTTACCATCGGCCATATATTTCCACGATAAATTTCAGAAAAAAGAAATTGCAACTGATGGAGAAAAATTCCTGATATTTCCCAATTAAAATACGCTTTATTAATAGACCGTTTAAAAGAATCAAACCCATCTACATTAAGTTTATTTATATGGACAGTATTTAACATTTGCCAGAAATCTGAAGGCACGCATATTTTGGGCGCTGAATTCAGCGTATCCATCATTCTAGAAAGCTCTTTGTTTTTAATAGGTGCTTTATTCATGAAATGTAGATTTTAATTTGTTAGATTAATTTGATTAAATACATTAACGCATCTATAATTATGGGCAAATGAAATAGTTTCTCTCCCTGTTCATCCATTAGTTTCGGAGAAAGATATTAACTATATTATCGAAAAAATTAAAATGATTTAAACTAAAATAAAAAAAATCTTTATGATTAGTTCCCATATCGTTTCGCTTAGTGTTTTGCGTTACAGCATAAAAAGACTTACTATAAATGTTGTCAGCATAACTAATGATGCTATTTGCCCATAATTATATGCCTCCTGTTTGGAAGAATAAATCTCTCCGCTATAACTTCCTGATTTCTCTATGGCAAAGCTATTAAGATTATCTTCTGTTTTCTCGCTTTTTATTTCATTCTTGCCCAACTTCGCAATCCAATATGGATTATAATTTTCTACAAAAATTAATTTTGAAGGTTTTGGAACAGATATACTGATATCATATCTATCGGGCTTTCTCATTTCATAAGAAATATTTCCTTCTCCATATAGCCTAAAATGGTCGCTTGCTTTTTGAGTGATTTTATAAACACCTATTTTCTCAAATCCCTCCAGTTTTTCTAACCAAGAAATTTTTTTAAGACCTTCCGATGTATCTTCATATTCTTTTTCATTATATTTTCTATCTCTTACAAATATTTCCCCAAAAGAATCGTAGGGAACAATAATATATTGTATCGCTAAATTCATAAGATAATCTTTGGTTTTTTCATCATGAAGCTGCATGATTATTTCGGCAGAATTTGTTGCTGTAAATAATTCTTTTGCCGAAGTAGCCGGATGAGTAAGACTGTAAAAATTAAACCTGTGCTGCGTAGGCAACCAAAGAGTTCGGAAAAAAGTAGGTTTCTCAACAAGAAAGTCTTTTAACTCTATGTACTCTTTTGGCATTTCGTACTGCTTAAACGTTCCCCGAAGTTCGTCAAGAAAGATAGGGCGTATCAAAAAAAGTAAAAATAAAAAAACAAAAAACAAAAATATACATGGTATGTAATTTAAAATGTGTACTTTTTTATTAGGAACATTGAATTTTGTTTTAAAAAAATTATAAATATTATGTACGCTAAAAGGTATTAATACCGTATATGATAAAGCAATAAATAAATAGAATTTCGTAGAGTCCCTGAAGATTTCTGATGCAGGCATATGCATAAAAATCGATACATTTATTTCCTCAAAAGGAGGATTTGCTCCCTTTGCAAGAAATGCACCAATAAGCCCAAGCAGCGCAAAAAATATAATTATTTGATTGTTTTTTTTATGACTGTTTTTTTTAATAAAAAATAAAGAAGAAAATGCCAGAATCGGCAAAGCAAGGAATTCGGGATTCATAAAATATATTTTTCCGAAGATATTTTCAGGCCAATTCGGATGAAGAAAAGAGACCGTCTGCGGAAATTGCGCAAAGGAAAAAAATTCAAACGAGTTACGCAATACCCCTTCTGTACTGTTTTTTATTAATCCTTCAAGAGCAGTTGCGCCAAAAAGAATTCTTGGTAAAATCCACGATAGGTGAAATAACAACCCTAAGAAAATTACACTAAAAAAAGATACAATTTTTTTTATTATTATTTTTTTGTTTAATTGAGTTGTCAAGATAAAAAAGAATAAGTACGCCAGCGTAACAGCTAGGGTAAGTAGGGCAAGTCGCGCATCAAACATAATCTGCACCGCTAAAACAAAACTTGCCAGCAATACCTGTTTTATTCTAGATTTTACTCCTTGGGTAGCAAAGTCTGAATTTTGAATTATCATTATGAACCGAGTAAGCACTAGAGGCGCTATAGAATAAGCTAGCGCTACTCCCATTTGTCCGCCACCCACAATCATAAAAATATAGGTATTCGTCAAAAATAACAATACGCCAATAATCATTTGAAATATACGGGGGTTTTCTAAAGTTTTTTTTAACAAGTATATACTTGAATATACTGAAAGAATAATAAAAAGACCAAAAACAAAAAATTTATATACAACCTCCCACGGTAATCCAATCCGGTTAACCATAAATCCTCCAAGAAAGTATATATAGCTATCCAAGGCATATAAAAGATGTTCCCCGCCAAAACCGTTACCATTTGTAGGATTCCATGAAGGAGGAATTATTGACCATTGAGCAATCGTTTCATTGAAGAAATGCGGGAAATCACCAGCAGTAATAAAAGGAGCTGTAAACCAATTCTTAAAGATAAAAAATATCAAAAGAACTGTTATCCAGCCCAATACTGTCTTCATTTCTTAAAAATTATTATTTTTATAATATATGATATTATACAGAAAAGCGTAAGCAACGATAAGCATAATGCGAAATAAAATTTCTTTTGAGGTATATACTCAAGAATCAGAGTATAATCTTTTTTTTCATCCATGTCTTCCGGATTTATTACCCATGAATTTGCGTAATCAAAGGATTCATAATGTCTCGCATCAGCAATAACCTCTTTACCCCATGTTTCAAAAGTATTCGGAGCCAAAAAGGTATTTGTGTGTTTTCCTTCCTTAACATCTCCATTAAAATAGCTTGCTATTATTTGTGTGCTTATATCTTCTTTTATAAAGACACTAACTATTTCTTTGCTTATGATACTTAAAAATCGAGAGAAATATCCTTTTATGGATGCTGTATTTTTTTCCGGATTAAACAGCTTCCAATTTTCACTAAAAGTTTCCAGAAATACAAGGGTATAGGGATTCGTTGCGCCTACTATATTTATTCTATATTTTGTTGAATTTATTTTTGTAAAGATAATTTTCGGAATTGCTTGTTTCATATCGCCAGAAGACAACTTTTTAAAGATAATTTCCGGATAATTGAACTGAGTAACTCTTAGATTCTTTATATATATTTTACTATTATCATTTGGGGAAAAAGGAGTTATCTGCAAGAATCCGTCATCTACCCAATCGTTAGTATCAAAAAAGGATTGATGCGTCTTCCAAGTTGAAGATTTTAAAACTTTTTCAAAAAGTCTTTTATACGTATTATTTTTGACAGCGTCATTTATTTTTTCCCCATCATACAAAGATATAAGAAAATTATCATTTGCGGTTTTATAATCAAAGGTAATAAAATATTTATTTTTCTTACTAAGTTTAGGTATAGTTATGGTTAAACCCTTTGTATTTTCATCGATTTTGTTACTTACCGATAAAATCGTTGTGTTATCAACTTCTACTACAGACCCTGTACTTTCCCATTTTTCTCCTGCTACAAGATTATCAGGAGGCAAATCTAAGCTAATTTTTCTGTCAGCTTGGTTATTGATAAAGTAATTTTTGAATTTAATAATATTATTTTCTGCACTTGTTTTCTTAATCTCTACAGCTTCGTTTCCTATTTTCAGAGTGGCGTTTTCCGAATCCCCCGGAATACCTCTTAGAAACATTTCGTAATTACCTTGTTGATATTGATGCGCCGGCAAATTATATACGTATTGATTTACATCATGCAATGGAATATTTACTTTTTGGAATACCTTATTGAAGGTTTTATCTATAAGCGAAAGTACATATTTCTTCTCTTCATCACTCCTGTTGAAATCTTTCATTGCCCTTAACAAAACTACTTGATGTTGAAAAACTTGTTCATTAAGTTTTATCCTATATGCTTCCCTTTGCAGCCGTTCCATATTTAAGTTATTGATCCAACTAAGAAACTCATCTACCTGCTTTTCGTATCGTGCCATGCTTGCATCCCAGCTATTGTACGATCTCCATTTATAAACTTCCCAAAACCTTGGCTCCTGCTGCCATCCGCTGTGTAACGGCAATTTCCTGCTGAATTCTATGGGCTCGAGAATTCTTTTTGCAATTAAGTACAAGCTTAAATCAACATAGTCATCAGGATTATTTCTTTTTAAGAATAGCGTAAGTTTTTCCTTTAATGACGTAAAAATATATAATGGATTATTCATTGCAATACTTATAAATGGCGCATGCTGATGAAGATGACTATTATTAATAATCTTAGAAAATAGATCTTCTGGCTTTGCATATAGTACCGTTTTCTCTGCATAATCAATCGTATTTTGCATAGGAACAGGCACTGTGCGTAATTCATTTCTAAAATCTTGATCTAGCGCAAGGGCAATTTGATTATTAGTATAAAGTGTTTCTGTTGCGACAAAAATATGAGGAAGATAACTATCGGCACTTAAGGAATAGATATGATAGTTTTTCCCAAAATCAATTCTGTTACCTTCAGAAATTTTTTCAACAAACTTCCTATATTCTTTCTGGTCTTTTGGTGAAAATTTAGAAATATAATTGTATAGGTATGCTTGAAAATTATCAGAATAAATATAGGGGTCTGAATTATAAAAAATATGGTGAATATTTAAAACTGAAAGTATTTTTTTTATCACTTCGTAATTTTTGTCGTACATCGCTTGGAAAAAAATTTCATTAAAAGGCCTTAGTGTCTCATATCCACTGAAATTGCTTTTACCAGTCAGATATGAAATGGTCTGTAACCCCTGATAGACACCCCCATCTATCCCTTGAATAATTTGAAATCCGGGGGAAGTAAGAGGAAAAGATATTGTCTTTTCATCTATGGGATTTTTTTTAAAGTAATCTAAAACTTTTTCGTATATTGGATCCATGCGAAAAACATATCGTATTCCATTTTCTTTATGCGTTACTATTGAAACAGCTCCGGTAATAAGTGGCATGCCAAATCCCAAAATAACGAGAGTAAAAACAAAAATAAAGATAAAAAACAAACGACGCGAAAGCTTACTGGCGATAATAGCAAATGTTTGTCCAAAAACTAGTACGTAAAAGAATAAATATATATGCAACCACTGACCATGATAATTACGAAACATAGAAAACCCCGGAATTTTAAATAACTGTTTATACAAAAAAAACCCAGTATCTGTAATATTTGCCGAGGTAAAAAACATCGCGACCAGAAAAAATACTCCTGTTAAAAGAAGTGTCTTCCCTTTGTTAAAATAAAATCCCAGCATAAAAGTAATCGGAAATATAATAAAAATAGAAAATATAAGTGCACTTTGGAATTGCGCGGCGCTAAGCCAGATTAGACTTACTTTAACGCTCGACGCCACACTAATAAAATATGCAAGTCCCATGCGGCTATTCGCTCCTTCCTGAATAAAAACAGTTTTGCTCAACGATGATCCAAAAGAAAATAAACTAGCTATCTCCGGAATTAAATGAAAGGAATGAGCAAGTAGGAGTAAAACGATCCCAAAAATTAATCCCTTAAACAGTATCGATAATTTCCTAATAAACTTTACATAACAGACTAAAAAAGTAAGAGATAGAGGATAGAATGCAAAAAAAGTAGGTGCGCCTTGAAAAGAAAAGTTCGCTGCAAAAATTACGCTTATTAAGACTACGGCAGACATATATAATTTTTTCCGGGTTATAAAGTACTTTAAAAGCAGTAAAAAAATAAGGGGATTAAGAAAAATTTGATTATGAGAAAGAATGGGATTTTCCCAACCGCTATATATTGACAGTTGAGAAAATATATACAAAAAACCTGCCAAAATCGATGAGCAAACAACAACAGATTTTTTTATTGGATTCTTGAAATTATTTAAAAGTTCGTAAACGATAAAATATATGGACAGAAATGAGCAACTTAATACTATTCCATTAAAAATACTTATTAATATTGTTGGTGAAGAAAAAATCAGCTTGAATACAAACAGAACTGATGTGTAAAATAGAGAGGAATAAGAAAATATTTCATTTCCTGCCCCTGAAGAGGAATAAACGTAAAGTGTGTAATATTTTAAGTAGGAAGGAGGATCGTAAAAATATAGCCTTCCGGAATCCCCTCCCAGATTCATTTCCCCCGGCTTAAGCCAAAAGAAAGGAATAAAGAAAAGAAAAGTCGCTATAATAAAAACCAGTATGTTAGTTTTTTTCATTTTGTAATTGCCATAACTCCTGTATAATGCCTGTAAATAAAAATAAAAATAGCCAAACTGCTGCTTTTTCAGTATGATCGGAAATATCACCAAAAATAAACTGAATAGAAAATGCCCCCAAAATGAAGAAGCATATCAAAAACGTTGTCTTAGTTTTAAGTTTGTAGAAATTTATGGAAAATAAATATAAACCAAGAACTCCAAAGATAATAACATCTGATTTTGTATTCGAAAAAAAAATATCAATCATTATGATTAGCACTATCACAGTTAACATGGACGACTTGTAGTTTTTTAGATAAGAAAAATTATCTTTCATAAATTGTTTATATGTATCTATTTGCATAAAAGTGAATTATATCACAACATATCTGTATTATTTTTAGATGCCCTGAGAATAAATATGTCTCCTGTTCTTATTTTGTCTAAGAACCACTCTATCGGATAAAAAAAGAAAAAAATCCAAAGTTTGTTTTGTATTTGAATTTTTGCAATATGTAATGCGTCAATTACATATTGAATGCTCTTTATTATCCCTCCGGCCGAGCAAAATTCGATTTCTTCAATTTTAAAGCCTGATTTTTTAACCAACTCTTGAAGGTTGTTTGGGGAAAATACGAATACATGTCTTGGAACATCAAGATTGCACCAATATTTCTTAAAAATCTTACTTATTAAACTTGAATAATTCGGGGTTCCGAGAATTAATTCTCCATCTCCCTTTAATTTTTTATGAATAAGTTTAAGACATGTCATTGGATCATCTAAGTGCTCTATTACATGATAAAGCCTTATGGAATCAAAATAGTTATCCGGAAATCTAAAAATGTCTTTGTACGTTCCGAGTTTTACATGGATTAATCCTCGTTTCCGAGCTGTTTTTACCGCATTTTTATCTATTTCTATCCCATATGCTTCCCACCCAAGCTCTTGTAGGAGAATGAGCGTATCGCCTGTCCCACAGCCAACATCAAGTATCTTGCCATTTTTTCTAAATGAAGGCATTGCCGGAACATTTTTCACTAATTTTGTAAAAATGCTTGCTATAAAATTAGGATTATAATAATTTTTTACAAGATAATTACGTAAAACTCCAAAAATATTTCTCTTTTGAGAAACAGTATATGAATAATATTTTTTGCTCGGATAATGCTGACTTAAAACAGCTGCAGTTGGCTGTGGATCTATTAATAATAGTAAGCATTTTTTACATTTTTTTACTTTGAATTCTCCAAATATATCAAACATCCTATCATGTGTTAAATATAGATTGACAAAATCGGAAGAACCGCATATGATACATTTTCTATCTTTCATAATTCATTCCTTTATTTTTTATAAGAAAAAGTTTCAGTCCCCAAACTATAAACCCCAGGAATGAAACAGAAGAAATGAGCAGGGATATAAAAAAGACTTTTTGTCCACTTAATTCTATTATTAATTCGTAGTTTTCTTTATTTTGCATGTCGCTTGGGACGATATACCAAGCATTTGCGTATCCATTAACTCGAAAATGTCTTCTGTCGGCAATGGCTGCCTTTCCCCATGCATCAAAAGTCGATGGGCTTAAGAAATTATTTGTACCTGCCGTCTCAATTATGTCGCCATTAAAATAATTTGCAAGCTCTATATTATTATTTTCCGGCTCTTTAATAAAAATCTTAGCTATTTTACTTGCCTTATCTGCAATTATCCTCCATACTTTTGACCAAACCATATTGTTTTCTTTTTCTAGATCAATAAGTTTCCAGTCTTGATGAAACTGATTTAAAAATACCAACGTATAGGAATCTTTAGCACCGAAAACTCTCACTTTATATCTTATATTATTCATTTTTTCAAAAGTGATTTTTGGTAGATTTTTCGTAATTTCTTTACTGCACATCGCCTTTATATAAGAACTGCCACATGCTTGTTTTTCTACATACATAGCTCTTACTTCATCGGTAGTCCCTCGATCTAATAGGAATGCTTTTGACTTAGCATATACACTTAAATTAGGATCATCCTTATACGGGACAGTTTGGCTGGGTATATAAAAACGGGGTAAAAAATACTTTTCATCAACTTTATATAAATTATATGTACCTTTTTCAAAAATTTTCTCTGTAGTAAGTTTTTTAATATATTCTTTATATTCTTTTTGATTCGCCGGCATGTATTTACGGACATAATCCGGCGAATACGGATAATCAGGGAAAGTGGCATCGTATACTTTAGGGTCATTGTTGTGAAATACATATTGAATATCTAGTAAGCCAAGTAGTTTTTTTATCGAATCGAAATTTGCTTCTTTAGATAATTCCCAAAAGCTTTCACTGTATGGCGATATAAGAGGGTAACCGCTAAGATCATTTTTTCCGGCTAAAAAAGCGATTGGAGAAGCACCGACATAGGCTCCATTATTTGCTCCATGAATCACTTGATGACTGGAGTCTGTAAATGGCAACGTAAGTATCCTTCCATTACTCTTAAAATTCCTAAAGAAAGCAAGCATCTCCTCATACTTAGGATCCATAATCATAAATGATTTTACATTATTTGATCTGGTAAGTGTCTGGTTTACTAATTCTCCGTTAATTAGCTGCCAAGAGGATAACACTATTGCTACTGCGATAAATAAAGCTAATATTTTTATCTTCATCGGCTTTAGTTTTGAAAAGATGAAAAAGAGTGCTTGACCAAATAGAAGCGCGTAAAAAAATGAATAAACATAGGCAAAAACTCCAGAAAAATTACGAAACATTGCAAAACCCGGAATATAAAAGAGAGAAAGATAGAATTGTATTCCCGCCCATGTTATTCTTGCTGATACCAAAAAATAAGTGATTAAAAAAAAGATTGCCGTAAGAAGGATTGTTTTATTTCTATGTTTGTTAAAAACAAAACCTATAACGAGAATCAGAGGTGCCATAAGAGATAGGATTTTAAACCCTTTTTCCCATGAAGGAAGAAAGATATTAATTACGGGCTGTGAGATTGCAAGAATACCATAAAAATGATTCAGTATATCATTACTTTGCCGGTTAAAAATTGTCGCATGTATCGGGCTGCCGGGACTGAACGCATCATAAGTCTGTGGTATTACATGAAAAGCATTGAGTCCGATAAAAACTAAAAATACCGCAAGTAGCGATCTAACCTTTATTCTCTGTTTCCTAATAAACTTAATATACAAAAATAAGAATATCAATGCGATTGGAAAAAAAGAAAAAAATGCAGGAGCCGAAACCAATCCGAAGCTTGGCGCAAATAAAAAACTTAATAGAAGCGCAAACCATAAGTATTGCTTACGTAAAGTAAGAAAATATTTAAGAAATAGATAGAACATAAGGGGATTTAAAAATACCTGGTTGTGATAAAGAAGAGCCATATTATAATTAGCTACCATATGTCTTGAAAAGATATAAAAAAGTCCGCCCAATATTGCTGATATTTCTACAATCTTTGTGTAAGTGGAATCAATAGTGCTTTTGGAAATTATTTCCTTTAAAATCCCATACATGGTCAGAAAACCAACGCCAAGTTTTAGACTATTAAATAGTGTTATCAAAAGGGTAGAGCCTAGCAATGGCTTGAGAAATAAGAGTAAAAGCATATGCGGAAGTTGAGAATATGTACCATACTGTATTTCTCCAGTAGAATTACCTAATAGCGGATACAAAACAGCATTGACTATATAAGATTGCGGATCATAATAATAAAGCCTGGTTGAATCTCCTCCTAAATCCATCTCCCCAGATTTTAACCAAAAAAAAGGGATAATAAACAA
>MFOZ01000018.1:7170-11856 GCA_001784055.1 Candidatus Levybacteria bacterium RIFCSPLOWO2_01_FULL_42_15 | reverse complement strand
GCTCTATAGCAAAGATTCTTTTGTGAGGTCTGCCACGTGCTTTACGGTAAAGAATCTCCCGTGGCGAAGAACGAGGTTTTTCTTTTCAAGCTTTTTAATCTCAACGCTTGCGGTTTCACGGGTAATACCAATCAAAGATGCAATATCCCGGTGTGTGAGTGGAACAGGGATAGATACTCCTGTTCCTTTTTTCTCTCCAAGCCGTTCTGCAAGGATAAGAAAAATTGACGCAGTCTTGGTGTACGCATTTCCAAAGACCAAATACTCCATTCTCTTCAAGAGCCCTCCAAACCTTATGGTAATCCGCTGTGTCACAACAAACAACACGTCTGGATTTTCTCTAAGAAACTCAATAAATGCTTCTTTCGGCGCTCGAAATACCTCAACCGAGGTTGTTGCTTCAATGTAATAGGGACTTTGTTGCTGTACGATTCCCCAGAGAATCGGGAAAAAATCCTGAGGCTTAAAAATGATAAGTGTTAAATCCTCTCCTGTATGGGAAACAGAAAAAGCGCGGACATATCCCTCTTTGAGATAGTACACTCCCTGAGGCGCATCATCCGCTCTTAAAATCATCTCTCCTTTCTTGTATGAAAGAAGACGAAATTGAGCAAAAAATTGCTCAAGTTTTTTAAAAGGATTCGTTTCCACGGCAGAGCGATTGTATCACAAATGTAAGAAATCATACAGTTTGTGTGTAATGGTGCTTGCTGAACAGTTTAAAAAAAGAGCGTAAAAATAAACCATATGAGAAAAACAAAACCTTCATTCCGCTCTCTCCAAAAGAACTGGGCAAGGCGCTACATTTTTCTAAGAGGAGCACTCTATGAGGTTTTTGAGCAAAACGAGACGCACAAACTTCACTTCAGAATAAGTAATTCTCTATTGCTGTAATGAATTCCTCGAACAGGAATTAAAGAATTAACATTATCCCTCAAGAAGAGAAACTGCCATCCAAATTACCACTACTCCTATAAAAAGACATATTGTTTCCACAAGCGCAAATCCGCGTCTGTTTTCTTCATGGATCTCCGGAATAAGATCGGAAAGAGCAATATAGATAAAGAATCCTGCGGTTAGAGCAAGAAGTGCTGGTAAAATGCTAAGTACGACCTGTTGAGCAAAAAATGTAATCAGTGCTCCTGTCACCGCTACCAGGGAACTTATGATATTAATCCATAAAACTTTTTTTCTGGAGAGACCTTTGTGAAGAAGTAGTCCAAAATCTCCAATCTCTTGAGGAATTTCATGAGCAATCACGGCAAGGCTTGTTACAATCCCAACAGGAACGCTTACCAAAAAGGTTCCCGCAATAACCATTCCATCAATAAAGTTATGCACGCTGTCTCCCAATACAATAAGAGGAACCGTGGGTTTCTTCCCGTGAGACGCATGATCATGATGGTGATGAAACCAATAAATAAACCTCTCCAGAAGAAAAAATAGGAGAATGCCAAGAATAACGTAGACGAGTAAGCCAACCGGTTCTGCGTGCTCTTTTTGACTTGCCTTCTCAAGCTCGAGCGCTTCGGGAAGAAGGTCAAAAAATGCAGCGGCTAATAATACTCCCGCGGCAAAAGAGGCTAAAAAGTGGGATGTACGAAGAGCAAGCTTTTCCCTAAATAAGAGAAGGATTCCTCCAACAAGAGAAAAAACGCTCCCCAAAAGCGTATATACAACAATGTAGACCAAGAGCATAAAACATTTCTAGCATATCACGTAATAATGGAGAAATCAACGAACGCTTGGGTCTCCTTTAAGCCCCGTTGGATTTTTTAATTGCTTCATTTTCCACATAAACAGCGCGCCTTTGTTGCGCGCCTTGCTATCCACAGTAAACGAAAGCGCTTTTTCAAGAATAGATCTATGGACTGTTTTGGCAAGCTTAATGTAGAGTCCTCTGCGTTTGTAATCGTCCAACTCTTCTGCGAGGTAAACTCCAAACGATTGAAACTCCCGCGACACATATCTATCTTTAGTAGGATTAAATGTCTTCAGGATGTGTCCAACTTTTTGCATAATTTACCCCGCGTTGAATCGATTCATGGCGCGCTCCATGCCCTCTTCAAGCGCGCACGACAACGCTTTTCTTCCTTTTTTGATAAGTGCCTTTGCGCGGCTTTTTTCTGCCCCTCTAAAGGTTCCTAATACAAAATCATCAATCGGGCGCAATTTTGAATTTGGTTCTCCTATTCCCATTCGGAATCTCCAGAACCTATCGGTGTTGAGATGGTTCATAATATCTTCAACCCCTTTGTGTCCAGCAGAAGCTCCTCCTAGTCTAATTTTCATCTTTCCTAGCGGAATATCAATATCATCATGCACCACCCAAATATCGGATGGGTGAATCAAAAAACGAGAGGCAATAAGCTCTACCGCAATCCCCGAGTGATTCATGTAGGCAAGAGGCTTCGCAAGAATTACATCTTCAACCGTCCCCTCTTGAGGCTGCCAAGCAATACGCGCGATATCGCTTTTTAAGCTATCCTCTTTTGTCCATACCGTTTGTTTGAGCGGCTCAAAATCTTTGAAAAACGCCTCAACCACCATAAATCCCCCATTATGGCGCGTCTTTTCATAAGAGGGTCCAGGATTCCCTAGTCCCACAATAAGTTTCATCTTTTTCTAATTGTACTGCATCTTTCCATTACGCAACAAGCACATTACCTTTTCATCTGTTACCTGTTCAAATTCCTCGTAAAATTGGCCAACCGCGTAGAAATTCTTCTCTATTGAAAGCGCAATTACAGAATCAAAGTGTTTTTTAATATTTCTTAATGTTTCTTTAGATATCACAGGAACTGCAAGAATAATCCGAGCTGCCTTCTGTTTTTTAAGATATATTTGCGCGCATAAAACAGTTGCGCCGGTTGCTACTCCATCATCTACGAGTAATGCTATTTTCTCCGCAAGAGAAATCCTAGGAAGAACTGTTTTAAAGGATTTTTCTTGCAGATCCCGTTTGAGGCGCGTAAACTCAAGCTGTGTTGATTGAGTCTCTTTGAAAATTCCGATTTTCTTTAGAATGCCATAGTCCCAATGGAGGGTACGTTTGGGTCCTACTGCTCCTATGGCAAGCTCTGGGTTTGATTGAGAGGAAATTTTTTTTACTACGGCTATATCTAGCGGAAGCTTAAGTAAAGAAGAAATCTCGCAGGCAACTTCCATTCCACCCCTGGGAATTCCTATGACAACTGCATTGGTTTTTCTAAACCTTGAGAGCCGAACAGCAAGAAGACGTCCTGCCTCACGCCGATTGACAAACATACCTAAAATAGCCCGAGCTGGTTTTTTGGTTCTTGAGTATTTACTACGGTCTTATTCGCAACGGATTCCTTATGCCATATTTGCACTTTGCCATATTCGCCATCGTAGCCGGGCTGAATCACAATGTCTCCCCTGCGCACTTTTAGTACACCTTCTGCGACGCGATCTCCGAATGTTTTTTGAATCTCCTCAATAGGGGTAGTCAGAAGGACGGAAAATTCGCCGTCAAACTTTTTGCATAAATCATCAAAAAGCGTTTTTGTCTTTTGACTAAAAACCGTAGATCCCAAACTCTCGGCAAGAATTTCTAACAGAGGGACCATTCGTACAAACGGCGGGTGATTTTTCTTTGCATCCACAATCCATTTGATTCCATGAGGACTTTCTTTGGTGCGCGAGCGATCCAAAAGAGTTTCGCTCCTAAGCTGTCCCAATCGATACAACACTCCCTCTGTGAGCCGTCTTGAGCAAACCGGACACGTGCTTCCGTCTTTTTTGATCTCCTCAACTCCCCGCACTACCCCACAATTTCTGTGTCCTGAAAAATGGTACTTTCCTTCTTCCGGATAAAACTCAATAGTGTACCCTATTTTGAGATTTCCCTTAGGATCTCTTTTAATCGCCTTGGCAATATCATCATATGTTATTTTATTATTTGAAATTTGAGATTTGACATTTGACATTCCGTTTTTGTTCTCAACAAAAACGGTGGCTTCCCTTCCCATTTTTGCTGGGCTGTGCGCATCCGAAAACGATAGAATGGACCTGTCCATAAGTTCTTGTATCTGCCAATTCATTTCCGGATCGGATGATAAACCCGTCTCTATACCATAGATGTAACTATCAAGACCTCCGAATGCTTCCGTGATTGAGTTAAATCCGCTTGCGGAGCCGTACACGCCAAAATGGGGTGTCCACGCATGACAGGGAATCAACAAACACGCCTTATCCACCTCAAGAATAAGCTCAAGAAGCTGTTTTGAGGATAAACCAATAATGGGTCTTCCGTCTGCCATAAGATTGCACCCGCGTTTCTGCAGCTCTTTTATGATTTTTCCTGCAGCCTCAAAGGAAGGCGCGAATACTAAATTGTGAATTCTTCTTAGTTTTCCATCCTGACTATAGATACTAGAAATCTCTGTAGAAAGTAAGAACAGCGGCTCTTCCCCAGTTTTTAATTTGTATACTCCTTTTCCTGCTTCTTCCAGTTGCGATTGGATCTCTTTAAACCAAAGAGGATGCGTCCAGTCTGCGGTAGTTAAGAGATTGATCCCTTTTTTCTGGGCAAAAGAAGCCATAACAGGAAGAGTCATGTCTTTTGACACTGCTCGTGAATACTTGGAATGAAGATGAAGATCCGCAATAATCTGCATAGATTATTCTTTCTTTGTCTGTCCTTTATACATCTTAATAAGCTCT
>MFOZ01000018.1:0-7147 GCA_001784055.1 Candidatus Levybacteria bacterium RIFCSPLOWO2_01_FULL_42_15 | reverse complement strand
TTTTTCCAGCCGTATGAATGGGAGATCGGGTAATTTCATCTGCCAAAACCTCTATCACAATTTTGGGCTCAACCCACACGCTTGGCTCAATCAAAGAGATCACTCTTGCCGGCTTACTTTTAACTTTTAACTTTGAACTTTGAACTTTTATCTCCTGCCATTCCTCATCGGTTAACCCCGTTCCAATCTTTGAAACGGTTACAAATTCATCCGCCTTAGAATCATATACGCCAACCAGCAGTGCTCCCGCACCAAAGGCGGTTCGCTTCCCTTTCCCAAAGATGTAGCCTAGAATCACGCAATCAATGGTATCGTTGAGTTCCCCCGCGGAATGTCGTTTGAGCTTAACCCAGTTGAAATTCCGCCCTCCCGCCTCATACAGAGAATCAACGCGCTTAACCACCAATCCCTCCAAGCCTTTTGAAATAGCCTCATCAAGCATTGCCTGCAACCGTTTTGGCTCTGTAACTATTTCTCCAACTGAAGGAATCAAAGTATCGTCTGTATGAACGGTTTGCTTGAGAATATCCATCCTCTTTAAGAGCGGGGTGTCAATCAAAGACTCCCCATCTTTATACAAAATATCAAACACAAACGCCTTTAGCGGCAACTCTTTTGCTATTTCCTCAATATTGTGTTTTCTGCGCCGTTTGGTAGTTTCCTGGAAAGGCAAAAACTCTTCAGACTCGGGATTGTATGCCAAAGCTTCACAATCAAGAATTGCAGTCTCCGCTTTAATTTGTTTTCGGGTAGCATCTCTAAGTTCTGGAAACATATGAGTCATATTTTCAAGATTTCTGGAAAACATTCTTACGTCATCTCTGAATTTATGTATTTGCACCCTAAACCCATCATATTTATATTGGACATTTACTTTCTCCATCTTTTCTATTATTTTTTCAGGGGTTGGAAGCCTTTCACAAAGTTCTGATCGAATAGGAAATCCTACTCTTACTTTCAAGCTTTGAATACCTTGTAAGCCACTTTTCCGAAGCGCTGTAGCAATGAGAGCTAAGTCGGATGTTCTATCGTAAGCACCCTCTAACATTTTTCGTTTACTTTTATCTCCCAATTCTGATAAAGCCAAGGCATCTAATATCGTAGGGTCACCAATGCCTAAACGGGTATTTCCCAGCGGAATTCTCGCTAAATGTTTTGCAGAAGTAGGGTCAAGCTTTTGCAAAAGACCAACGAGTAACCCTTGTCTTCTTTGAACAGTCCCCTCGCCAAATTCTTCGGAAATTTGACTTAGAGTGGCCACTATTTCTTTTACGGTAATTTTTGAAGCACGATGTGGCGCAATTTTCTGTACTACAAGACCCATATCGCCTAATTGCCGATAGAGCGATAGAACCTCTTCTTTTGAAAATTTGTAAGCTTTTGCTATTGCTCCTGCTACATTTTTTTCAGCCATTCCTATTTCTACAGGTTCAAAAAAGGGAGCAATTCTTCCTTGAAGTAGATGTATGATTTCTCCTATTTCATCTTCTTGTGCTTTTTTAAACAAATCAGCAAGAATGTCAATGAGAGCTAGGCGGGATGAGGTTTTTTCTAGTTTTTCAAAATAGGAGGAGAGCGTATCAAATCTCACACGTTGATTGTACCATACTCGTTTTTGGGATATAATAGCGTCCACATGGAGCCTTCGGTGGAAAACCCAGAAAAATCAATTCGTAAAGAACAAAGAAGAGTAAAACACTTACCTCCCTCTATTGGTGCTATGTTTGGAAAAGGTTTTGAGCAATTAGTGGCACCAGATATCAAAGAGGCTCAACCCTTACTGGAAGCGCTTACTCTTGATGGACAATCTGATCGTTTTGCTAGTCGATTCCTTGACGTCATAAAAGACGATCACCAAAGATTCGTGGAGGTTCCCAAAAAGCTTCAAAGAGCAAAAACGGTTCTGTTGGTGTATGAAAAAGGGCAATGGGATTTTGAATTTTTGGGAGAAGAACAGATAGAGGAAAACCTTCCTTCATCGGCTACTCTTGAAGGAAAACTTCTGTACGAGTTTATTCAAGCGTTTACTCACCATGTAAAAACTCCTCTCTCGGCTGGCATTGGTTTTTCTGAATTGATACGGGACAGATCACAAGACGAAACAGTAAAACGCATCGCAGAACAATATCATCAAGTAGGAAGAAATATTCTACAAAAAATAACCCAGTTTGATAACGCAACTTGTTTAACTATGACGCGATCAGAAGATGGAGGGATAACCCTTACCCCATCACGTAGCGAGCGCCCTTTGTCACCCCCTGCTTCTTGATAACTCCCGCTTCAACGAGTGATCCTAGCTCGTTAAGAACCGTATCTTCGGACACCATGGGAAAAAGGGTTTCAAAAGCCTGATTTTGCAGATAGCCTGTTTCCTGAATGTATTCGATAATCGCAAGCTGGCGGTCTGTAAGCATGAGCGGTTTTCCTCCAAGTTTTTCTCTTAATTTTGCGTCTACTGAAATTCTCTCAATTTTTTCCTTGATCTTGGAAAGCTCAATAGCAAGCCCTTGAGTAAAGTACTCAAGCCAGTTTGTGAGATTCCCTTTCTTTTTTTTCACGCTTTGCAGCGCTCTATAATAATCGTTTGCGTTTTTATCGAAATACTCCTCAAGAGAAAAAAATTTTCGAATGTCATACCCTTCAAGAAACAATAGGAGTGTTGACAAAGCCCGGGCAACCCTGCCGTTTCCATCCACAAACGGATGGATGCGCACAAATTCATAATGAACAACTCCCGATTTCAAAACCGGATGAATATCTTGATTCTGCTTTGCAGAAATAAACGCAATGAGATCGGTTATTTGGGCTTCTACGTGTTCTGCGGGTGGCGGCCGAAACGAAACTTCTTTAGTCGTATTATTCTTAATCACCACCTGGGTTTTTCGATATTCTCCACATTTTTCTTGCGACAAAATCTTCTCAACGGTTATTCTATGAATAGTTTTTATAGCCTCTTCGTCAATTGTAACTTTTGACTTTTCACTTTTCACTTTTTCAACGTATTCCATTACTTTGCGATAATTAATCACTTCTTGTATGTCTCTATCCCTGCCGACGACCTCTTGCCCTTCCAAAACCTGTTTTGCTTGAGAGAGAGAAAGCGCGTTTCCTTCAATATGGGTACCGTGATGAACAGTACGCACGAGTGCGTCTGATCGGAACTGCTTTTCATAAAAAGGAAGAAGTGGAGCCGAATCAATGACTTCTTTGCACGCCTCGATCACTCCCATGTGGCGGAGAATTGCGTAAGAAATAGTAAATTTCGGCTGATACATAAAGCTAGTGTTCTTTCTCAATTAACGCACATTTCCCGAAGAATCGCAAGGCTATTTTAGAAGCTGCTTCATGGTGATTGGGATTTGGGCGGCAAGATCAGAAGCGTTAAAGTACGGCCCTACTTTGTCATACAACTCGTCTCCCGCGCGCTTATTAATATAGCTTGCGCAGGTTGCGGCCAGAAACAGATCATTTTTACACGCAAGAGCACCCACAAGACCGGCGAGCACATCTCCGGTCCCTCCTTTGGTCATCCCCGCATTTCCGCCCGGTATTTCAACGCACTCGTCTGGCGAGCAAACAATATCGGTCGGCCCCTTAAGTAAAATTATACAGTTGTATTTTTTCGCCATTTCTCCTACTTTATTGTCATGCTGAACTTGCCCGCCCTGAGGGGAGCCGAAGGGTTTCAGCATCTCGTTTGATTTGAAACTGAGATCCCGAAACGAGTTCGGGATGACACGATAAAAGAGCGTCTCGAACTCTTTTGGATGAGGAGTTAGTATCGCATTGCGAGGAATAAATTCCGGATCCATCATCTGCAATGCTCCTCCATCAATCACCCATCTTTTATCCGGATATTGGCTGAGCAATCGCTCGGTCAACTCTTTAGTATCATCGTCTCCTTCTTCCTGCCCTTGCGCTCGCGGTAAGCCGGGTCCTATCAACACACAATCCGCTTCCTGAATGTATGCTTCTATCTGATCTCGAGGGATTATGATGCCGTTTCTGAATGCTTCTTTTGTTTTTTGAACGATCTGATTATTCTCCGGCACCGAGGAGTAAAACACCATATCAACAATACGGGAGGCTACCTCAAGCGCCCAAAGAGAAGCGGCGTGGAACAGATGAGAACCTCCAATAATCATAAGCTTCCCGTTCATTCCCTTATGAGAAGAGGTGTCCGGACGAAAAAGCCTATCGAGTAAAGCTTTATCAAACATATATTAGAGAGTATCTTTATTCTTTCAAACACCTTAAGAAATTTCAATAACCTGCGCGTTTTTTATCATTGGTCCCTTAAGAAATTCTTTATGTGTGGTAGTAAGAATGATTTGCTTATGGGGAAGCGTTTCTAACACAAGCTTTATGTGAGATGCATCAAGCTCGGAAAAAATGTCATCAAGAAGAAGAACAGGCGCATCATGAAGCGCTTTTTCTACATATAACAACTCAAGAAGCTTTAGCTGGAGGACAGAAAGCCTCTGTTGCCCTCGTGATCCAAAAAACCTTAGCTCGCACGCAACGCCTGTCCCCCTGTTAAACATTCTAAGAATTATATCGTCTCGGTGAGGCCCCACGAGGGTAACGCCAGCGCCTTCTTCCGCGCTTTTGTATTCTTCAAGCCGTTTGCGGGAAATAACGCTTTTGTCATACGTTACGGCAAAATCAAACACGCTTTTTTCACTGTTATTTAAGAAAGCACAGAATGCTTCCCGTTTTTCGGCAATAACTTCCCCCTGCTTTATAAGAAGATCATCCCAATACTCAAAAAGCTTGGCATTGCGAACTCCCGTTTCTTGTACGCGCTCAAGAAGTGCGTTTCTTTGTTTAAGCGCCTTTGTATATTCCATAAGAGCAAGCCGATACTCTCTATCTACTTGCTGCAGTGTTTCATCCAAAAACCGCCTCCGCGTACCAGGCGATCCGCTCATAATCTCCAAATCGGTGGGCGCAAACAAGACCACCGCTAAATTCCCCACAAAGTCTACTCCCCGTTTGGAAACGCCATTGACCAAAAATTTCTTTGACCTTTTTCCTAGATTCTGGAGTGAAGGATCTACAAGAACCACCTCAAGTTTTGTGTCATAAACTTCTCCCTGAACCCTTCCCACCTCTTTGCCAAGCTGAATCATCTGGGTGTCTTTTTCTGCCCGAAAGCTTTTCCCCCGTCCTAAAAGATATATTGCTTCTATGAGATTTGTCTTGCCGGTGGCGTTTTTCCCTACAATCGATACGATCCCCTCATTGAGAGAAAATTTGGAAGAAGCGTATGAGCGGAAATTCCGAAGAACAAGACTTTTAAGCGTCATTGGACTTGTCGGAGATGGACTCAATAGTTGTCCCCTTAAACGGCTTGTTGTTAAGAATCTTTTCTAGATTCTCAAGATCAGCTCCCGCAATAACAACCGTTAGGTTCAGTTCTTCTGCTTTTTTAGCGGCAATCGGGTCAAACGGCGCATTCATCCCCGGAATCCACTCGTTGCCAACGAGCTTTCTAAAATCATTCCAGCTAATGTTCTCTATGGGTTTTGCATCGGGAAATTTCTTTGGGTCTTTATCATACACGTATTCCGTATTAGTAAGATTTACGATCTTCTCTACCTGATAATCCTCTGCAAGAAGGATTGCGTCATAATCCGTGGACCATCCCGGCTTCCAACCTGACGCAATAACTACAGGCTGTGTTACTTTTTGAATAATTTCGAAGTTTTTGATAATATATTGATGGGCAACATCCCTAAAAATGGTTCTTACAAGGTGGGCATTCAAACGAGTAGCATGAATGCCAATCCAGTCTAAATCATCACGAGTAAGCTTATCTCCTATAACCTCTCTTGCTGCTTTTTGATAGAGCCTGGTAGTTTGTCCTCCCCCAATAGCCAAAAAAAACTGGCGGTTTGGATTATTCGCCAGTTCGCTTCTTACGAATTTGTTAAACTTGGACAGAAAGGCGGTGTCCACCCCGCCGTTGGGGACAATGAGGGATCCACCCACCGAAATAATGACTTTGTCCGTATATCCATTCGCCATAGGTGTGAAGATAATACTATCACAGCCAGACACAAAACTCAACGACTCTTTATGAGGCCTTCTATATATTTTTGAATTGATTGTTGAAACGTTGCTTTGGAGAATTTCTGCGCCTGTTTAATGCAATCTTCCGGGTTTATGGAAAGCTTTTCAAGTTTTTTGATAGCGCTAAGAAGGCTTTTTGAGGTAAGTTCGTCAAAAAATACGCCTGTCTTTTCTTCAACAACCGATTCCTGAACTCCTCCCGAGCGATACGCGTCAACCGGAATCCCCGCCGCCATTGCTTCAACCGGAGTTATCCCAAAATCCTCATCTTCCGCGGCAAAAATATACGCCTTGGCACCTCTCATGAGCTCCCACTTCTTTCCATCACTCACCTCTCCTGCAAACTCAATAAATGAATCATTCCCGTTCATTTTTAATTTTGTATCATATCCCGCAAACCCCTTCCCAAACACTTTAAGAGGGATTTTATTGTTTTGACATGTTTTCACAATCAAATCGATATGCTTAGGCCTCGCAAGGCGACCACCGGCAAGATAATAAGGGTGTTGAGATTGGGAGACAATATTAGCGGGTGACACGAGCGTAGGGCGGACGCGTAGCGCATCTGCGTTCGCAGCATCAGCAAAACTAGCAGGAGCACCGTGGGAAGAGCGAGTGGCAGGACCCGCGCCCGGAGAACCCATGTCGACTGGAGGATATATTATGACTGAATTCTTTCGATAGAATTTTTTGATCCGAGATGCTACCTCTTTTGAGTTGGCAATAAAATAATCAACATTCTGGGCGCTTTTGAAATCGATGAGCCGAAGAAAATGGTTGGCTATTTCGCCAAAAACCCGAACGAAAGAATTTTTCTTCCATTCCCTTGCCGTTGCGTAACCATACAGGTATCTCGACGGCGTATGACAATAGCAGACATGGATAGGTCTCTTCTCCTTGCCACGGCGAACTTGCCCGCCTTGCCGCGAGGCAAGTTTCGGCATCTCATCCCTCAAGGAACGAGATCCTGAAATAAATTCAGGATGACACCGAATAGAGTTAGGACTATACGCTCCTGTTGCAGAAACAATCACAATATCAAAAGAAGAAAAATCGAATCTTCGAAACAAAA
>MFOZ01000017.1:647-9447 GCA_001784055.1 Candidatus Levybacteria bacterium RIFCSPLOWO2_01_FULL_42_15 | reverse complement strand
TCTAGTATTGACTGCGCCCTCTGTCGTCTTATTTGTTCTTGGGGACTTCCTTTCCCTCGAAGAATCTGTACGTCTTGACGAGCTCTCATATCTAACGCGGCAAAAAAGACAGAGGTTTGATTTAACACATCATGAATCGCTCTTTTTGCAAGGCGTCTTGAAGAAACATTACAGAGAGGTTCAGTATCTTTTAGACGGATAGGGTTAGATCGTATTTCAAGAGAAACCATAGGTAAAATGTTCTAGGGTTATATCCTATAATATTTTCTTGAAAAAGTCAAATACTCAATTGGCTGACCCCGCTGAGCGGGGTTGACTTTCTATAATCTGTTCTGTACCATAAATAACGGTTCTATGAAAATAAAGAAACTTTTTTTCTCCATAATTCCTGTTGGGTACGCCCATTGCGATGTTCCCTGCGGCATCTATGATCCCAAAGCTGCACAAATAGCCGCGCAAACCGTACTAAAAATGGTAGAGAAGATCAATGAACTGTCTCTTCCTGATTTCTCTAAAAAAGAAGAAGTAGATGAATACCTTAATTCTATGACGCGCTTTGTGTGGACCAAGGAAGAACACTCCCGCAAATGCAAAGAAGAGCTTTTGATTTTATGGACTGATTACTTTAAGCCGGAACATCTTGCCTTGTTTCCTAATCTTCACGATGTCTTTTGGAAAGCTGCCAAGCTTTGCTCGTGCAATAAACAGTGTGTGGACATCACACACGCGCAGGAGCTGGTAGAGGCAGTTGATCAAATTGCTGATATGTTTGTAAAAACAAAATCATCGACAAATAAACCTCAATCCGCAAAATAACATGGCGCCTAGTCTTCTTCGGGTTAAAGGAAACAGCATGCGCCCCACAATTCAATCGGGAGACATTGTTCTCATCAACAGATGGGCCTATTGGTTTTCAAAACCCAAACTCAAAGACATTGTGGTTGTTAAGGATTCAATCCATTCCCACTATTTTGTTAAGCGAGTGCATATAATCAAAAACGGAAGATATCTTTTGAAAGGCGACAATAAGAAAGAAAGTGTATCAATGGCGGTTGGTAAGAAAGATATTTACGGCAAGGTATTAATGTTTTAGCTTCAAAAACAACCAGCGCAGTTTATCGGCGATCACATACGCTTTGTATAAAAAAGGATTGATGATAAGATCATAGTTTCCCACAAATTCCGTAAGCGTTCCTCCATACCCCTCTTTGAACCGATGGAATCCATACCACGGATCGTTTTTATCTGGATCATGACCAAGCGCTCCCCACATATCAAATGTTTTTAATCCCGTTCGTTTCCCAAATTTTATTCCCTCCCACATCATAAGATTGGACGCCATTGTTTCTTTATGCTCGCTTGAGGAGGCTCCGTATGGATAGTACAGGGTGTCTTTAAACACAAGTAAAATCCAGCAAACCAGCGTCTTTGATCGGTATAAAGCAGTCAAAAGGTGTGCCGTAAGATCGCTTTTCGTTTTTAGGGTTTGCCACATGAGGCGGTGGTATTCTTGAGAATGAGCAAAGAACCCTTGTCTTTTTGTGGTTTCCCCCGTTAACCTCAAGTACTCATCAAATGCCTCATCAGAATTATCTTCTCTGATTTCAACTCTGTGCTTTTGCGCAACCCGTATATTGTAGCGGGTTTTTGGATGCATATTTTTTAAGAGTTCATCTTCACTTTTTGTCAAATCGATTTCAAAGGTATATTTTGTGAAAAGAGGATGAGCAGACGGTACGATCTTACTATCTTTATCTCTTAATATCTTAATATCTTTCGTAACGTGCGGTTCCAGTTGGATAAAAATACACCGTTTTTCTCTCCCAATTTTTTTTAATTCATGGATCATAAAAGGCGTTGGCATAGTTCCTTTTGGGACGTAACCAACCCTGAAAGGAAGATGGGGAATTGAGTGAAGTGTCATTTGGAAACTTTCGATAAGCTTTCCATTCTTCATCAATCCTCGCCGCACCACCTCAACACCTGTTTTTTTTCTAAACTCTCCCCACTCAAATGACTGGAGGGGATGTGGCGCAATTGCGTTGAATGCCTGTTTCTGATCATTTTCTATAGCAATAAAAGAATACATAGTGTTTAGATGTTCTCCCTGTTGCTACGGGAAACTGTGAACAAGAATTTCTTGCGGAAGATCCAGAATAAAGCGGGATATAACGCCTGATGAGCTTTGTCCGTAAATGAGTCTTCTTTGCGCGTACGTTAAGAAAAGGTTTTCTTTTGCTCGCGTAATGCCTACATAGCAGAGTCTGCGCTCTTCTTCCAGCTCATTTCTATCCATAAGGCTTCTTGCGTGAGGAAATATTCCCTCTTCCATGCCTACCATAAATACTACGGGAAATTCCAGTCCTTTTGCCGCATGAAGCGTCATAAGGGTTACGACTGAACTATCTTTTGGCGTGTATTCTTGTTCAACAAGAGCAACATTTTCTAAAAAGTCGGTGAGATTTGGGAACTCAATGGCAACTGAACGAAGCTCTTTAATGTTTTCCAGCCGTTCGCGGTCTCCCTCATCTTGTTTGTCATAGAGAGAAAGATAGTTTGTTTGCTCAAGCACTTCATCGAGAATCTCGATGGTTGGTTTTTTGGTATCTTGGTGGGATTTTTGAAATTCTAAAAACCTCAAAGTACGGTTTTTCCCGAGCTTTTCTATTCTATTCAGAGACACCATGTCTTTTGGATTAGTAAGGCATCGTAGAAACGCCAATACGTCTTTAATCTCGCGTCTTTCATAAAAGCGTATTCCTCCCACCAGAACATAAGGAATTGCGTTTAGAAGAAAAACTTCCTCAATGATGCGGGACTGCGCATTAGTTCTGTAGAGAACGGCAAAATCGGAAAGAGTAAGTTTTTTTTCATACATAAGCTTTCCTATTGTTTCAACAATAAATGTTGCTTCGTCCTGCCCGTTTTTTCCTTCATGGATTGTAATCTGTTCTCCACCTTTGTTATTCGTCCACAGAAAAAGGACAGGATGGGTTGTGTTTTTTGATATGATGGCGTACGCCGCGTTGAGAATGGTTTGCGTGGAGCGGTAGTTTTGGGAAAGAGAAAACGTTTTTGCGTCTTTAAACTCTTCTTTGAAGCGTGAGAGATTGCGGAAATCAGCCCCCCTAAAACTGTAGATGCTTTGGGAGAAGTCTCCCACCACGCAGATATTGCGACTCTTCCCCGCGAGTGTTTTTGTAAGAAGGTATTGAGCGCGATTTGTATCTTGATATTCGTCAACCAACACATACTGGAAGCGGTTTTGGTACGTCTCTTGTATGCGGGGGTTTTTAAATAG
This sequence comes from Candidatus Levybacteria bacterium RIFCSPLOWO2_01_FULL_42_15, assembly GCA_001784055.1. Classification (GTDB taxonomy): domain Bacteria; phylum Patescibacteriota; class Microgenomatia; order Levybacterales; family UBA12049; genus 2-01-FULL-42-15. The sequence continues at coordinate 6,146 of MFOZ01000017.1, read as the reverse complement.
CTCAATTGCCTTGAGAAGAAGATCGTCAAAATCAAGTGCGTCATTTTCTGTAAGAATGCTTTGGTAAATAGTATAAATGGATGCAGCTATTTCTTGAAAGTGTCCCCGCGCAATCTGTTTGTATTCGTTAGGAGTAATCAGCTCATTTTTTGCCTGTGAGATTGTGGCAAGTACGGAGTACGGTTTATAATCTTTGGGGGAAAGAGCAAGGCGTTTCATTGCCTCTTTTATCGCATCGACTTGATCCTGCTGGTCGTAAATGACAAATCGGTGGGATATGCCGACATGGGGCGCTTCTTTTCTGAGAATTCGGGCGCAGAGAGCATGGAATGTTCCGATAAAAGGTTGAGTTGCGATGTTCCTTTCAGCCAGAAATCGGTGGATTCTTTGCTTCATTTCACCCGCCGCCTTATTCGTAAAGGTGATGCAAAGAATTCGCAGAGGATCTACCCCGTTTTGGATGAGGTGCACGACCCTATATGAGATTACCCGCGTTTTGCCGGATCCTGCGCCGGCAAGAATAATCATAGGACCGTCCGTATGCGTTACTGCCTGTTGTTGTTCTTGATTAAGCTCTCTAGGAAAATCTTTTTCCATAGCGTATAATTAAGTACTGTCAATTGTATCACCGCGTCAAACGCGGCTCAAGCGGGAGTAAAGCATGAAAGATCTTCTCATTGTTGCCAACTGGAAATCTTATAAGACCACCTCTGAAGCTAAAGACTGGATTGAGCGATTTAATATCCAAGACGCACGATTTATAAATAAAAAAGTTGTCCTCTGTGCCCCATTTACCCTATTATCGGTTCTTAAATCTTACCTCGTAAATCATAAATCCTCAATTATGCTTGGAGCTCAAGATATTTCTCCGTTTGGTGAAGGAGCCTATACCGGAGAAGTAAATGGAAAACAGCTTAAAGAGTTTGCATCGCGTGTTCTTATTGGTCATTCCGAGCGAAGAAAGTATTGTGGTGAAACCAATGAGCTCTTAGCAAAAAAAGTAGATCAAGCTAATCTACATGGAATTTTTCCCATCTATTGTGCGCAGGGATCCGATACGCCTATTCCTAAAGGGGTAGAAATCGTTGCGTATGAACCCGTGTTTGCAATCGGAACAGGGAAGCCGGACACGCCTCAAAGCGCGGAAGAAGTAGCATTGTTTCTTAAGGAGAATTCGGGAATACAAACCGTGTTGTACGGAGGATCCGTAACACCTAAAAACGTGCATTCTTTTACCGTAATGCCTCATATAGATGGGGTATTGGTGGGTTCTTCAAGTCTTGACCCCGCTTTATTTAGGGATTTGATACATCATGCGTAAAAAGATATTCATTACTTGCGTAGTTCTGTTGGTATTTTTTGTAGTAACAATATTCTCCGAACTTACGAAGTTTTCTCCGGTTTTGTTCCAGCTTTTGTTTCACAAAGATATCGTTCTTAAGAAACAGGACGATACGCTTAATGCGCTTTTGTTGGGAACGGCAGGGGGTTCACATGATGGAGCAGATCTCACCGATACCATTATGTTCGTAAGCCTTCAGATAGAAAAGAAGAAAACCAGTCTTATATCAATTCCCCGTGATTTATGGGTTCCTGATCTCAATGCAAAAATTAACACCGCATATGCCAAAGGAGAAAACAGGAAGAAAAATGGAGGCCTTCTGTTGGCAAAAGCGGTGGTTTCTCAAATACTTGGCCAGCGAATTGATTACGTGGCGCGTGTTGATTTTGACGGATTTGTGAAAGCGATTGATTTTGCTGACGGCCTTGATATTGAAGTTGAGCAGTCTTTTAACGATTATTATTATCCTATTGAGGAGAAAACAGAGGATTTATGCGGTCAAGATCCTCAAGAGGCTGATTTGCGGATCGCAACGATGTCTTCTTTTGAAGTATTTCCTTGCAGATATCAGCAGGTAGGTTTTGAAAAAGGAAAACAGCATATGAATGGGGAGCAAGCGCTTATTTTTGTTCGCTCTCGCAACGCAACGGGTGCGGAAGGCACAGATTTTGCAAGAAGCGCACGACAGCAAAAAGTAATCAAAACCTTTAAGGACAAAGTGCTTTCCGTAGAAACGCTTCTTAACCCAATTAAAATAATCAACTTATACGCAACGCTTTCCGATAGTATCCATACGGATATTAAACAGGAAGAAATAGATGATTTTATACGCCTTGTAAAAAAGCTTGAGAACGTATCGGTACATTCTTACGTTATTGACGTTGTGGACAAGCAAAAACAGAAAGACGGGCTTTTAGTAAATCCGCCTCTTGAGGACTTTAATGACCTTTGGGTGCTTATCCCCAAAGCGGGAGATGGTAATTATTCACAAATTCACACGTATGTTTCTTGTGTTCTCGTCTCGGATACGTGCAGTATTCCTAATTAATCCGATAAATCTTTGTATTGCCGTATTGGTAAGTTACTCTTCCCAGCGACGCAAACTTTTTCTCGAACACTTGGTATTTTTGCCGCTCCAATTCTCCCAAAAACACATAGGAAACGTCATGTAAGCTAAGCAGCCTCTTTGTTTCTTTAACACTCTCTGATTCATAGAGGGTTTTAACGTCTGCGATTCGGGGAGCAGGAACATCATAGGTTTTTCTCCAAAGCCATTCATGCACCATCCAGCCCAATACCGTAGGAAGTCCCGTGTTTGAGGAAACACGGGAAAAATCCGTAAACGACTCTCCTTGGGCTTCAAGAATAACCGGCTGTCCTGATATGTTTTTCTTAAGCCACATGATTGCTTCATAGTCTGCGGGGTAGCGATTTTTTAAATAAGAGATTCCGTTTAGTCCGTGCGTCTTGCTGAGGGAGCCGTAATATCCGCTTATTGCGAAAATTAGATACGAAAGAACAATAGCGTAGAGAATGCATCCGACAAGAAAGAAAAGAAATGCAAGGGAAAATATTTTTCTGATTTGTTTTTGTAAGAATGCCAAAATCCTCACGCTAATATACGCGCTTGATAGGGAGAGCATGATGAACGCCTGGTAAGACAGTTTGAACATGGTATTTGCGCGAAAGTGAGCGGGATAAATGTCTTTTGCATATATGATTTCAGGAATAAGAATAAGAATAGTTGATATAAAGGAGAGGATAAGGACAAAATCATCGCTGCTTGTTGTTCTTTTTCTTTTGAGTATGAATACAAAAAGAGACGCCACCCAAAAGTAAAAAAATCCATACAGGATGAGAAGCTGCCATGCGGGTGACTTTTGACAATGCTGCGCTTCAAACAGAAACGGCCCCAGGTGTTTTATTTGAACCAGAAAATCAGGGGCGCATAAGACCCCAATTCCGGATGCAAAAGGCGCAAAAAACAGCGAGAACGGAAGAGAGAATAGAATAGCGCCTCCCGCTAAGAGTGCGGCAAAAGGGAGAAAACTCTTTAGCAAAAAAGAAATAATAGGGAATGTATTGCGATACGATACATAGATAAAAACAAGACTGATAAGGAAAAAATAGATTGGCGCGTCCCATGCGTTTGTCATGTAGCAAAGCGCAATAAAAAAAGAAAATAGAACTATGTCCCAAAAACGAATCGTTTTGTTAAGGACGGCCTTAAGGCATAGGGCGATAATAGTTAAAACAAAGGGAATGCTTAAGACGTGTCCATGCAGATCCGAAACAATAAACGAGTACAGGGGGAATTCATGAATCGTGTTATAAATAAAACGCGTCGCGTTTGGGTACCAGTATGAGTTGGGAAATGTAGACGGGGAAAAGACGAGATCCCAAAACGGAACAGGATTTTGAGTGGAATAGGCAGAAAAAAAAGCGTAAACAGAATGTAAATTTCCTGAGAATGTAACCAAAAGCGCAGCAGCAACTCCGCAGGTAAAAGAAAGCCTGCCTGCTTTTTTTAGAACGTTTGCGAAAAGATTGTATCCTATGGAGAAGGAAGAGCACATGGTAAGGGCAAAGAGGGAGGCGATCATAAGATTATAGGTAATTTCAGATGGAATCGCTGCGAGTTTGGTAAGAACAGCGGTGAGAAGATGGCCAAAATAATAGTAGTTGATAGAAAAGGGCGTAAACCACATGTCTTTGGGAGGAAAAGCATCACTTCTGAGAATGGAGTTTATGAATCCATAATCCATAAGCTTTTCAAGACCATTAATATCCGGTTGGAAGGAGCGGATATATGACCAAAGGAACAATGCGCCACCAAACAATAGTTCTTCAAACACAATGAGAAGAAGGACAGACGGAGGCTCTTTCCTCCATGCCGCTCGCAGAGAGAACGTTTTAAGAAAGACGGCTTGCAAAAAAATGAGTGTCCCAAGAAGGATAAGAGCAAACAAAGGGGTTGGGATGCTTGCAAAGCGGATAATGCCAATAGTTCCTAAAACAAAGGTGATATACGTAGCAACAGATATGCTAAGGATTTTTGAAAATATATACCCTTTGTCGGAAAATACAGAAAATAAACGAGATGAAACAGGATAAAACAGAATACCCATAACAAAAAGGAGCAACCACCACTGAAAGATAGAAATTATATCCGAGAAAGCCATAGCTATCTAAATACGTCGGAAAGATTTTGTATAGCGAAGAGATTTTTAGCGAGCACTTTTTTCTTTTTCTTGTTCAACCAGAAGAATTTGATATGGGCATAACAGTTTGAAAGAAACATAAGAAGCTCTAAATCGTCATCTACGTATCTGTGAATAGTAAGCTTTTTAATAACATTTTCTTTAAACAAATGAGGCTGCATGTTAGAAACATTGAACCATGTTGCATCGAAGAGTTCTTTTAGGCGGTGCGAAGACAGAAGGTTTTCTGTTTCTTTTTGAAGAAAGCTAAAGCGCGCAGAAATGAGAAAAAACGCGTGTTTGTTTTGTCTTTTTGGGTTTATAATCACATCTATATTTTTTTTGATAAGGGGACGAAACATACGTTTATGGCTAAGCTTTCGCAACAACTGTTCCGGTTTTCCCGGAAAGCGGTACGAAAGGCTTTTGGATCGCTCCCTATATAAGAGCTCGATGCCCCACTTAGGAATAAAAGGGGGTTTATCAATAAACACCCCATCAAGATCAAACCCAATGTTCATGTATAATACATTTTACACGATTTTATGAAGCTTCTGATGACGCTTTCTTATTACGCTCCTTATATAAGCGGGCTTACGATTTGTACGCAGCGTATCGCTGAAGCGCTCGCTAAGCGAGGTCATACAGTGCACGTTTTGACTACTCAGTATGAGAAACATTTAAAACGCAACGAAACGCTATTAGACGTTCACATAACAAGAGTGCCATACCTATGTAAGATAGGTAAAGGGTTTTTCATGCCGGGGTATATTTGGTACGTATTTTTTCTTGTTGCAAGGTCGGACCTTGTAATAATTAATCTTCCTCAATTCGAAGGATTTATTGTTGCTTTTATCGCGCGTCTTTTAAGAAAAAGAATGTATTGCGTCTATCACTGCGAAGTTTCTTTGTCAAAAAGACCTTTTGATTGGCTGATGGAAAAAACTATTCACGCAG
>MFOZ01000017.1:0-521 GCA_001784055.1 Candidatus Levybacteria bacterium RIFCSPLOWO2_01_FULL_42_15 | reverse complement strand
TAGAGATTGATAGAAAAACGGTCAAGAAACTAAAGAACAAACTTTCTATTCATAGGCGCTACGTGATTGGCGTTGCAGCTCGGATTGCAAGAGAGAAAGGGTTAGAGTATTTGTTGGAAGCGATTCCCTTCATGAAGAAAAGACTAGTAAAAGATATAATTATCGTTATTGCAGGTCCTAAAAATCCTGTTGGTGAAAAAGCATATTGGCGCGAGCTTTCTCCGTTGTTAGAAAGACATACGCACGCTATCCGTTTTCTTGGAACGTTAGGCTCAAAAGAAATGGGCGCATTTTATTCGCTTATTGACGTGCTTGTTTTGCCAAGCGTTAACTCAACCGAAGCATTTGGGGTGGTGCAGGTTGAGGCAATGCTTTGTAGAACGCCGGTTGTTGCATCTTACTTACCAGGCGTTCGTGTTCCAATCAAAGTAACCGGGATGGGGGAGTTAGCAAAACCAAGAGACTCAAAAGACCTTGCTAGTAAAATTGTAAAGGTTCTCAAATATCGGAGATCTTATATT
>MFOZ01000016.1:980-9831 GCA_001784055.1 Candidatus Levybacteria bacterium RIFCSPLOWO2_01_FULL_42_15 | reverse complement strand
ATTGTCCAAAACGCAAATATACAAGGATTAGTCATGCGAGATAAAGTGCAGGCGCTCTGTGAACAGGGTAACGTGAGACGAAGCGGCATTTCTTTGCATGCCATGCACGCGGCTCTTCTTGCCATCCGGGAGCTAGACCAAGAGGAATCCATATATAAGAAACTAAAGCCCCATCAAATTCCCTCCCCTCTTATTCTTGCGGGAATCGCGCAAATTGAAACCGCAGGAGGAAAAAATTTTGGAAGCATACCATTGGACCACGTGGTTCCAAGACGAACTTTGGACAATGATTATATCCCGCATCTTACAAACATGAATCCCCAGGGAGTACCTCTTCCGCTTTACCCAAATGAGGTATTCTCCTCAACCGGAGGCGCTATTGGAATTCCTCAAGTAGTAGGAAATACGCTGAAGAACATAAAAGAACGACGCGACGGATCAAAGCTGAACATGTTTGACATGTTTGAAGGGATGCTTGCGATAGCGTATATTTTGGTTGCCAAAGGGTGGGATAACCAAAGCCGAGAAAAAAGCCGCAACGCGTTTGGAGAATACGGCGCGTGGGCGTATGTCAACGAATTCGACAATTTCTGGAAAGCCGCACAAACGCATGCTCAACTTCTTAAAGAACCTTTATTTGTCAGAGGGTAAAAGACGGGACACAATTGTCTTTTTGTTTTCATCCCGCAGGTCAAATCCCATTTTGCGAATCTTGTGCCTTAGTCCATCGGCAAGATGAAAACGCTTTTCGCGGCGCAGCTGTTCCCGCTCTTGAATGAGTTTTTGCACTGTTTCAGGAATCTCAACCGTATGAGCCACCTCAAAAAGGTTAAGACCAAACACCTCATCCATGCGCGCGACGCTTTCTGCTTTTGCTCCTGTTGGGTAATCCGACTTAATTAACTCCCATAAAACCGCAAGCGCCTGTGGCATATTAAGATCATCATTGATTGCTTCCAAAAATCGCTCTTCATACTCCGCACAACCAATGCGGGGCTTTTTGAATGTTGCGATTTCTTCCTTCAGCTTTGTAAGAGCGTTTTGGGAGGCTTCAAGCGCATCAAACGTAAAATTTAATTCTTTGCGATAATGCGTCTGCAGATACAAATAGCGGAGCGCGGCGGGATCAAATCCTTTTTCTGTAAGATCGCTCAGCGTGTAATTGTTGCCCATGCTCTTGCTCATTCTTTTACCGTCAACCAGAATAAACGCCGCGTGCATCCAGTGTTTGACAAATTGTCTCCCGGTAATCGCTTCTGTCTGGGCGATTTCATTGGGATGGTGGGTTGAGGCAAGATCCATACCTCCCGCGTGAATATCAAAGTTATCTCCCAAATACTTAACACTCATGGCTGAGCACTCAATGTGCCAACCGGGAAACCCTATCCCCCACGGGCTCTCCCACTCCATTTGACGACGCGAAGCGTTGTCATCCTGAGCGGAGTTAAAGGATCTTCCATTTGGATACGTAAATTTCCAAAGTGCAAAATCGCGCAGATTCTTTTTTTCCGGATTCGCCTCAACCCGAGCTCCTTCTTGAATATCATCCAGGTTTGACAGTTTTCCATAGTCAGGAAATTTTGAGGTGTCAAAATAAATTCCATCGCTCGTTTTATACGTAAAGCCTTTCTTTTCAAGCTCTTGCACAAATACAATCTGTTCCTTAATGTGGTCTGTTGCGCGACACAGAACAGACGGAGCAAGAAGGTTGAGCTGTCTGTAATCTTTGAGAAACGCGTCCGTATAAAACTTGGCAATATCCCACGCAGACTTACCCTGTTTTTTTGCGGATTTCTCCATACGATCCTCTCCCGTATCCGCATCTCCCACGTTATCTCCGGTTAAATGCCCCACATCCGTGATGTTCATGACAAATTTCACTTTGTAGCGATTATGCAACAGAGTGCGATGAAGAATATCCGCGGTTATGTACGTCCTAAAGTTGCCAATATGGGCAAAATCATAAACCGTTGGTCCACACGTATACATCCCCACTTGGGGCGGGCTTATTGGTTTGAACTCTTCAATTTTTCTTGTGAGTGAATTAAAAAGTTTCAACATAGTTATTTTGCATTTTTCGCTTTTCACTTTACGCTTTCTATCCGCTCGCTCCCCTAAATCGCTCCACTTTTGTACTTGCCATCTGTACTGCTTGGGGTTTTTCTTTCTTCTTTTCTTTTTCTATAAGCTCCATTTGTTTTTGTTGTGTTTCTTCTTGTTTTTGAGCTACTTCTTCTACCTGCTCCTCCTCTTGCGTTTTCCTGCGAACCAACGGCTCATAGTACGTCTCTTTATGCAGCTTTTGCCTAAGGCTTGCGAGGAGAACTTGATCATTAATAGGCGGTTGTGGTCGAGTCTGACTCGACTGCGGCTTTGATGATTCCGAAGGCTGATACAGTCCCTTCACTATTTCCTCTGTTGGCGCATCCCTTTTAACCACGCCTTCTGTTGTTCCGGTTACTTGTTGAACCGCACTCTTTGCGGTCTCTGTCAACTCTTCTACCACCCCTTTTATGATTCCTGTTTTATCGCTCATATTCACGTTGTTTTATTTTTCATTTTTCGCTTTTCGTTTTACGCTTACTGTAAGATTCCCAGTTCTTCTTTGCCATTTTCCGAAATCTTATCCGGATTCCAGACAGGCTCCCATACAAGATTCACCCGCGCCTCTCCTACTCCTGCTGCTTTTTTTGCCGCGTTAGGAACCCATTCATCAAACACAATAGCCAATGGGCATCCGGGTGAAGTTAAGGTCATCACAATTTCCACACTTTTTTTCTTCTGATCAATGAGTATATCGTAAATAAGTCCCAAATCGACAATATTTATGTTCAATTCCGGATCAATAACCAAGCTAAGCTCTCCTAAAACATCTTTTTTGGATATCATGTGTACTCTCTTCTTCCTTCCATTGCTCGGACGAGCGTTGTTTCATCCGCGTATTCCAAGTCCGCTCCCACAGGAAGCCCCCTCCCAATCCGAGTCACCTTGAACTTTGCACTTTGCGCTTTGAACTGTTTTACAAGGTACATCGCGGTTGCCTCGCCTTCCATGGTAGGATTAGTGGCAAGAATTACTTCTGTAACTGACATGCCGTTTTTTGACTGCGCAATTCTATCCAAAAGCTGTTGGATGTAAATCTCATCCGGCCCAATGTTATTCAGAGGATCAATCTTCCCATGCAACACGTGGTACACGCCGTTGAATGTTCTACTTTTCTCAAGCGCAAGAACATCAAGAGGCTGTTCCACCACACAGATAACCGAATTGTCGCGCCGTACGTCAAGGCAGATTGAACACGGATCCTCTTCCCCAATAGTAAAACACTGAGAACACACAACGGTTTGTTTTTTTAGATTGGAAAGAGAGGTCGCAAACGCGTCAAGCTCTGTTTGGGGCACGTGCAAAAGATAAAACGTAAGCCTTTGGGCGGTTTTAGGCCCAATGCCGGGAAGCCTCTCAAACGCTTCAATCAAGTTTTGTACTGCCTTAGGTATTCTCATATCTAATTACTAGTTGCTGGTTTTAATAATTCTTCTGCGATTAACGGCGCTATGGAAAGAACTTCAAGTTTTCCAAACTGTTTCTCTTTGGGTACGGCGATTGTATTGGTAACAAATACCTTCTCAACAGGCGCGTTTTGCAAAACATAAGGCGTTTCGTTAGAGAACACCGGATGTGTCGCAAAGACGTAGATTCTTTCTACTCCCTTCTCTTTAAGAAGCGCTGCTGCTGTTTCAACGGTTCTGCCAGATGAAATAATATCGTCTACTATAAGTGCTCGCTTTGCAACTTCTCCATGAAGAATGTCCGCAGAAACCGCGCCAGTTGTAAGATCCCTATTTTTCTCAATACTTGCGTAAGGCATATTGCCCAATTGACGCGAAAGCTGTTTGACGCGCCGAATCCCTCCCATGTCAGGAGACACAAGAACGCTTTCTTCCATCCACTTATTCTTTTTGATAAGCTCTGCAAAAAGAGGAAGCGCGGACAAATGAGACAAGCTCGTGGTGGTAAAAAGCTGCGGTATCTTAATGGAATGAAGGTCAAAACAAACCACCCGATCAATACCCGCACTCTCCAATATTTTTATGACAACGGATAAAGAAACCGCCTCTCCGGATACAAACACATGATCCTGCCTTTGGTATCCAATATAGGGAACTACCGCGCAAATAGATGCGGCGCCGCTTCTTTTCACCGCGTCCAGAAGAAAAAATAATTCCATGCAATTTGCGTCAACAGGAGGAGACGTTGGCTGAACTACCACCACATTCTCACCCACAATTTTCTCATCAATCCTCACCCGCTTTTCCCCATCTGGAAATACATGAATGTCAGAGGGAGCAAAAGGAACCCGCAATATAGTTGCTATTTCAGAAGCAAGAATACTATGTGCGCTACCGCTAACAATCCGCATTGATTCTATTCTACTATTCCTTGCTCTCCGATTCAATAACAAAGAGGCTACAGAATGAGACTACTGATTGACTCCCCTGTTTGGACACGCCTAATTGCCTCCGCAAGAAGAGGGGCAATAGAAACCATCTCAACTTTGGGATGCTTGCGTACCTCATCACGAAGAGCAGTAGTGTCGGTAACAATAACCTTATCTATTCCGGATTTCTCAATTCTCTCAAGGGATGTCCCGTTAAACAAACCATGGGTTACCGCGGCAATCACCTGTTTTGCGCCGCGCCTTTTGAGAAAATCAGACGCCCCGGTAATGGTTCCTGCTGTATCAATAATATCGTCAACTAAAATCACATTCCTGCCTTTTACCTCCCCTACCATTTCAAGCGTCTCCGAGCTATTATTGATTGCAACGTCTCGCTCTTTATACACAATGGCAATGCCGTCTGCTCTGAGGAGCTTTGCGTATCCGGTGGCGCGCGCAACGCCTCCTTTATCAGGAGAACCGACAATGATACCCTTCAGGTGCTTTTTTTTGAGCGCGGGAATAAGCGCATAACTCCCATACAGATTGTCCCACGCTCCCTTGATGAACCCTTGCTGCTGTTCGGAGTGAATATCAACGGTCATAATCCGATCCACGCCTACTGCCTCAAGACATCGCGCAACAACCGAGGAGCTTATGGGAACTCTGGGCATTTCTTTTCTGTCTTGACGGGAATATCCAAAATAAGGAATGACTGCAACAATCTCCGAGGAGGAGGCGCGTCTTGCCGCGTCAATCATAAGGATGAGCTCCATCAGATGGTCATTTACCGGAAAAGAGGTTGGCTGAATGATAAACACGTGGCGCCGCCTCAAATTAGGCACAATGCGCACGCGTACTTCTCCGTCCGAAAAAATGCTTACCGGCTCATGCACTTTTTTTTTAAGAAGTTTTCCTATTTGCTTTGCAAGAAGAACATTGGAGCGGCCCGTCATGAGGACAAATTCTCCAATCATAATTTTGATATTCTACTACTTCCCCAGAAGTCCCGCAAGCCCGCCTCCCATTTGGGAAAGCTTTTTGGCAGCCACCTCCTGGGATTTTTTGATTGCTTCATTAACTGCGTCTTTGATGTCGTTATCATTTTTGCCATGGCTTTCAAGGTTTTGAATTTTTTGATCACCGCTTATTTCAACCATAACGCCGTGTTTCTCAACAGTCACGATTTCCTGTTGGAGTTGCCGCTGAATAGCTAAAGCTTGATCGCGCATTTTTTTAAGGTCTGCAACCTGCTGAAATGGATTCATCATATAGCTTCACCTCCTTTTGGACGATGGATAACCGAAATGTTCACTCTTGTTCCACAAATATCCTCACACGCTTTTGCCAAAATGGATTGTACTTGTTTGTCTTCCAGTCGATCTTTGTGGAATGCGTAAGGCGTTGTCAGAACAAGTTTGTTCTTCTCAAAGGAATCAATAGCGCTTCCCCGCAACACGCCCGCTATCGAATGGTTAGAAAGCTTAACCTTCTCAATGAGTTTTCCAAGAAAATCTTTTGGCGGGATTTGCGCTAGCTGAGGATCTGAAGATTGAACGGCCGGCACATCTTGTCTAACCCACTGGACAAGAACAAGCTCCAAAGGCAGCTCTTGTATGGGGCTGTACTTTGTTTTTTGATACGCGCTGTCAAGAAAGACCGCAAGCGTTTGTATTTCCGCAAGGGTAAATGAAAACCCCGATTCAATCGGGGTCTGCTTTTTTTCCACAGACTCAAGAAGAACCCTATGAAGCGTTTTTGTTATCTCTTCAATAAAATACCGCATATCAACTCCTTGCTTTACGGTTTTTTGTATTACTAAAAATCCTTTTTGGACATCTTTTTGGGCAAACGATGCAAGAAGATCGTTTACAAACATTTGCATGTGGGAAACCCTATATTGCGCCTCAACCATTGAGAGCGTGATTTGTTTCTTTTTCGCAAAAAAGCCGAGCTCCTCCAAAACCTTTGCCCCGTCCCGAAAGCTTCCCAATGCAAGGCTCGCAACTTTTTTAAGCGCTTCTTTTTCAATCTTGATGCCCTCACCTTTTGCAATCCGATCAAGAGAGCGCAGAAGCTCATCTTCCGTTGCCACTTCAAATGAGATATGGAAACAGCGGGAAAGAATGGTGGCGGGAACTTTTTGAAGCTCGGTCGTGCATAGAATAAACATTACGTGTGTTGGCGGCTCCTCAAGCGTCTTAAGAAGCGCGTTGAACGCTTCTGTGGTTAGCATGTGCACCTCGTCAATGATATACACTTTTTTTTGGGCAGAAGCGGGGGAAAGTTTTACTTTTTCCCGAAGATCGCGGATCTCATCGATTCCCCTGTTGGAAGCACCGTCAATCTCCAAAACATCCAGATATGATCCACTGGAAATAGAAACGCACTCGCTACACTTATTGCAGGGATCAATCGTTTTAGCGTCTTTGCGCCTCCCCGTACAATTGACCACTTTTGCAATAATCCTGGCGGCGGAGGTTTTACCCAAACCCTTGGGGCCGGTAAGTAAAACCGATTGGGGCGTTTTTTTTGTGGAAAAAAAAGAATACAGAATCTCTCTAATGTATTCGCTATCAAGCTGTGCTATTGTTTGGGGTCTATATGTTCTATAAAAAGCCATAACATTCTCTATTCATGGTGCGTTCCCAACAAATGGGAAAGTCCATGAAGGACAAGCTCTTCAATTTTATCATCCACAAGCACTTCATCTTCTGATGCCTCTTTAATTACTTGCGGATAAGAAATAACTATGTCTCCCAGCCTGAGTTTTTGCGCGTCCTCCGGAGACTGAACAACCGAATCTCCCTCGGCAAGAGAAAATGAAAGCACATTGGTTGTGTCCGTTTTGTCCCGATATTTCTTGTTAAGCTGGCGCATTTTCCGATCTCCCACAATAGCAACAGAAACTTCAACAGGAGATTCTATGCTGTTTTCAGAAAGCATGCGTTCAATCGCATCTCTGATGCGCTTCCTGGTCAGCTTATAACGGCTTTCCACAAAAATGAAAACAGAAACGGGATGCTTCATAACAACCTATTAGGCAAACGGTGTTCTTTTTGCGCGTCTTGCGTCTTCCGCTTTCTGCTTGCGCGCAAGAGAGGGTTTGAGATAAAATTGGCGCCGTTTTGCCTCTTTAAGAATGTTTTCGAAAATAACTTTTCGCGTGAATTTGCGAATAAGCGAATCGTCGGATTCTCCCGGCATTTTTTTGACAATAACCATAAATAAACACCTCCTTCTAGAAGTTCTCTGCGATCCCCACCGAGTCAGACTCGACCGGAAACTAATCTCTATTCTACTCCAAACCGCTTCTTCTGTAAACCCCGCGTCACAGAGATGCTTTTCTTCCCATGGGGCCAAAAAGATGGACATGAAGATGGTTTATGGCCTGCGCCCCTCCTCCATTCACCACAACGCGGTATCCTGTATCTTTAAGTCCTTTCTCCCGAACCATTTTTTGAGCAACGCTTTTAAGCTTCTCAAAAAGATCGTCGTTTGAAAGATCAAGAAAGTCCCCGATGTGCTTTTTGGGAACAATCAACAAATGCACCGGTTTAAACGGGTGGATGTCGGGAAAGACCAAAACGTCCTCATCCTCATAGATGATGTTTGAGGGAATTTCTCTGTCTCGGATTGCGCAAAATACACACTTATTCATATTTCTATCTTATATCTTTTTTGCCACATCGATCAATTCAGAAAGCGTAAGGGCTGTGGGAACCATGGCGGGATTTTTGGTAGTTCCGTTCAAGAGCATTTTTTTGGAAACGTGCAAAAACCACGTCGCATTGAGATCTCTCTTTTTTAACTCTTCACATACATTTGTTAGGTCAATGTCTTTATTTTGCGATTTGCGATTTGCGATTTGCGATTTGAATAAAGGCTTTGCCTTTATTCTTACATATCCCTTTCTCGGGTCTTTTCTCACAACTATCACGTATCCCATTTTTTGCGCGAGCTTTAATACGGCATCGTTAATGGTCTCAATCCCCAATCCTTTTCCGAACCTCGTTTCAAACAGAATGCCTTTCTCCTCAATCTCCTTTTCTGCCCACACGCGGTTTTCAAAATCTCTTAACATCGCGTCCAAGCAAATACACCCAAAAAGCGTTGTTTCTTCATTGTGATCCGGATATTGCAGCTTATACCCCTCCAAAAGACCAAGCAAAGAAAATTCGTGATAATCCGCCGTTGGGTTCTCCCAAAATACTTCCTTAAAGTGATCAATTTCTGTCACAATTGCGACGATTCTCTCAATCGCCTTTTTTTTATCCTTCCATTTTTCACCCTGATTGGCGACTACTGATTGCTGATTGCTTACATATTCCCATGTTCTACTGGCTGCGCATACCGATTGATCATCGGTTTCATGGTGATCCAAAGGTCCTAACCCCGTATCCACATGTATCA
>MFOZ01000016.1:0-955 GCA_001784055.1 Candidatus Levybacteria bacterium RIFCSPLOWO2_01_FULL_42_15 | reverse complement strand
CGTAGGGCTCCCACGGAGCGCATCTGCGTTCGCAGCGTCAGCAAGACTAGCAGGAGCACCGTGGGAAGAGCGAGTGGCAGGACCCGCGAGGGCGGAGCCCCGCAACCTTTCTCCCGCAGGAACAAACTTCACCTCCGCGTTTTCCCATCCCGGCAAAAACCGCTTCAAAAGCCAACAAGACGTAATCGCATCCCAATCAGGCGAATGGTGGGTCACAATGATCTTCATAAAACTCACCCCAGTATAGTTGAAAAAAGTGCGCTTGACAAGAAAGGCGCAGTCTTTTACGATGGGTATATACATGAATCCTGCCAAGCCTCAAGATCTTGATCCGCGCCTTAAAGAAGTATACGAACGGGTAATGAATACGCGCGTTGCTTCATTACCCCAACAGCAACCAGCCCAACCCCAACCTCAACCTCAACAACAGGCACCGAGAGTCCAACCAACGCAACAAACAGGACCGGTTACGTTTAGGGCAGATCAGGTATCGACAAAAAAAAGAGGAGTTCCATTTGCGGCGCTCGTGGTATTGGGGGTACTATTTTTTGTTGCTTATTCCCTTTTGTGGCTTCGCATCTTTAACGTGAAGATTCCCTTCTTACCCCTTTAACTGAGGCGAGAAACAACTTCCTCAAGAGAAAGCAGCTCGGTTTTTTGCGAGGATCTTTCTTTCCACTCAGCCTTATCTTTAGTCTTTTCCGAGATAACCAGACGAATTGGAACTCCGATCAAATCCGCATCCGCAAACTTTTCTCCCGCGGATACATTCTCCCTATCGTCATACAGCACCTCAACCCCCGCCTTTATCAACTTTTTGTATGCTTCGTCTGCCTTCTCCCTGATTGCTGATTGCTGATTGCTGATTGCTACGAGGTGAACTTGATAAGGAGCAACGCTCTCGGGCCAAATGATTCCCTTATCGTCATGATGCACCTCAACAATCGCTGCCAAA
>MFOZ01000015.1:12026-13937 GCA_001784055.1 Candidatus Levybacteria bacterium RIFCSPLOWO2_01_FULL_42_15 | reverse complement strand
TTCATTCGTCAATTTTCCGTAAAAAACCTTTTCAGCGGGAACTTCATTTTGATGTGAGTAGTCCACAAAATCGGCAACGTAAAGAATTGTGCATCCTGGAAACGCTTTTTTCAAATCCTTTACTGCAGTTTTTGCCGTTAGTCCAAAACAGTGATTGCCTTCTACTAGAAGAAATGTTGGTTTTTTGGGCAAAGGAAATGCAAGGCGCGGAAAATCAAACAGTTTTTTGAGTTGGATTTTCTTCCCTTTGAAAAAATATTTATACTGAACCGGCATACATTTTAGGATGTGGAGTTTATGCCCTAGAAAAAGTGCCGGCACCATATCACCTCTGAGAACAGGAACTACTGCATCTATTATTATGCGATGTTTTTTCACATGCGTTGATACTTTCTTATGGAGTTGATCCAGAAGCACTCCGTACTCCTGCCATGTGATTTGCTTAAAGTCCTTTTTGTAATATGTTGGAAGAGTAACCGTTACATGTCTCATATTAGCATTTTGGATTTTGAATTTACCTATATCCACTTTCTCCCGTCTTTTTCAATGAGCTCAAGGGCCTGTGTGGGACCCCAGGTTCCCGGCTCGTACTCATATAACTCACCGTTCTCTATCTCCCAACCTTTCAAGATTTCGGTGATGAACTCCCATGAACTCTCTAGTTCATCGGATCGGTTAAACAACATTTGATCACCCAATAGAATATCTAGCAACAGTTTTTCATACCCGTCGGAGAGTTTTTCTCCAAATTCCTCTTGATAGGTAAACTTCATGTCAACCGTCCCTAACGCAAGTGTTTTGCCCGGTTTTTTGGCAATCACCCGCATCCCAATTCCCTCGTTGGGCTGAATGCGAATCTTGAGCACATTCCCAATCTCAGGACACCCATATTCTTTGAACAACAAATGGCACGTCTGATGAAACACAATGGAAATTTCCGCAATGTCCTCTTTTATCATCTTTCCGGCCCTTATATAAAACGGGACTCCCTCAAAGCGGGAAGTTCTTACAAAGAGCTTAAGTGCTACAAATGTTTCCGTGCGAGAAGAAGATGAAACGTGCGGCTCGCTTTTGTATCCTTTGTATTGTCCTCTAACCACAACCGCATTTGTCTCTTCTGGTTTAATGCACTGTACCGCATCGATTGCACGAAAACGCGCATCTCGAATTGCTTCTTTTGAAAAATGCGTTGGCTGTTCCATAGCAACGGTTGCTAAAAGCTGCATTAAATGGTTTTGCCCAACGTCCCGCAATAACCCCAGTCCGTCAAAAAACGTTCCTCTTTTCCCAATCCCCCTTTTTTCTCCCCAAGTTATCTGTACGTGATCAATGTACTGCTTGTTCCAAACCGGCTCAAAAATGCCGTTGGCAAACCGAAACGCAATCATGTTTTGAACTGTTTCTTTACCCAAATAATGATCTGCCCTAAAAATCTGCTTTTCTTCAAATATCTGAGACAATTTTTTGTCCAAAGTGCGGGCAGTCTCTACGTCTTTTCCAAACGGCTTTTCTACTACAATCCGCGTCCACTTGCTGGAACCCTGACCGCAGCCGTCTGATAGTTTGGTTGTGGTAAGCTTTTCAAGAATTGTCGTGTAGGCGTCAGGAGGAGTGGCAAAATAAAAAATGCGCGTCACGCACGCTCCGATCTTTTTATCGAATTCATTAAGCCGATCAATCAACGCCCTATATCCTTCTTCCTCATTAAACATACCTTTTTGGTAATACATATGCTTACTAAACTCTTCCCAATCACTTCGATTATTCGAATAATTGAAGTGACTTTCCGCTTGAATGAAATCACGAAATAATGAATCATCTAAGTTTCTTCGGGAAAACCCGATAATAAAAAACTGGCTATTTAGCTTCTTTTTTTGAAAAAGAGAAAACAACGAGGGAATCAATTTGTGC
>MFOZ01000015.1:11211-12009 GCA_001784055.1 Candidatus Levybacteria bacterium RIFCSPLOWO2_01_FULL_42_15 | reverse complement strand
TGCGCCAAAAATCACCATGACGAAAGGACTATTCATATCGTTTGGTCTGTAATTAGAATTGTTTTTTTCACAATGCCTTTTTGAGAGTAGAATCGAGCCGGAAGCGCTGCAATCGATCCATTAATACGCATATCAGCAAGCACTTTTCTCTTGTTCTCTCCAAAGGCAAGTACCACTAGCATATCAATAAGGGTAAGCGCTGAAAAGGTCATGGTAATCCGCTGTGGGGAGACTCCATTCGGATCTAAAACCGCCGAAACCAATTTGCGGGGCTCCTCTTTTGCATTGGGAAGAATGCCGGCAGTATGACCATCTTCTCCAATCCCCATGACCCCAACCGATTTAGAAAAATGGTTGAGCAAAAATCTTACCGTTACATCATACGTATGCGCGCACTTTTCAAACGGCAAACCCTTACGCAGCATGGGATAAAACGGAATGTTTTTTTTGGACAAATATGAAAGAAGTCCTGTTTTCTCAATCATTGCTTCATTGCTTTCCGTATGTCCTCTCTCTGTAAACCGCTCGTCAATCATGCCAACCGCGCCTACCACGAATTTTTTTTCGCGTGCAAACTTGCGATATAACGGCTCCGGCGTCTTGCCACCGGAAAGAAACAATACTGTCCTTTTGTCCAGCGTCTTGATAAGAAATTTGTTTGCAAGACGAATTCCTTCTTGAGGATTCGGAACCGTTTGGGTATTCATGACGCCTATGGAGAAATCCCACCACGCATGATGCGCGTAATATCCTTAAACGTGATAAGAAGAATAAGGGTCAGAAGAATCACCATGCCAA
>MFOZ01000015.1:7947-11199 GCA_001784055.1 Candidatus Levybacteria bacterium RIFCSPLOWO2_01_FULL_42_15 | reverse complement strand
TCCATACCAATGAAGAAAAGCCGTCCTCCATCCAGCGCCGGAATAGGAAGGATATTGAAAAATGCAAGAGAAATAGACAAGATACCCGCAAGATGCAAGATTTGAAGTACGCTTTCCTTCATGCTTGGAATTTTAAGAATGGTTGCAACAAGCGAATAAATACCAATGGGCCCGGACACTCCTTCACTCACCGGCACGAGTGTTTTTTCTTCAAACGATATTCCAATGAGCTTCACCATGATCGACAGGTTATACACCAAAAGGTTTGCCGGATGGATAACGCCCGATGCTATTTTTTGAGGCAACGTGTCATAGGAAAGCACGGCAGTTTTGACCCCAAAAAACGCAATGCCGATTGCGCCTTCTTTGGGAGGAGGAAAAACGCGCGGCGTAAGACTTGCCGTTGAGATCTTTTTGGTTTTGGGATCCTGCCAGCTTACCTCAATTTCTTTTCCTTTATTCGCGTTAATAATCCGTGTAAGCAAAGACGCGTCTGTGATTTTTTCTCCATTGAGGGAAACTATTTGGGAGTAAGGCGCAAGCCCTGCATTTTGGGCGGGAGAATTTTTAGAAACTGCGCTTATGATGATTTCTGTTTTCTCCGATTGGTTCACACCAAAAAAGCGAAAGTTTCCTAAGAGCGGCAGTTCTGTTTTAAAACCCGACGCGGTTAAAAAGAGATAGAAGATCACAATGGCAAGAAGGACGTTCATCACAATACCCGCAACCACTACCGCGGCTCTTTGAGGAATGGATCGGGCAAAAAACGCCCTCTTCTCATCGGTAACTTTTAACTTTGTACTTTGAACTTTCAACTTTCCTCCCCCCGCCTCATCCTCTCCATATAATTTGACGAATCCTCCAATGGGAAGCCAATTGATGGAATATACGGTTTCTCCGCGCTTGATTCCAAACACCCGGGGCGGAAATCCAAACCCAAACTCCTCCACTTTTATTCCCAGTTTTTTGGCAACAAAAAAATGCCCAAGTTCATGGATGAGGACGATAACGCTTAAAATAAGAAGAAATACAAGAATCGTTAATAACATATTTCTTATTAAGAATACTACCAATAAACAAATAAGCAAATAACCCAATCAATACAGAATGAAAAAATAGAGAATAAAAATATTGATTTATTGATTGGTAGTATTTGAAATTGGTAGTATTGGATTATTCTTCATATCTGCATCAGTTCTTCTTCTTTTTTCGCGCCCAGACTATCAATATGGCTGACAAACTCATCGGTAATGATTTGGGTCTGTTTTTCCAACCGTTGTCTGTCATCCTCGGAAATTGCTTTTGATTCAAAATCTTTTTTTATTTGCGCCATTGCTTCGTGTCGCGCTTGCCGCACCATAATGCGCCCACTCTCCAGTTTTTGGCGCATCAGATGAATAAGCTCACGTCTGCGTTCTTCGGAAAGAGGCGGAATGCTAATGCGGATTATCTGTCCGTCACATGAGGGATTAAGACCCACATTTGCCTCAAGAATTCCTTTTTGAATTTCACCCGCTATAGAGGGATCAAAGGGCGTAAGAACAAGCGTTTGAGGATCGGCCGTTGCGATAGTAGCGAGCTCTTTGATGGTAAGAGAGGTGCTTCCCTCATACACGGTAACGATAATATTCTCAATCAGGGAGGAAGTGGCGCGCCCGGTTCTGACCGTCGCAAGATCGGTCATCAACAGATCCAAAACCTTTTGCATGTTCTCACGGGCAAATACTTCAACATCCATGATATTTTTGTAAAAATGAGCTAGATTGAAAACCGTTCGAGTCGCTTTACCACAATATTCTCCCCCAGTTTTGCAATGGTCTGTTTTATAAACTCTCCAATGGTAAGGGCGGAATCGCGAATGTACTCTTGAGAAAGAAGGGCTTTGACATCCTTGGGATCCATTGCGGCAACTTGCATGGCAAGCTCATGGGCAAGATTTTTGAACTCATCGGTGCGCGCCACAAAATCGGTTTCACACAACACTTCAACCATCGCGCCAATTTTTCCGTTTTGGTGAATATAACATTCCACTAATCCCTGTGACGTTGTCCGGTCTGCCTTTTTCTGCGCTTTCTCAATCCCCTGTTTCTTAAGCCATACAAGAGATTTTGTGTAATTATTGTTTGTCTCCTCAAGCGCTTTTCTGCAATCCGCAACGGAAACACCCGTTTCCTCCCGAAGTTTTTTAAGAAGCGTTATATCAACCGTATTCATAAGCATCGTCCCAAAGTATGCTGCTACGTAGCAGCATACTTTAAGCGCTTTTTTTCTTAGATTTTGATTCCTTTTTGGGTTTTGCCACTGGTTTTTTTACTTTCTTTTCCTCTGTTTTCTCCTGCTTTGCATTCTGCTTTAGAGAACCTTCAATCCAGGCATCAATAATATGCCCTACAATAAGCTGAATTGATCCAACCGCGTCATCATTTGCCGGGATTGGATAGTCAATCACAAAGGGATCTGCGTTGGTGTCCACAATGCCTATAGTTGCAACACCCATGCGCGCCGCTTCTCGTACCGCAAGGTCCTCAAGATGGGTATCTACAATAAGTAACGCGTCGGGAATCTTTTGGAGGGCGGCAATGCCCCCGTAAAATGCTTCCAGCTTTTGACGTTCTCTTTCCCACAAACCAACTTCCCGCTTGGTATACTGCGCTTTTTCTCTTTCATCAACAAGCTTTGCCGCAAGATCTTTTAGTTTTTTGAAGTTTTTGGTAACTTCCCCAAAATTGGTAAGCGTTCCACCAATCCAGCGCGTGGTGACATGCAATAGATTCTCTGTTGGTACTACCTCCTGCGCGCGCTTTACTTCCTCTTTGATAATTGCCTGCGCTTGACGTTTGGTTCCCACCACAATAAGAGATTTATTCTGGGAAGCAAGTGTTTTAACAAAGGCTGCGGCCTCATCCAATCCCTCTTTGGTTTTAACAAGATCAATAATATGAACGCCGTCACGCGCCTCATAAACAAACTCGCGCGCTTTGGGGTTCTGGCGGGTTACCTGGTGTCCAAAATGGCATCCTGCTACAAGGAGTTCTTCAAGAGTAATGTCTTTCATAACAAGTCCTTAATCCTCCACCCTTTCGTTTTTAACATCAGGACTTTATGCAAAGGATGTGAGTAATGTTATTATCATAACAAAAATCGTTTTGGAACACAACAGTTGCGTTTTGCGCCTTTTCATACTACAATAAGCGCTCACTATGGGTGCTGAACGCGGATCTCCCCCTCTTTCTGTTTTTGATCGGTTCCCGA
>MFOZ01000015.1:7758-7927 GCA_001784055.1 Candidatus Levybacteria bacterium RIFCSPLOWO2_01_FULL_42_15 | reverse complement strand
GAGAGATTTCCCCAAACCGTTCTTATCATTCCGGATGGGAACGGAAGATTCGCCGCTATCAATCACCTTCCTATATCCGAGGGTCACAAGCTGGGCGCCCACGCTCTTAAAAAGGCACTTGAACTTTTTGTTGAGCTTCCAATAAAAACCTTACTTGTGTGGGGTTTCT
>MFOZ01000015.1:7483-7598 GCA_001784055.1 Candidatus Levybacteria bacterium RIFCSPLOWO2_01_FULL_42_15 | reverse complement strand
GGCAACCATGACGCTTTTGGAGGAAGCGACTAAACACTATCCCAAAAAAATCTTAGGGCTTCTGGTTGATTTCAGCGGACAAGATCAAGAGCTTCGCATGATACAAAAAGCAAAA
>MFOZ01000015.1:5900-7476 GCA_001784055.1 Candidatus Levybacteria bacterium RIFCSPLOWO2_01_FULL_42_15 | reverse complement strand
CTAATATTCCTATTACGCATGAACTAATCGACTTTCTGCTGCGAGACGGAGAAGGATTTATAAAACCCGCTGATCTTGTGATTCGAACGTGTGGTGAGCAAAGGACATCGGATATTGGATGGCTTGGAAGAAATGCGGAATTTTGCGCAATTGATGCATTGCTTCCTTACGTGGTCGAGCAGGATTTTGTGAAAGCGCTGGTTGATTATTCAAAGCGTGAGCGCCGGTTTGGAGGACGACCAACTCACTCAAGTTGAAGACGCGCCGAGTCCTCACGGGGTCTAAAATTAGCCCATACTGACTCAACAAAAGACCGAAGGCTATCGTGGCCATAAGGCACTCGTAAAAGATCAACCTGACGCGATCCACCAATAGGATAAGACGAGGTTCTTGGTGTGACAAATACAAGCCTTGCGCTGGACAAAAAGAGATTGGGAAAGCTGTATTTGTCTTTGCGCAACCCATATAATCGCTCCACTTCTGTCTGGCCTATTTCTGCACGCAGAGCATATTCATATATTTCTGTAATCCTGTTTCCTCTCACCGCTCTCACCATTACTCCATCCGGTACCGCAATGCCGTCAAGACTTGGCGGCTTGAATGGGTTAAACTTTTTTTCTGGCGCTTTTGGAAACAATCTCTTATAGAGCATGAGTGTTGTCATTGGGGAAAGAAGGGTTCCCGCAGGATCCTTACGCTTCAACCATTCCTTAAGATACCTATAAGCCATCTCCTGATGAAGTCCTGCTGCAAGCAACGTTTTGATGCCCTTAAGATCTTTATCCGGAAATGGATGTGAAAACGTACGGACAGCTTCTTGTATATATAAGGCTGAAAATGCTTGAGTAGTAAGAAACCAACTAAAAAGACCCCCCGGTTGGCTTAATGCATCAACCGATACGTTATCCGGATTCTGGCTTTCTTGATTTTGTTCCCGCGTAGTAAGAGCGGTAAGATAACTACCTATTGTTCCTTGAGGCCTTCCGTCCGGACGAAAACCGGTTGGAAGTGCTTCTGTTAAAACCATTGCCGCATTATACAACTATCGGCTTGATTAGGCAAAGGAAATGAGCTTCTTCGCACGGTTAATATAACTTGACGAAAAAACACAACGTGTGCTATGCTCACCAACACTTGTTATGGTGAAATCAGAGCTTAATCTTCCTCAACCATATGCTGAACTATCGTTTGAACCTTTTGCTCAAACGTCTGAATACGTCGGGGTAAACAGGCTGCTTGTAGCGCGTACCCTGCCACAACATCCCTCCCAAAACGTTGCTGATATTGCGTGTGGGACAGGACTGATTACACAGCTTGTTCTGGAGTGGCTGATGGGACGCCCTGCGCGAATCATTGGCATTGACCCAAACGAAGATTCTCTTAAAAAAGCGCAGGAGAAATGCAAAAGTGTGAAACAAACAGAAACGAGATTTTTCCAAGGAACTGCCCAAGAGGCTGACTTTCTTATTCGATCAGGGACGATCGATGCGGTGTATTTTTGCAATGCAATCCATGAACTACAACAAGAAGAAGAAAAACTTGCTGCGATTGCCTCAGCCGCTTCAATTTTGAAACC
>MFOZ01000015.1:3110-5871 GCA_001784055.1 Candidatus Levybacteria bacterium RIFCSPLOWO2_01_FULL_42_15 | reverse complement strand
TTACTCAAGAAGCATATCCCCCAGGGTCTGAACGACCGTGGGGAGTTTGGAAGCTTGAGGCAATGAGACTCTTGAAAGGCAAAAGAGTAAATAAAGACAACTCGTTTCCTCTGTTGTCGCTCGTAGATTACAGATTGCTTTTTGAAAAATGCGGACTTGCGGTAGAAGATGTAAGAACCGTTACGGTTCTTCTTTCTAAAGATGCACTTGCAAAGATTTCTCTTTATCCGGGGTTTATAGAGGGAGTCTTTCAAGATGTCCAATTTCCTCAACCACAATCTCTTGAGGAACAAAGCTACGCTCTTATTCAAGCTCTTGACAGGATTGGTGAACGTTCTTTTGGCGGAAAAGATGTTAATTTCGCTCTTCCACGAAACTGGGTGGAGTTTGTGGCAGTAAAACCCACTTAAGGAACATGCAAGGGCCCTCTTGACAAAATACTCCGACCTGCGCTTCACCAAAAGCTTGCGAGCAAGGCGAGTAGGGTGATTCTGTCAAAGCCTCATTAGTTACCTTATGGCTATATTAGCTATATTAGCTATATCACAACATGCCACGATCGTGGAGCTAAAAGATAGAGTGGAGACAAAACTCCTGAGGCAATGAGTTAAAACCTCTTGTTGTTTTATGGAGTTGTTTTATGGAACGGGGAATTTTTTGCACAGGGTTCTGACATCTTTTGCGATCTGCAATAATTTTTTATTCTTCCAAACTTTTTCTTTGAAGTCTCTCCAAAACGCGCTCCTTGCTTCTTTACCTTGCCCTGAAGAGCTAAGCGACGAAGGGTCTTTTAGCAGCTCTTCCCCCTCCATCTCTTCGATTACCTCGTTAATCCACTGGGCGATTTTTTTCATTTCCTTTTTCCTCAATCCGCGCGTGGTAATCGCGGGTGTTCCTAAACGAATCCCCGATGGATAGAACGGGGGCATGGGGTCATTGGGGACGGCATTTTTGTTTATCACGATCCCCGCAACTTCAAGGGCTAATGCCGCAACCGCTCCGTTTACTTTTTTATTGGAAAGATCTATCAGAAGAAGATGATTGTCGGTTCCCCCACTTACCAGATCAAATCCATACCGAGTAAGTTCGCCTGCGAGTACTTTAGCGTTTTTGACGATCTGTTTTCCGTAGGTTGCAAACGATGGTTTTGATGCTTCAAGAAGGGCAACCGCGATTGCCGCGGTTTGGTTGTCATGAGGCCCTCCCTGCAAACCCGGAAAGACTGCTTTGTTAATTTTATTCCCCAACTCTGGGTCTTTTTTGAGTCCTTTTTGGGTGACCATAATCATTGCCCCCCGCGGACCTCTTAACGTCTTATGAGTTGTGGTCATGACAATATGAACATGGGGAATTGGGCTGGGATGCGCTCCTGCGACTATAAGTCCTGCGATGTGGGATATATCTGCCAAAAGATATGCGCTCACTTTGTCTGCGATTTTCCCAAACCGCGCAAAATCAATAATGCGGGGATACGCGGTTGCGCCGCAAACAATAATGTTGGGCTTTTCCTTAAGCGCTAACCTCTCAATAGCGTCGTAGTCTAAGAATCCTTTCTCATTTAATTCGTAGGAAACGATTTTGAAGTATTTTCCCGAAAACGAAACCGGTGATCCATGGGTTAGATGTCCTCCAAACGCCAGAGATAATCCCATGATTTTATCTTTAAGAGGATCTAGGAGCGCAAAATACACGGCCGTATTAGCAGGAGAACCTGAATACGGTTGGACATTTACGTGGGGCACGCCAAATAGTTTTTTTGCCCGCTCTTCTGCCAATAGCTCGACATCATCAATTACCGCGTTCCCTTGGTAATACCGTTTTTTTGCGTAGCCTTCGGAGTATTTGTTGGTAAGAACAGAACCAAGCGCTTCTATGACGGCTGACGAGACATAGTTCTCCGAAGGAATCATCTCCAGCACGTCTTTTTGACGAGTCTCTTCCTCCCGAATCAGTCTGTAGATTGCGAGATCAACGGTCTTAAGTTTCATGAAATAGCTGCCCAATACTATAATACGATTCTTAACTTTTGACAAGCCCCGCCTTTGGCGGGGTTAAGTGTCAACGCTCAAGCGTAAGGAATTCAAACATATATGAACCGTACTGATGTTTTTCTTTTGAAAGAGTTGTTTTGAACGCCGAGTAGTCAGGGAAGAAAGTATCTGCGTTGTAATCGCCTTTGACAAGGGTAAGATAGAGCCGATCCGCAAGCGGAAGCGCTGTCGCAAAAATCTGCCCCCCGCCAATCACAAAAATCTCTTTTTTCTTGTCATTCTGAATCGAGCTTAATATCTCTTTCGCTTTAGCAATCCCTTCCTCCAATGAGTGAACAATGACTGCACCTTCTGCTTTGTATGAGAAATCTCGGGTGATAATGATATTAGTACGGTTTGGAAGCACTCTGCCAATTGATTCAAATGTTTTTCTGCCCATGATAATGGGATGATCGCTCGTGAGCTGCTTGAATCGCTTAAGATCCTCCGGGATGCGAAACAAAAGATCATTGTTTTTCCCAATCCCCCGCTTTTCATCCATTGCAACAATGATACGTATCAT
The DNA here is from genome assembly GCA_001784055.1 of Candidatus Levybacteria bacterium RIFCSPLOWO2_01_FULL_42_15. Classification (GTDB taxonomy): domain Bacteria; phylum Patescibacteriota; class Microgenomatia; order Levybacterales; family UBA12049; genus 2-01-FULL-42-15. Next base: position 3,318 of record MFOZ01000015.1, on the reverse strand, counting down.
ATTATCCCGCCATCGTTCCGGTTTTTGGATCGAATAGGCCTCCCGCTACCGTCAACTCTGCCTTAATAATGGGGTATGGATTATATCCCGTGAGGGTTACGTGTTCTGGATAAAAGTCATCAAGCGTTTTTACCCTTGAGTCAATGTGAATCGTAGGAAACGGACGAGGCCTACGGGTAAGTTGTTCCTTCACTTGCTCGATATGATT
>MFOZ01000015.1:1778-3063 GCA_001784055.1 Candidatus Levybacteria bacterium RIFCSPLOWO2_01_FULL_42_15 | reverse complement strand
CTAATCCGGCAATTTGAGCCAAAATAATGGTCAGGAGCGCGTAGCTTGCGATGTTAAAAGGAACTCCCAAGAAAAGATCTGCGGTTCTATGGTATAGCTGAAGAGATAATTTGCCGCTCCGATTACTGATTTGATACAGATTATGGCAAATGGGAAAACGGGAGGCGTCGTGCTTGGTTGCCATGGTATAGAGGTACTCCGGGTTCCAGGAGGTAACGAGTAAGTTTTTTGCATCCGGATCTTCTTTAAGTTCTTGAATCACCCACTTCAATTGGTCAATGGTTCGTCCTTTAGTTCTCGTGGGCCAATGTCTCCACATCTCCCCATAAATCCGCGGCAACTCCCCCCATTTTTTCGCAAACCTCCCATCAGTTTTAATCTTCTCTACAAATTCTTCTTTCGTTAATAGGTTTTGAACTTTTGAGTTTTGACTTTTGACATATATTTTGTACGGATAGTCGTCCCAAATATGCACATTGTTGTCAACCAGGTATTTAATATTCGTTTGCCCGGACATAAACCAGTAGAGCTCATGAAGAACCCCTTTCCAATATACTTTTTTTGTGGTAAGAAGTGGAAAACCTTTTGATAAGTTAAATCGAAGTTGCCGCCCAAAAAGACTGTAAAGAACAGCATTTGTACCCCTGTCTACTTTTTTTATTCCATGCTCCAACACTTCTTTTAGAAGATTGAGATATTGATATTCAGGATGCTTTCCCATAGTGTCATGCCGGATTTATTTCGGCATCTCCTTTTGTAATAAATTAGATCCTGAACCAAGTTCAGGATGACAGAGAATAATTTTTATACCTGCTTCTCTTTGCGTCGAGCGGTTACCCTTCCTCCTTGCCACTGTCCCCGATACAAACTCCCCTTGCCTTTTACCTCGGAAAATTGAATATGCACAAAGCGGGCTCCGAGTTCGATGATAACTGTTGCCGGTCCTTCATTGGAAAGTCCAAACGTTAATCCTCCGCAATATCCGGGCGGCACATTTCCGGCTCGGATAAACAAACCTGAGCGATATGTAGTTGATCTCGGCGTAATGCTAGCAGTTATATTATCCGGCATGTTTACGGACTCAATTGTTTTTACCAAATAAAAGTCTCCCGGCTTAATCACAATTGAATTATTCGAATCTGTTCTTTTCACATTAGCCTCACGTTTTTGACGACGATCGTGGATGTTTGTGAGAGGCTGATTTGTACCCCGTACCGTAAGGTTGTGGGTACGGGGTTTACTATTGTAGCGTGCAATAAGCTCTATATCTGCGGTTTTTCGATGC
>MFOZ01000015.1:0-1756 GCA_001784055.1 Candidatus Levybacteria bacterium RIFCSPLOWO2_01_FULL_42_15 | reverse complement strand
CTGAAATTTTGTAGACCTCCCCAAGCCGCAGATCAAATCCGGCGCCTTCCGGATTTGTCAGTTCTCGATCGCTTAAGTGCTCAACTAGTTTTTTTGTTTTGACGAGCTGTAAGAGTTTTTTTGGCCCAAGAATCATGCGCTTTTCTCCCTCTTTTCAACAATATCGATAAGCAAATTGGTCACTTCCGCAACTGACCTTTCTCCGCTTACCGGTGTGATTTCACCAGAAAAGCGCTCTTGTAAAAAATTATACCCTTCAATTATCTTGGCAAGTTTTCCCTTATCTTCATAAATTTCTTTGACATCATCTTTTCCCGCTATGCGAGACAGCGCAGTTTGCAAAGAAATAGAGAGGTAACATGTAAAGTCGGGAACGATAAACTGGTGATACATAGAAAGAATGGATTGGGTGATTAATAAAAGGTCTGCAGCGGATTTGTCATACGCGCCTTTGCTTCTATCTAAAACTCCATACACTACTGCTGACCAAAACGATCTATCGGAGATCACGACATGTCCTGCTTTAAGAGACGGAATGATAACCTCTTCATGGTTAATAACCCGATCCGTAGAAAACAAGTATTGAAGAGCAACTGGGGGAATTTTTTGCTCACCAGTTAGGATCTTTTGCACTAAATCGCCAATCAACCCGGCTTTTCGCGGCTCGCGGGTTTGAACAACGGTTTTACCAATGCCCTCAAAATAGCGGGTAAGCGCTTCTGCTTGGGTGGTTTTGCCGCTCCCGTCCACGCCTTCAAGCGCGATATATAAACCTCTGTAAGGATTTCGCCGTAAATCAAGATCAAATGCGATATGGTACTTCATAACATAAATCCGAATATCGAATTTCGGATTTCGAATTTTCAAGATTCTTGGTTGATCTTTGATCCTTCCGGTCCTTTTTGACCTTTGTATTTTGCGTGTTTTTTCTTATTATAGGGGTTTTCTGACGGACTGGAAAGTGTTTCAAACGTGAATGAGCAAATCCGCATGCCGGGAACAAGAGCAACTGCCATGCGTCCCAAATTGCCAAGCTCAAGGACCGGCTTTCCATCCCACCCCGGATCAAAAACAGACGCGGTTGAATGCACCACAATGCCAATTCTGCCAAGTGAAGACCTCCCTTCAAGCCTACCCATCAGATCATTTGCGATAGTTACGTGTTCTTTGGTAACCGCCAAAACAAAATCGCCCGGCTGCATAACAAATTGCTCTCCATTTTTCACCACAATTTCCCGCGTAACTTGATCACTTACGTTTTTTGCAAACGGATCAATAAATGCCTGCTTGCTGTGCTCAAAGACTCTAAAGGCGTTGCCAAGACGCAAGTCAATCGAACAGGAACCAAGCTGGATGGAAAGGTTGGGAGAAGGCGTAATACGAATCTGTCCCGTCTGAAGCGCCTTCTTGATATCTCGATCAGAAAGTACCATGCGCTTTAGTATACACGCCACTTGCTCTCTTGACAATACATATGTCCAATCAATAAGATAGAGATAGGCTTCATGAGACAGTTTTTTGCGTTTGTTGTGGGCGTGCTAAAAAATCCCGATCCTTCCCGAACCTTGGCGATTTTATCCTTCCTTATCATTGGCGCCGCAATCCCTCTTACGGTGTATGTTACCCAACAACAACAAGATGTGAGACAACAGGCAGAAGGGCCGTTTGCCTGCTACGAAAATCTCGGGTGCGAGGTTAGTCGCGAATACGAACAATGTGGGGGAGATGCGTTCTGGACGTGCCCTGCGTCAAGTCG
>MFOZ01000014.1:9646-11250 GCA_001784055.1 Candidatus Levybacteria bacterium RIFCSPLOWO2_01_FULL_42_15 | reverse complement strand
CAATTCCCTTGTCCACCTCGATCGGATCCATATGGACAGCCGTCGTTCGGGCTCGCATCTCCGACAGGTCCTTGCGTTTGGCCACCGATACACCGATTCTCATACGTAGACCAATAAGACCCATACCCGCACCCTGAGGGTGGAACAACTCCACCGCCACCGCCACCGCCTGATCCTGGCGTATACGTTCCTCCATTAGCCATACACCAGCCGCCACTGTCGCCCATCCAGTGGTAGCCGTCTGGACACTGGCCTGGGGCTGTCGGTGTAGGTCCTGATCCCGGAACCGAGCCGGGGTATGGATTAGTGGTATAAGTTGTTGGCGCCGGTCCGTAGTAGTTTGGCGGGGTATATGGCCCTGTCGAATAATAAGGTCCTGCGCCTTGGTAGCCGTAACTTGTCGGCGGATATCCGGGAGTAGAATAGTATGGTGAGTAGGGTGTGTACCCCGGACCACCACCTCCGCTCGGACCTCCCGGGCCACCAGTTCCGTAGGAGCCGGAATTACTCATACACCATCCGCCGGAATCATACATCCAATGGTATCCATTGGGGCACTGACCAGTCCTCTCTGATGAAGGTCCTTTTCCATAGACTAACTGTTCCCCTTGTGGCCCAGTTGCCGGAGGTGGAACTCCTGGTCCAAACGATCCCGGGCCAAAGCCGCCTATTGGATACGCACCGCCGCCAGAGTAATAGCCGGTTATCGGAATCGCTGATCCTGGAGGTGGGCAAGGTGTGTTCGATGGGAACGGTGGGGAGGGCAGGAAGCATGGTCCTGCGCTGTTTCGTACACCCAATCCAAAAGACAGCGCTTCAATCCGCGCAAGATCAAACGGCAACGACCGACCCGGATTATTCCGACGGAAATCTTCGACCTTCTGCATAGATTCCCTCGTTGGCTTAAATTCCTCTTGTAAGGTTGCTATCGCAAGCTGTACATCTTTTCTGTTGCCATAATCTTCCAGGCGAATAATATCTGGTCGGATAGTATTCGCGATTTCATCAATCTGGGTCAAGCGGACATACGGCCGGATCTCTGCTGAGATTGTTTCGCCAACCTCAAAGTTAGAACGGAATTCATCCAGTTTCTCTGCAACATCTTCTGTTTTCTCCACCTGATCCGTAATTTCCTGCGTTGATGTTTCCAAATTCGCAATCTGACCTAATGTTTGCAATGCATTTACCTTGATCAGCGCTCCTGGATCCGCCCCTGCCAGTTCTGCGTCAAATACCGCCGTGTCTGCCTGCGTGAGAAAGCCCTGCTCAACCAGCTCGCCCAGCCTGAGGCGTGCCTCAAGTCGATTGTCAATCGCAAGAATTGCTTGCTTGTCCTTTTCCTCAACCATGGCATCCGGCAATGCTTCAATCTTTGCAAGGACATCCGGTGGAATAGGCGGATCGCCCTGCAAATCCGCCGCGCGATCCATCCCTTGGATCGTTACCGACACGGCGGCAGAGATGGGTGTCGTCATTTCATCAGAAGCAATCACAGTTGCTTTCTGAAGGAGAAGATTTTGTTCAACTGCTTGGGACGCAAGCGCGTCTCCGAGTTTTTTCTTTGCCGCATCGCTCAAGTTCACGTTGCCGGAGAGATTATTAAA
>MFOZ01000014.1:0-9626 GCA_001784055.1 Candidatus Levybacteria bacterium RIFCSPLOWO2_01_FULL_42_15 | reverse complement strand
GAATGGATTATCTGGCGTCACAAAGGTTGGCTGCGGTACGGCTAGATCGGACACAGCAGTTGGCACGTACGGTTTGGGTTCCGGTGCACATTTTCCAAGCTCCCACCGGAACGTTGTCCCTTCCTCTGTACACGTTGGCCGCGCGTCATCAGGGAACGACGAACCAGGTGCTGGGTTTGGTACACAGCCTGTCTTACTAAACGAATAGTACGTTCCCACATCGCAACGATATTGGCTCGAATCGTATACGGGTTTGCCCGTATCACTCCATACACATCCCTGCGGTGGTTCATACGTTGATCCGACCGGACAAGCCTTTGCACGCTCTTCACGTTCAAGGTCGCTTGATGAGGTTGCTTCAGGCGGAGGCGCTGGAAATGGCGCTGGGCCACCGACCGGCTGGGTTTCGCAGACTTTTGATGACCAATCCCAGAAGGCTCCTGCCGGGCAGGGCGGCCGGCCATCTTCTGGATTCGGGTTTGCGGTGGAAGCAACGCAGGCTTTGGTGGCAAATGACCAGTACAGCCCTGGTTTTTCACAGCGGTACTGTTCGTAATCATCCACACGTCGTCCATTGTCATCCCAAACACAACCCACTCCAGATTGAAACAACGCTCCGATCGGACACGCCGACAATGCCACATCCGCAGGAGAAATAACCGGCGGTGTCAGTGTTGCGCTAAGCGTTGCTTCCGCGCCAAACTGACCGCCGTTCATTGGCCGCGCAGAGGCCGTGGCAGCAATGATCTTATACACACGGATAAGATCTTCCCGACCGGCAAGATCTTCCGGACGGATGTTGCTTGAGTCGACTGTTTGCGTCAAAACCTGCAACTGTGTTTCATACCCCGCTTTGGTTGCACGCAGGGTGGCGGTTTGGGCAAATTTCGTCTGCACTTCACGGAGTCGGTTGAGTTCTTCGACTTTGCGTACCTCAACGAGCTGATTGTAATCCTGTGGCGCGAAGACTGCCTGACTCTCATCCAACTTCTTTGCATCCCCAGGCGGGAAGGTGCCAAGCTCGACAAGGTCGCGGATCTTCTCCCGCACCTCTTCGCGTGTCCCCGCTTGCGTGATCGCATCCACTTCCTCGGACAATACCAATCCCTGCGCTTTCAAATCCTGCAAACGGTCCGTGAGCGTCGGAGGCAATGGGGCTCGCCCTAATGCATCCGCGGAAACATCCATAGCATCTTCGGTCGCCTGCACGGCATCGGTAAAGATTTGCGGGTTATCGGCAGGTACAGGGAGGAGCCCTTTTTCAAAGACAATATTATGACGAGACGCATCAGCCTCAAAGTTTTTCGCCAACGCTATCTTGTCTGTATTATTATCACCTAACCTTTTCATTGTATCGGCCGCGTCGCGCATGGAGTCGCGGTATCGTTCAAGTGTTTGCTGGTATACTGCAGCACGTGTTTCGTTCCCCGCAAGCGCGGTTGCCTCACGCAGCCGTTCTTCCGCATATTGCATCTGCATTTCCGCACGCCGCGCTGGATTAAATGTGGTTGGTATCTGTATTTGCTCCCCGATTTGCTTGAAAAAGTAGAATGGATCGCCAGGGAGAACACCTTTATATTTAGTCACGTATGGTGTTGCAGACGGCGGAGCGGGTGTTGGAGACGGAGTCGGTGTGGGGTCTGTCCCGAGCGAACCTGTCGAAGTAGTCGAGGGAGTTGGCGTCGGTGTTGGAGACGGAGCCGGTGTGGGCGATGGAGCCGTTGGGTTTTCCGTCACTGCTTCCGGGTAGAACGTCGCCATTTCACCTTGCTGTTTAGGCGTGAATGGCGTCAGATCAATCGTTCGGGCAAGCTCGTCAGCACGCACGCTATATACATAGGGTCGAATCTCGGTTGGTGGAGGGAGGTCTTTGTTTTCTCTATTCTGCCATTCCTCAATGGACGTTCGTACCTCATCGGTTGGCGGAGAGAATGTCTTATACGTCCGCAACTCCGCAAATTGCAAAACGTTCATGACTTGTTCATGAAAGTCTGGATAGCTTGTCGCAACCGCGGTGTCAAGCCTAGACACCTCCGCAACCGGAAACTCTCCAGAAGTTGCTAGTCTTTCCAACTCCTCCCGTACCTTGGCTCGGCTGTCAAGATTGTACAGTTTTTCGCTTTGCTCTGGCGTCAACAATCCTTGATCCTTTAGAGATTGGATACTGACGGAAAGATTATCGGGAATAGCCGGCTGACCGGTTGCGTCGGCAATCGCGTCCAATGCTCGTTCTGTCCCATCCACAATTTGTGTCCATGTTGAGGAAACCGCGGGTGGGGAGGTAAGGGCAATGCTTTCCGCCACAACCGCATGAGCAACGGCAGCATTTTCAACCACGCTCGAGAGCGTGGAGGCGGCGGTCGGGTTGGACGATGCAAGTACCGTGATGTTTTGGGCAATCGTATCCATCGTCTGCCGATACGCAGATGCCGCTTCTTCTGCATACTGATGTTGTCCTTGGTCTGCTAGAGTTTTGGCTTCCGATAATCGTTCTTCCGCAATGGAAAGACGCAATTTCTCTTTCTGGATCGGGTCAAAGGTGAACGTTAATTGCGTATTCTCAATAAAATGTTCAAACGGTGATAGAGGATTCCCGGGCAAAATGCCGGTTGCACTCGGAATAGTTGTATCGGCTGGTGGGGTTGGTGCCGGCAGTTCTTCTAATGAGGAAAATGATAAACCCAACACCTGTTTACTTTGATAGTATGGTCCCCAGTCATAATATGATCCGTTGGTGACGACCGCACCGGCCGGAGTTGCAGAAACCAGCATCAAAATACTGGCGAGGATAGCAAAAAAACGATAATGGGCTAGGCGAAGCCCGAACATATATTCTTAGTTAAAACTATTTTTTGGACGTTGTCAACTAGCAACCTAGCGCAGGTACAATCCGGAAGCATTACGGTTGAGTAACCTATGGATAAGTCGGAGTAGTGTATGACGATGGTGGGGGTTGAGTTGAATCAGTTGTTGTTGATGGTGCGGTTTGCGTTGTCGTTGAGGGTGCAGTGTATGTTGATGTTGATGTTGATGGTGCGGTTTGCGTTGTCGTTGATGTTGATGTTGATGGTGCGGTTTGCGTTGTCGTTGATGTTGATGTTGATGGTGCGGTTTGCGTTGTCGTTGATGGTTGTTGGTAGATACCAGTAGTTGAAGTTGGTGGCGGTGGGTAGTATGGGTATCTGAAATCATTGGTGCCAGTGCCGGAAGTTCCCGAAGTTCCAGTTGGCGTACCCCCGCCGGTTGTACCGGTAGTCCCAGAAGTTCCTCCTGAAGGTGTATATGTTGGTTGAGGTAAGTATGTTGGTCCTTGGAAGAATTCTTGATAATTTGGGTAATTTGGTTGGTCGCCGGTTCCTGTAGTGCCGGTAGTACCGGTTGTGCCTCCCGTTGCCTGTGATCTTATTTGGAATGGAACTTCACTAAATCTAAATAATGTTGATGGAAGATAGGTTGATTGGTAATGTCCTTGGGGTGGGACAGCGTTTCCTTCATAGACGCCAAGTTTACCTTTGAGGTCTAAGACCCTCTGTATCTCCGGAGGAACAGGCCTGCCAGGGTTTGCTTTTAAGTATTCTTCGGCACCCCTTGCCTCATTAGCTGTTGGTTTTACTCTGTCTTGAAGCTCTCTTAATTTAGAGAAGTCTTGTTCTCTTCCCTTAAAGTCTTCAGCGTTTAATAAATCCGGCCTTAGGGTTTTTTGAACTTCTTCAAGCCTTACTGTCTGCGCCCAGTATTTTCTCAAGTCAGGAGGAACTATGTCTCCAGATTTAAATGTGCTGGCAAAATCCTGAAGCTTGTTTTGAGTTTGTTGGTCTGGCGCACCGGATTCCTCAAGTCTTTTGAGTTCATTAAATTTCCTTATTTCCACGTATTTTACGAATTGCTCTGGGAGATATTTTGCTTGCGCGGTATCGAATCTTTTGAAATCTGCTTCCGGTAGAACGCCTTGGTCTACAAATCCTTGAAAAAGTTGCCTTGCTTCTTCCCGTGATGGAGCATTTACAAGAGACGATGCCTCTTCTTCTGTTAGAATTCCTTGTCCCCTTAGAGCATTCATTCTTGCCAAAAGATCGATGGGAATAGGCGGTTCACCTTTTGCATCTGCGGCTCTATCCATTCCTGTTTGAGAGGCTAGAAGAGCGTCTTGGATAGCAGGGGCGGCAGACTCAGGGACTTTAACCGCGACTTCTTCTAGAACGGTTGTGTGTTTGGCGGTTGCCTGTTCAACCTGTTCGGCAAAATCTGTAATGTCGACACCTTGCTCTTCTAAGACGGCTAGATCATTTGTTGCGTCGGTTACTTTGTCTTCGTAGTCCTTAAGCTGTTGTGTGCCTGCGTCAATGTTGCCTGCGTCAATAAGAGTTTCTGCTTCAGCCAGCCGTTCTTCCGCGTGCTGCAGTTTAAGTTCTGCTTTTGCCTCCGGGTTAAAGGTGAATGCTTCCTGGAGACCTTCATACGCTTTTTCAAAAAAGTGAAGCGGGTTAGTAGGCAAAATACCGCCTGATATAAGGTCGGCGGTTATGGCGGTGGTTTCTGTGGTTGTTCCGGGTACTTCCCCGCCTGGAGCAAACTCGTTAAGTGCTTCTTGAGTAAAACCTTGCGGGGAATCTTTTGGATTTAGCCCCTCTGGTGGATTTGCAGGGTCAAAACCAGAAGGTAGAGTACTCAAATCAAAACCGGCAGGAAGATCACTTGCCTCAAATCCTTCAGGTGGTTTAGTAGGATCAAATGTTCCGGTTAGGCTGCCTGTATCTGTCTCTTGTGCAAAAACTTTAAGACCCAAAACAGCGGTTGAACGTCTTTCCGAGACGCCCCAATCGTAATACTGTTCTTGTTGGAATGCGGCTAAAGTGGAAGCGGGAAAAACTAAAGATGCAAGAGCGGACAACGAAAAAAGTGCTGAAACAGCCTTGACTTTAAAAATTCGGGCAGAAGTAAACATGTTGCTTAATCTTAGACTAAATATATTATATGTACAAAGATTCATATGTTGTCAAGGGGCAAAATGAAGGGTATTCCTACATTGATATAAGGGTTAGTGTGTTTTTCAAGTAATAGTAAGGATTTCTTATTTGTGCTATAATAAGATCATGCATAAAGCGTTTTATGCAAGCGGATTCCTCTATCACTTAAGAACACAACAAATCCTCTTGTATCAACCACACCCAAAGAATAATATACCCTCTACCTGGTCTATGATGAGCGGCTCAGGCCATAAAAAAGAGGATGCGCAAAAGGCCTTTCAAAGAATTATCTATAAGCTTTTAAGAATAAAGATTAATCCCAAACGTACGTATCCTGTGTACGATTGTTTCCATGATGCCCTTCAGGCAACGCGCTATGTATTGTATGCCGAAGTGGGTAGTGTAAAAAACTTCCGTTCCTCAAAAAAAGGAACGCTTTCCTGGTTTACTTTTAAACAAACAACGAAGCTTTCTTTTAGCGATGAAACCAAGCAGGATATTATCGTTTCAGAGCGGGTAGTTAAAGCTCAGGCAAGAAGTAATGAGCCAAAAATACTATCAACTCTTGGGATATTGCAGTCAACAAAAGGTGCTGAGGTAGCTATGCTACAAAAGTAAGGGCAGTACCTGCTTTACCGGCACGTCCGGTTCTCCCTATTCGGTGAATATAGTCTTCATAAGAGGCGGGTTGATCATAATTAATCACATGGGTAATATCATCTATGTCAAGCCCACGGGATGCGATATCCGTTGCCAAAAGAACTTGAACGTGGTTCTCTCTGAATTGCTCCAGGGCGCGTTGCCGTTGGTTTTGGCTTTTGTTCCCATGAATTGCTGCTACCCTGAATCCTCTTTCGGCAAGAAGTCTTGCTAATTTTTCCATGCCCCACTTTGTCCGTCCAAAAATCAAGACCTTATCAAACCCATCTTGTATGAGGAGATCATGGAGAACATCTATTTTATTTCGCCCATTTATTTTAATAACATCCTGATCAACGCGTATCGGCATTTCTTGCGATTTCACCGATATAGTTATCGGATTTTTTAAAAATGTTCGTATAATCTGTTGGATATCGAAGGATACGGTTGCGGAAAAAAACAATGATTGTCGGTCATTTGGCAAGTGAGAAATAATAAATCGTACGTCTACGATAAATCCCATATCCAGCATTCGATCTACCTCGTCTAACACAACATTATTGTACAAAGCGAAATTAAGTTTTTTTTGCATCTTGAGATCTTTTAGTCTTCCTGGTGTGCCAATAATAAAATTGTGATTACGCCGTATGCCATAAATTTGATTATGAATACTTGCTCCGCCAATACAGAGTACCGAGAAAATATTCATGTCTTTTGCAAAGGCCTTAAATTCTTCATCTATCTGTACCGCAAGTTCTCTTGTTGGTACCACAATTAATACTCTTTGCATCGGATCATGAAATACCTTATTAATAAGAGGGATCAAAAATGCTGCGGTTTTCCCCGTGCCCGTATTGGCAATACCAATGACGTCTTTATTCTCAAGAATAGAAGGAATTGCTTGGTCCTGAATTGGCGTTGGCTCGGTATAGTTCTTGTTTGTAATGTTTCTTTTTAGCTCTTCGCGTATGGGAAAATCCGAAAACGCGTGTTTTGGGACATATGCTGCATCTTGCAACAAAGACTCCGTCATTTTTTTGACAAAAAAAGAAGCATCTATGCTCTTATTCGAGCTGAAGCGAGAACGGCGATTTTTGCCATAAAAAGACCTACTCTTTGAATGTCCATTTCTCTGGTAGTACATACGATAATGGTAAATCCTTTCAAGAGGAGATTACCAACGGTTTCCTCTGTTATCGTCTCTCTGTTGAGAGCTTCGATTTCTATCTTCTTGAGGCTTTGCTTCTTTTACCGCAATGGTTCTATCACCAAGCTGTGTCCCATTTAGTTTATCCATTGCTGTTTTTGCCTCTTCAACCGTTGCCATCTCAACAAAACCAAAACCTTTTCCCTGACCGGTATATCGGTCAATGATTACTTTTGCGGATATGACCTTACCAACTTGAGAAAAATGTTCTTCAAGTTGTGCATCGGTAGCGCTGTAAGAAAGACCTCCTACAAATAATTTATTTGTCATTTTTGTACCTCCTCTCTCTTAAGATATAGTAAATAATACACTCATACGTCTGCTTAAAAAATGAAGTTGTTTTGTAGGAAGAAGATACAAGTGGAAAATTAAAATTAAGGTATCTTTTATCTTTACTAAAAACGAAATCAAATGTAAGCAGATGTACTAGGGTACTATCTGCATGTAAAGAATAGCATACCATATAAAAACACGGATGTCAACCATGCTATAGGACATGCAAACCTACATCCACCCCGGCTCAAAAGCTTACTCAACTTTTAAGAGTTCTACTTCAAAGATCAATGTAGCATTTGGAGGAATAGCGCTACCGGCGCCAGTTGCTCCATACCCAAGCTCTGGAGGAATAGTAAGTTTTCTTTTGCCGCCAACCTTCATGTCCACAACGCCTAAATCCCATCCCTTAATAACTTCTCCTGCGCCAAGGTTAAAATTAAACGGAACTCCTCTGTCATAAGAGCTGTCAAACTTTGTCCCATTCACAAGGGTTCCGGAATAATTCACCGTAACTCTTTTGCCGCTCAAGGCTGCATCTCCCGTGCCAACTTGTATATCCTCAACTTTTAGATTTTCCATACCTTCTTCTTTAGTAAGAGTAGCAGGTTGGGTAGGAGTTGGCGATATGTCTTCTTGTAAAGATGCTCGATTCTTACTCCAGGCAAACAGAGCAACTCCTGCTAAAACAATAACAAGAACAATAACAAGATATTTTTTGTCCATGTGGTGTCTCTATCGACCTTTTTTTATTTGTGCCGCCTGCTAGCTCTTTGTGCTAGCATTTGACGCTTAATTTCAAGCCTTTTTTTGGTTTTGTGTGAGCGGGATTTCTTTTTCTTCCCAACTCCTGTCCTTCTCTTTGCCATATAGGTAATTATACACTATTTTTGTTTACACTGAACGAAGTGAAGTGCTCCTCCGTCGCTATCTCACTTAAACACTAGGAGATTTTTGTTTGCCCATGCAACGTAAGAAGTTACATGTTATAATACAGTATGGTTTTTAATAGAGATAACAGATCAGGTGGCGGATATGCCTCGCGGCAAGGCGGGCGCGACTTCGACAGAAGAAGTTTTGGTGACGACCGAGGCAGAGACAGGCAGATGTTTAAGGCAACCTGCAGTAGCTGCGGCAAGGAATGTGAAGTACCCTTTAAGCCCACGGGAAGCAAACCTGTTTATTGCAGAGACTGTTTTAGAACCATGAGAAATCCTGATTCAAAAAGGTTTTCTGGAAGATCTAATTTTGACAACAGAAATGAAGACAGAGACAGAAATACTGAGCAACCTTCCTATAAAGACCAATTTGTAACACTACATGCCAAGCTTGATAAGATATTAAAATTACTAAATCCAGAAAAGTCTATGGAAGCGCCGATTGTAGTTGCAAAGCCTCAATTTGAGGACGTAACGAATAGTGTAAAAAATGTAGAACCTGTAAAAAAGAAAATAAGAGCTAAAAAACTAGTTCCAACCGAAGATACAATAAAAACTTCGGCAGTAATTGAAACTCCTACAGAATAGAACTTGACTCGTAGTAAAACGTCCCCTGAGTTAATTGAGATAGATAATGGAACATTCTTTTGAATTCTAGCCTACTGTCAGCTGTCGTATGAGACTACCTTAAGATGCAAACACAAAAAAACCTCGCATAAAGCAAGGCTTTTTTGTATTGATTCGCGGGTTATTAGGCAAGTTTTACATTTTTTGCACTTAGGCCTTTTTCACCATCCACAACGTCAAACGTAACGGCTGCTCCAACTTGAAGCGCATCAAAAGTAACACCGCTCAAATCATTAGAGTGAAAGAAAAGATCTTTCGTTTCTCCATCACGAGAAATAAATCCAAATCCTCTATCTGTTTTTGTTTTAATTGTTCCGTTCATAGTGTTTTATAGATTTATTGATTAAATCTACCGTACCTCCTTTCATTTTTATATTATACCATAGAACCTGTTTTACTTTGAAAGTTTGAAAGCGCTGTATGCCAAAAAACCGCCCAAGGCTACTGCAATAAAACTTAGCCAAACAGGTACTTGCCAACCTCCCAAAACCGCGTCCCAGCCAAAAATAAGTCTTAAAACATGAAGGATGGTAATCACAGAAAAAATAAGTACAGTTACCTTTATATACGTTTCCTGCTTCATTTTTTCACCTCCTTACTGCTTTAGCCAAATATATGCAATGTACAATCCCGACACAATTAACAAAATCCAAAGAAAAGGTTCAATACCACGAAATAAATCTTGAAAATAAGGACTAATAATTACGCCAAAAGAAACAGCAGAAAGCTTAAATAAACTTGCCTGCCACCAAGTAAGTTTAAAAGTTTTAAAAAGATTAAATCTCATAACTTTACAGTAGCACAAAGAGAATTTTTTGCAAGTATGCTCGATCCGTGGAACGATTTTCGAACCGCGAATTGGGCAGAGCTCATTCAACAACCAGAGTTCCTTTTAAATCAAACGCACAGTCTTTTGCAACTCTCCGCCTGATGGAAAATACCAGAACCTATTTTGCCAGTATAAATTCTTCGTCT
>MFOZ01000013.1:11041-12017 GCA_001784055.1 Candidatus Levybacteria bacterium RIFCSPLOWO2_01_FULL_42_15 | reverse complement strand
TTGTTGGCAAATACCCGTAGGAGTTCTACGACTTTCACCTTTCTCATACAAGGTTAATCCCCACTGACAACTGATGGTTAAGATTAACTTTAACCAGACACAAAGCATATGAACCAGAGATTTTTGAGAGGGGGTGATTGGCCATGGGCTACCTCAGGTGGAATGGAAACAGAACCATATTGCTTATAAAACAAAACGAACCCGCTGGTATATTAAAGGTAAATAAAGACGGTTCCGTCTTAGAAATACCTTATACGACCAAACGGGCTCGTAAGTCTAAAAAGTTAAAGGTTAGTTAAAGTTCCAATCCGAGGGGAAGTTTTACATAACTTCTCTTCGGGTATTTGCTAATAAATTTTCAAAAGAAAAATAACTTCGAAGAGGCAGATAAGATAATTTAGAAATCATCCTATCTTCTAGTTTTACCTTTTTCAACCCCATTGTCAATAGGGATAGAGATTCTAACACAAAAACCTTAAAAAGCAAACTTTAGCCTCGTATTCAATATTCTAATCGGTACTGCTTGGCTAGCAGCAGAGCCAAGCGTACCACTTTTTTTGTCAATTTTCAAGTGGTATAATAGTTTTTATGAAAAAGAAAAAGCTGGAACATAGTCCTCTTGTCCAGAAACGTCTTGCGGCAAATGAAACAATTGAGAAAAAAAGTTTTATTGATTTACTGAAGAAAGCAGCACGACCTTCAAAGCCTTCTTCAAGGCAATCTGCCTGAGCATTTCGTAAAACATCCCATCTCCTAGTTTTCTGTTTCCATACCTAAATCCATACTCGTCTGCATAATGTTGTAGGTATTTTGGTGAAATATGCGTGTAAACACCAATTACTCCTCTTTTGAAGATGCTCCAAAACCCCTCGATTGAGTTTGTGTGGATGTCCGTACCTTTAATGACATAGGTTTCAGTATGATTGACGTAGGAATGTTTGTATCCATACTTTGCAAGTTGGGTATAAGCTCCTAA
>MFOZ01000013.1:10786-11014 GCA_001784055.1 Candidatus Levybacteria bacterium RIFCSPLOWO2_01_FULL_42_15 | reverse complement strand
TTTTATATTATCTTTGACTTGTTTAAGAATTGTCCACTTACCAGTATTTGGAATATGTCGGAGATGGATTTTCCTACCACGTTGTAATATACCCATCAAGATTTCTTTTGGTTTTTCATTGAAGTTCGGTACAAATCTTTTGTTTTTACCAGCACCGCCAATATGTGTCTCGTCGCTTTCAGTTATTCCCGATAGTGGATCGCCATCATCAGCCATGAGTTTTCTTAT
>MFOZ01000013.1:914-10764 GCA_001784055.1 Candidatus Levybacteria bacterium RIFCSPLOWO2_01_FULL_42_15 | reverse complement strand
TTTGATGGCATATACGGAAAGCGCATTTGTAGCTAACACCAACTTCTCGCATTATTTGTCTTGCACTTATACCGCTTCTTGTTTTGAAACTCATTACCCACATGATATAAAACCACGTTCGTAAGTCTGTTGTGCTTTTTTGAAAGATAGTATCTTTAAGAGGATATACTTGTGTTCTGCATACCCCACAAGAATAAGCCATACGATCTGTTATTTTGTAGAAGTTGGTAATCCTTTTACATTTTGGACAGGTTATGCCATTTGGAAAAACGAAGTTCTTTATTTCTTCTAAACAAGCTTCATTCGTGTCATATTTTCGCAAAAATGTCTTGAGGCTAAGTTTTTTCACTATAGTCTAATATAACACAATTATTCCGTGTTGTCAAGGGATCACCACCTTTCTAAGCTCTTGTGCCTTAGACTCCTTTTGTTTATAATAAAATCTTGTGGAAAAGATTCTCTCTGTCAAAAATCTTTCAAAAACCTTCAACGGGGTGCGTGCGGTCAACAATATTTCCTTTTCTGTTGCCAAAGGAGAAATCGTAGGGCTCCTCGGACCAAACGGCGCTGGCAAAACCACAACAATTCAAATGATTTTAGGACTTATCAAGCCAACCAGAGGGACAATTACTGTGTTTGGAAAAAATCTAGAAACTCATAGGATGGAGATTCTATCTGAAGTCAATTTCTCCTCTGCTTACATATCTCTTCCGGGAAATCTTAAAGTCTGGGAAAACCTCTATACGTTTGCAAGACTGTACGGTGTTAAAAACTATAAAAAGAGGGTGGAAGAGCTGGCTCGTTTCTTTGAAATCACTCCTCTTCTCTCAAAGCTGTATGTTCGGCTTTCTTCCGGCCAGGCAACCCGAGTAAACCTTGCGAAAGCACTCTTAAATTCTCCAAAACTCTTATTCTTGGATGAACCTACCTCAAGTCTTGATCCGGACATCGCGGATAGAGTAAGAAAGCTTCTCAAGAAGATTCAAAAAGAACAAGCGCTTACTATTCTTTACACTACTCACAACATGATTGAGGTTGAGGAGCTATGCGATCGAGCGATCTTTATTCATCAAGGAAAAATTGTAACCGAAGGAACGCCAAAACAGCTTATCAAGCGGTTTGGGTTAAAAGATCTTAATGAGGTATTTATTAAAATTGCAAGAAAATCATGAAATGGCATAGAATTTACGCATTGTTGTTACGATACCTTTACTTATACCCTCGATCCGTTCCGAGGATTCTTGATATATTTTTCTGGCCGGTTACCGATCTTCTCGTCTGGGGATTCTTAACCATTTACCTTCAAAACATTCAACCGGATGCTCCTTACTTTGGCAGAATGCTTTTGGGATCGCTTATTCTCTGGAATTTTACCAACCGCTCCCAACAAGGGATATCCATTGCGTTTCTTGAGGAAATTTGGGAAAAGAACCTAATCAATATCTTCATAACCCCGATTTCTCTTAAAGAATTCCTGGCTGCAACCATTTTGGTAGGGCTTGCTCGAATTGCGGTACTTGGAACGTTCTTGGGAACTGCCGCTTTTTTGATGTTTCATTTTAATTTGCTCTCTTTTGGATGGTATCTTGTTCCATTTATTCTCAATCTTTTTGTATTCGGGTGGGTTTTGGGGCTTTTTGCAACAAGCATTATCATGCGATTTGGACAAAGCGCCCAAGTTCTTGCCTTTACTCTCACTGTTATTCTTATGCCCTTTGCCGCCGTGTTTTATCCGGTGAGCGTTTTACCTCCTGTTGTAAAACACATCTCTCTTGCTCTTCCCATTTCACACATTTTTGAAGGAATGCGCTCTGTCGTATTGCAACAATCGCTCTCTCCTGATACTATAGTCATAGCAAGTGTTCTGAATATTATTTGGTTAATTGTTGCGCTTTCTTTGTTTTTCTTTATGTTTGAATACATGCGGGAAAAAGGGCAGCTTTCAAAATTAGTTGATTAATATGGAAGAAATTGACATTATTGACGATAATGGAGCGGTACTTTTTCAAGTTTCAAAAGATGAAGCCCACAAAAAGGGACTTTTGCACAAAACGGTCATAGCCCAGGTTTTTGATTCCGAGAAAAGATGGCTTTTGGTTCGTCAGGCAAAACACAAGCAAGACCCAGGGAAGCTTGTTTCTCCTGTTGGGGGACACCTGAGAACAAAAGAAGACGGTCTTGACGCTCTTTTTCGGGAGGCTTATGAGGAACTCGCATTTAGAGAGTTTGTTCACAAATACATAGGACATGTCGTGCATAACAGGAAAGTGGGAGAAACTCGGGAAAACCATTTTTTTGTGGCATATGAGATTTATTCAAACACAAAACCGGTGTTGAATCATGAAAGTACGGATTTTCGCTATTTTACCGAGGAAGAACTCATCAAAGAACTGACAACGCATCCTGACATCTTCGGCGAGTCTTTTCATGTTCTCGCAAAAACCTTCTATTCCCACTTATTCGACAAGACATTGTAAACCCCTAAACGTGAAAAAGAATCACAAATTCTCCTTTTGGTGCGGTTTTACGGAAGCGCTCAATTACCAAAGATATTCTGCCTCGTTTTATTTCTTCGTGTATCTTGGTAAGCTCTCGAGCAAGAACAATCTCAATATCTCCAAATATTTCCATAACATAGGTAAGCGTCTCAACCAGACGGTGAGGAGCCTCATAAAAAACGACCGTTGCGGAAAGTTCTCCTGTTGCCTTTTGCGTCAGCTTAAGTATTTTTTTTCTATTCCCTTTCTTTCTTGGAAGGTATCCCAAAAATAAAAATCTGTCTGTAGGAAGACCTGAAGCGGAAAGCGCTGCAATAACTGCCGATGGGCCGGGAATTGGTTCAACCTTAATTCCTTCCTTAACGCATTCCCTCACCAGCCTAAACCCCGGATCAGAAATAGTGGGAGTTCCCGCGTCAGACACCAAAGCTAGAGAAAGCCCATTTTTAAGAGCGGTTATAATTTCCGGAATTCTTTTATCTTCATTTTCTTCGTAGTAAGAAATAAGCTTTGCCTGAAGTACCGTGTCTTTTTGTATTGATCTTAAAAGAATTGCTGTCCTACGGGTATCCTCACACGCTATGCTATCAACCATTTGCAAAACTTCAATTGCGCGGATGGTAATGTCTTTCAGATTCCCTATGGGTGTTGAAACCAAAAAGAGTGTTCCCATGGATTTAGAACCTTCGGATAAGCCCTACCGCTTTCCCCTGAATAGTAAGAGAGTTGGGGTAAATAGGATCCATTTCCTGATTTGCCGGTCTTAAAACAACTTTTCCATCTTCTCTATAGAAGCGCTTGAGCGTTGCGAGATTATCATCAACAATCGCAACTACAATGTCCCCATTTGACGCTTCATTGGTTTTTTCTATCACCACGTAATCTCCATCTCTAATACCATCTTCAATCATTGAACTTCCTTTTACCTGTAAAACAAAGGCCGTTTTTTTGCCGCTAATCATGGATGCGGAAATCTGGATCGATGCGTTAGGATCCGTATGAGGCTCCAGCGGCTTTCCTGCGGCAATAAACCCCATAATAGGAACCTCCATGGAGGGCTGTACTCCAAGTGCTGCCTGCTCAACCTTAGAATCTAAAATCTTAAGGACTCGAGCATTCCCATCCACTTTTTGGACATAGCCTTTATGAACAAGGTTTTTAATAATGTTATGAATTGTGGAATTGCTTTTATGCCCGGTTGCTTTTGCGATTTCGTTTAATAATGGCGAGTACCCATATTGTTTTTGGAATTGAGCTATGAATTCCAGGATTTCTCGCTCTTTGGTGTATAAGACGCCAGTCATACGTATAATTTATACAAAAAATTCGAGAATTTTGCAAGAGGTCAAACTAGGACGTTTTAGATCAACTTATGCTACAATACCTCTATGAAATTCAAGCTCGTATCAAACTTTAAACCAACAGGAGACCAGCCGCAAGCAGTTAAAAAGCTCACGCAAGGAATTACCCACGCGCTCAAACACCAAGTCCTTTTGGGAGTTACGGGGAGTGGAAAAACGTTTACTGTTGCAAACGTCATCCAAAATATTCAAAAACCAACGCTTGTTATTTCTCATAACAAAACGCTTGCCGGACAACTCTACCAAGAGTTAAGAGATTTTTTTCCAAAAAACGCTGTGTGCTACTTTGTTTCGTATTACGATTACTATCAACCAGAAGCCTACATTCCTCAAACCGATACCTACATAGAAAAGGAATCCCAAATTAACGAAGAAATTGACAGATTAAGACTTTCAGCGACTGCAAACTTACTCACTCGAAGCGATACGATTGTGGTTGCTTCTGTTTCCTGCATTTACAACTTGGGCTCGCCGGTTGAGTTTGGAAAATTTGTTTTAGAGCTCAAATACGGCATGAAGATTACGCAAGAAAGCATCCTTGCAAGACTTACCGATTTGCAGTACGACAGAAATGATTATGATTTCAAAAGAGGAACGTTTCGGGTAAGGGGAGAGGGAATGGACATCCTTCCCGCGTATTCAGACAATGGTCTTCATCTGGAACTTAAAAACAACTGCTTAATGAGTATTGAAGAGTTTGATCCTCTCACCGGGGAAACAACAAAAAGTATTGACGCAATAGTAGTTTATCCATCAAAGCACTACATGACAGATCCTAAAACATACACGAGCGTTTTTGCGCAGATTCGAAAGGATACTGAAGAACAATGCAAAAAACTTACCGAGGGCGGGAAACTTGTTGAAGCGCAACGGCTTGCGCAAAGAACCACTTATGACTTGAATATGATCAGGGAGGTTGGCTACGTAAATGGGATAGAAAATTACTCGCGTTATTTTGACAACAGAAAACAGGGAGATCCTCCCTATACGCTGATCGACTATTTGGAGACGTGTTCCAAAGATTGGCTTGTTGTGATAGACGAATCTCATATAACCCTTCCTCAATTAAGAGGCATGTACAACGGGGACAAGAGTAGAAAGCAGACGCTCATTGACTATGGATTTAGACTTCCCTCGGCATTGGATAACCGTCCCTTAAGATTTGAAGAGTTTATGCGGCGGATAAACCAAGCAATATATGTAAGCGCAACGCCTGATGAATACGAAATCTCTCTTGCGCAAGAAAACGCCTCAAAGAAAAATCCCGCAATTATTGAGCAGCTCATAAGACCCACCGGTCTTATTGATCCTGTCATTTCGATAAAACAAACAAAGGGACAAATAGGAGACTTAATCAAAGAAATCCAAAAAAGAGTCCGCAAGAAAGAACGCGTGTTGATTACCACGTTAACCAAAAGAATGGCAGAAGATTTAACCGCCTATCTACAGGAAAAAAACCTAAAAATAACCTACCTGCATTCGGATATTAAGACGCTTGATAGGCAGGACATCCTGGATAATTTAAGGTCCGGGGAGCACGATGTAATTGTAGGAATTAACCTTTTGCGGGAAGGACTGGATCTTCCGGAAGTATCTCTTGTTGTTATTCTGGACGCGGACAAAGAGGGATTTTTGAGGAGCAAAACTTCTCTCATCCAAACTATGGGGAGAGCCGCTCGCCACATGAACGCGGAGGTAATCATGTACGCGGATGTTATTACTAAATCCATGAAAGGGGCAATTGAAGAGGTAGAGAGAAGAAGAGCAGTTCAGTTGCAGTACAATCAAAAACACAACATAACTCCCTTTTCTATCAAAAAACAGATTCGGGCAAAATTGATAGAAAAAGACGACGCCGATATAAGAGAGAATGCCAATCTTATTGCAGAGCTTGAAAGCAAGGACGTTCTTCTTCCGGATCAGCGCGAGAAACTTATTAAAAAACTGCGAGCCCACATGAAACAAGCAGCCGTGGAACTTGATTTTGAAACGGCAGCGCTTTTGAGAGATAAAATAAGACTGGTATCCACAAACGCATGAAAAAGAAAATCGTGTGCATTGGAGGCGGAAACGGAACTTCCCAAGTTCTTAAGGGATTACGTTCATATCCTGTTGAAGTAACGGGAATTATCGGGGTCACGGACTCGGGGCGCTCGACCGGAAAAGCGCGGATACTAGCAAACATTCCTGCTCCCGGGGATATCAGAAACGCGCTTATTAGCCTATCTGGAGTAGATGAATTTATTCGGAATGCGTTCCAATTTCGCTTCAAAAGTGAAAGGCTTCCCGATTATGACGGAATGGCGCTTGGAAATCTCTTTATTGCCGCCCTCTCTCAAATGACCGGAAGCTTTGAGAAGGCAGTTGAACAAACCTCCAAGCTTCTTAAGGTTAGAGGATCTGTTCTGCCCATCATGATCCAAAGCACGCATATTGCCTGCGAGAGGACTGACGGAACAATTGACGTTGAGGAAATCAATGTAAGACGCGTTGGAAAAGCTCCCATAAAGCGGCTTTTTCTTACCGACTCAAGTGCTTCACTCCACCCAAAGGCGCGAGTTGCCATACAAAACGCGGATATCATCACCATAGGGCCGGGGAGTCTGTTTACCACCATTATTGGATGCCTTCTTACGCCGGGACTTAAAGACGCGCTTTCCCACACCCAAGCAAAAGTAGTTTTTCTGATGAATACCACTAGCCAGTCTGGTCAGACAGAGGGATACTCGGTAGAAAACCACTTTACAACTCTCTGTTCATATCTTGCAAAAAACACCATAGACATATGCCTTGTCAATAATAAAAAACCCTCAGAAAAACAGCTTGAAAAGCTTGCCTTTGAAGGAACTACCTATCTTCCCCTAACACGTTTGGATATAAAGAAAATGAAAGGAATGGTTAATCTGATCCAAGAAGATCTCATTGAGAAGCCACATGCACAAAGGTCTCTTTGGAACAAACAAGACACTATCTGTCATGACCCCCAAAAAGTTGCAAAATCTCTTATGCGCCTTCTTAAGAAGTAAGATTTCTCACGTGCTCTATCTTTTCTACCGATCCATCCAATCCAATCTCAACAGACACCGCGTCAATTCGTAGTAAATCAGGGAAATCAGGATGGGTAAGATGGTAAAATTGGGCAGTTTTAATAAGCTGTTTTAGCTTAAATGACGTAATGGCCTCAAGCGGATTTCCAAATTCACCTGAAGAGCGGGTCTTCACCTCCACAAATACGAGCGTACCGTCAGGTCCTGAACTCTTCGAAGGATCTATTGCAACAATGTCAATTTCTCCGTACCGTTTTTTGAAATTTCGCTCAATAATCCTAAAACCCTTTTTGGCAAGGAATTGTGCGGCAATATCCTCTCCCCTTATCCCTATCAGTTGTCTTGAGGAATTCACGCTTATTAGCTTGTTTTTCTGAGGTAATATAGCTTTGCGCGCCTTACTTTTCTTTTAGACTTTGCCACCACATCGATCTTTTCAAGATTGGGAGCCTTAAGCGGCCACACTCTTTCTATTGCAACATCTCCCACCAACTTTCTTACCGTAACGCTTTTGTTTTCTCCTCGCCCGCGCGTTCCCATAACAACTCCCTGAAAAATCTGGGTTCGTATCTTATCTCCCTCTTTAATTTTTTGATACAGCTTGACCGTATCCCCTATCTCAAACGTAGTATCTTGGATCATAAGAGCATTGTATCACATTTTTGAGGATGCTTTCAAAAAACTTAAGAAAATAGGATGAGGATGCAAGGGTCTGCTTTTATATTCGGGATGACCCTGCGTGCCTAGATAAAAAGGGTGATCTCTGGACGACAATTCGATAATCTCAACTAAACCCTCAATCGTAGATTTTGCGCTCACCACAAGGCCTTTTTTCTCAAATTCTTTCTCATGCACTCCGTTAAATTCATATCTATGCCTATGTCGCTCCGAGGTAAGTCCTTTTTCTTTATCGATGAATTTCCCGTAGGTTTGGTATGCTTCATACACCAGCGTTCCCTTTTTTACCACAGCCTCCCACGAACCCAGCCTCATGGTTCCTCCGTACGCGCGGCGCTTCATAAACTCTTTTTGGGAAGACATCAAGTGAATCACCGGATGCTTGGTGCTGGGATTGTTTTCCGTGGTATTTGCGTCTTTCCACCCAAGAACGTCTCGAGCAAAGGCAACCACGGCAAGCTGCATACCGTAGCAAAGTCCAAGGTAGGGAATTTTGTTGCGTCTGGCATAGGAGGCCGCCGCAATCATTCCCTCCGCTCCTCGCTCTCCCCAGCCAATGGGGACAATAATGCCATCCGGAGTTCCGATCAAAGATGTTCCATTCCTTTGGACTTTCTGCGCGTCCACCCATTTGGTTTTGACAGAAACGCCCGTCTGCCAACTTGCGTGCGCTATCGCGTCAAAGAGCGCGGCGTAGGAATCTCTCAACTGATAATCTCCTGTCCCAAAATATTTGCCAACGATCGCAATCTCAATCTCTTTTTTCTTTTTTGCCTTAATTTTTTTAAGAAGTATGTCCCACTTGCTCACATCAGGCGTTTTTTGCGGAAGATTAAGTTTTGTCAACAGTTTTTTGACAAAATTCTGCTTTTGTAATATGTGTGGAATTTCATATACGCTTTCTACGTCCGGATTAAGAATAATATCCTCCGGCATTATGTTGCAAAAAAGAGCAAACCGGTCTTTTCTTCTTTGATCAAGCGTTGTTTCGGATCTGACAATAATAAAATCGGGCTGAATTCCCAAAGAATTAAGGGTTCGAACCGAAAGCTGTGTTGGTTTGGTCTTAGGCTCTCCCAAATGCTTGGGCGTGGGGACGTAGCTTACGTGAATATGCACAACATCTCCTTGATGTTTAAGTGTCATAATGCGGGATGCTTCATAGTAAAACACATTTTGGTACTCGCCTGCCGTTCCACCCAGTTCTATAATTACTATATCCGCCTGTTTTTTTCTCGCAAGATTTTTAATGCGCGATATGATTTCATCTGTAATATGAGGAATTGCCTCAACATCTTCTCCGTTGTATTCAAATCTTCGTTCGCGCTGAATAACTTCCTGATAAATCTGCCCCATAGTGACAAAATTAATGCGCTCCATATTTTCATCAAGAAATTTTTCATAGGTTCCCATATCCATATCTGCCTCTGTCCCATCCTCGCACAAAAAAGGATCCCCATGCTCAATGGGATTGATGGTTCCCGCGTCAATATTTAGATAATTCTCAAATTTCATGGGAGCAACGCGGTATCCTGCGGATTTAAGAAGAGAAGCAATAGATGCGGTAGTGGTTCCTTTACCGATTCCTGAGATGACTCCTCCGGAGATAAAAATGTACTTTGTAGATTGTTTACTCTTTGTAAGCGGCACGATTCATTGTATCAAACTTATTTCCCCTCGTCAACCCCGCTGAGCGGGGTCAACCCCGAGCGACAGTCGAGGGGTCAACCTCACTCAGCTTGGTCAACCTCAAAAACAGGAATCGGTTTTCCTTCTTGCTCATATATCCTTAAAAGTCCCTCGGAAATTCTTCTTCGTGTCTTCTCCCCGTTTCTTCTCCCCGCCTCCGCTTCTGTAATAAGAGGTCTTGAAACACCAAGAAGTTGAGCAAGTTTTGCCTGGCTCAACCCAAGCTCCTCTCTTAGTATCTTCAGCTGACCTCCTGTATACAATGGTCCATCAACACCAACTACTAAAGAAGCCTCTTGCGTTTCTGACGGAGTTCTATTTTGTCTTACCCTTTGAATCGCGGCTGTCAGCTCTGGCGATCTATCGCTTCCAAAATTTCTTCCAAAAGGAGTTTTTTGATGTAGGCCTCGTACCGAGGCATAGGTGTCATCCTGTTCTGATTGAGGAATCTGGCGAAAAATGGTAGTTGGTGGAGGTAAAGAAGGAGGAGTCACTGGTTCTTGAGGATGCGCTTTAAAATACGCTGCCTTTATAAGATACGCCGCTACTGCCTTAATATCTTCTGTCTTTTGTGAAT
>MFOZ01000013.1:0-876 GCA_001784055.1 Candidatus Levybacteria bacterium RIFCSPLOWO2_01_FULL_42_15 | reverse complement strand
TTCTGATGCGGAAACAGGAGGATTCGGCAGCCGTAAAGAATGTACCCCGTCCGCTTGATTAAGTACCGCAAGGCCCCCATCAATAAGCCCTTGTACTGTTGTCTCCAGATTTTCTCCCGATTCTGATGACAATCGTCTGCACCAGACTCCTACCCGATCTTCAACAAAAAACAAAATTGCGTGATTTAACCCAACTTTTACTTCGCTTCTATTCATAGCACCCTTTAACCCCTCACCTTCGAGGTTGAATAGCTTGACACCCTATTTCCTTTTGTATGGGATGAAGTCAACTGTGACGAAAGATCCAAATGGTTGCTCACTCTTAAGAACATTTTGCGCAAACGTCACCATATCTCTTGTAAAGATGATCTCTTGTGCTTCTTGAACAGACGTTTTGAGATCTGTTATTTGCATTACGAATTGCTCGGAAGTTTTAACCGGGTTTATAGGTTTATTAACAGAGAAAAAACTTCCTAATTCTTGCGTAGCCATTTTAGAAGTATACTAAATCCCATAGCTTAGTCAAGGAGAAAATAATGTATAATAATAGGTTGAGGGGAAAAACCTCTTTATTATCGTAAAACAATTTATCAAATAGCATTCTATCTCAATAAAAAAAGATCAATATATTCTATCTCCGAGATAGAAATGAAGTTACACCTTCAAGAATCCGTATGTGTCAACGTAGTACACGCCTGGTGTGTATACCTTCTTACTTTGTACACCCGACGGGTGTACAGGTTTTGACTCTTTAGAAATGCTATAATTCGGCAATGTCAAATCTAAGAGAAACCTATAGCTCCAGAATGAGTCACCGCTCAAAAATTGAACAGAAATTAGGTATTCCGCTTGGGGGAAAAGGAAGTAATCGAAAAA
>MFOZ01000012.1 GCA_001784055.1 Candidatus Levybacteria bacterium RIFCSPLOWO2_01_FULL_42_15 | reverse complement strand
TTTTTCAAAAACTTTTTATCAGAAGAACCAAGAATCTCTACTGCCAGAATTCCCGCATTTTTGGCGCCGTTTACGGCAACGGTTGCAACGGGAATTCCCGGAGGCATCTGCACGATCGATAATAGGGAATCAAGCCCGTCAAGAGATTTTGTTTTGATTGGAACCCCAATGATCGGAAGCGGCGTAAGAGACGCAACCATTCCCGGAAGGTGCGCAGATCCTCCAGCGCCTGCGATAATCACTTTGAGTCCGCGAGATACAGCGCTTGTGGCATATTGATATAGGCGTTTTGGTGTTCGATGAGCAGACACAATAGTTAGCTCATAAGGAATTTTGAATTCATCCAAAATTCCTGCTGCTTCTTTCATGACAGGGAGGTCTGAATCAGACCCCATGATAATTCCGACTAATGATTTACTCATAACTTTCTTTTTTGTCGTTCCGAACTCGTTTCGGAATCTTGTCTGAACCGAGATCCTGAAATAAATTCAGGATGACAACTAAGGATGACAACTAAATAACCAAGGATCTTCTTGCTTTCTCTGCTTTTCTCAAACACTCGTCAATAGTTTCTCCCATCACGGTTATATGTCCCATTTTTCTCTGGGGGCGAGATTCGTGCTTTCCGTATATATGAATAGAGACATTTTTAATCGCAAGCGCCTTCTCAATTCCTTTGGGATAGTCGAAACCATGCTTTGTTCCTAGAATATTTTTCATAACAACGGCTTTTTGAGTTAGAGCAGTATTTCCCAGGGGCAGACCGCAGATTGCGCGAATATGTTGTTCGAATTGAGACGTAATGGACGCCTCAATCGTATAGTGCCCTGAGTTATGCACTCGAGGGGCAATCTCATTGACGAGTACATTATTATCTTTTTTAAGAAACATTTCAATACCAAACACGCCAGCTCCCTGTAAATGTTTCATAACTTTTTTCCCAAGAGATTGGACATTCTTAAACGCCTTTTGAGAAATGCCTGCAGGAACTAAAACCGTATCGCAAATATTGTCTTTGTGAATTGTTTCAACAACCGGATATACCGCAATTTCCCCTTTGGTGCTCCTGGCCACCATAACCGCTAGCTCTTTTGTAAACGGTACCCATTGTTCAATATATAAACTTCTTTTCCCCAACTCCTCCAGTCCTTTTTTTATTTCTTTTCTTGAAGCAATAAGCGCGTTTCCCCGTCCATCATACGCGTCAGTTCTTGCCTTAAGCATAAGAGGATACCCAAATTGTTGAACAGCTTTTTCAATATCTTTTTCTTTTGATACTTCAAAAAAATCAGCAGTAGGAATGCGGTTTGCTTTGAGAAATTGTTTCTGTCTAAGCTTGTCTTGGATAATGGAAAGCGTTGCGGGTGAAGGATATACCAAAAACCCTTTTTGCACAAGCGCTTCAAGCACTTCGCTATTGGCAAGTTCTATTTCAAAGGTAATAACATCGGTTTGTTTTGTCAGCTTTCTAATTGCATCCGCGTCTTTGTAATCGGCGACAATTTGCTTATCAGCAACTTGTCCCGCAGGGCTTTGAGGAGTTGGATCAATAACGTACACAAAAAAGCCAAGCTTTTTTGCCGCAAGCGTTAGCATCTTTCCCAGCTGTCCCCCGCCCACAATGCCAATCACAGCAGGATATTTCATACAGGGATTTTTTTAAGAAATGCCTCGCATGCTTCTTTTGCTCTCCCAATATGGTTTTGTGGGTTAAGAAGTCTTTCTATCTCTTCTCTGGAAAGAAATCGGGCGATTTCTTTATCTTCTGTGAGAAACGCACGGAAAGGGTTGGAATTGCCTTTTTCAACCTCGTCTCTTGCGGACACTGCGTGGTTTCGCAAAATCTCATGAAGCGCTTGGCGGTCTGCGCCCCGTTTTACCGCCTCCATAAGGACTGCTTCGGTTGCGCTGAATATACCGTAAAGAGAGAGGTTGCTCTCTATTTTTTTCTGATGGATTTGTAGGTTTTCTACAATAACAGTGGCGTTTTTTACTATTTCATCAACTGCTAAAAAAAGCTCGGGAAACACAATCCTTCTATTTGCGGAGTCATCAAGCGTTCTCTCCAGAAGCATGTGCGATGCGTTTTGTTGAGGAAGGGAAGAAACTGTCATGACAAAGCGGGCAAGAGAACATATTTGCTCTGCTTTCCATGGGTTTTTCTTAAACGGCATGGCAGATGAACCTACTTGTTTTTTTCCAAAGGGTTCTGAAAGTTCCCCAAAACCGGGAGATTGTAAGATACGAAGATCAAACGCGAATTTATAGAGCGATTGCGCAAGAGAAGATAAAGCAATCGCAACAAACCACTCAAGCTTTCTTGGCGCGGTTTGAGAAGAAATATCAACCGTATCAAGACCAAGCTGTCTCATAACATCCTGTTCCATGACGCGGGCTTTTTGCTTGGAAAGAAGACGCACAAAGCTTGCCGATGTTCCCACCGCGCCTTTTATCCCCTTGCCCTTATTGAGCTTTTTTGCAAAATGAAGTAAAGATGCGTCATACAATAAATCTTGGGCGTAGAACGCAAATCGGTAGCCAAGAGTTGTTGGCTCGGCAGGCTGCAGATGGGTGTAGCCCATGCAGACAGTTTCCTTATGCCGATTGATCTGGGTTTTGAATGCCTTGAGAAGTTTTTTGGTCTGTATCTCAATAAGATTAAGGGATTCTTTGTAACGGATAACATCGACGTTATCCTCAATATCCATGCTGGTTGCTCCCCAATGCAATTTGCCTCCCCCTATCTTTGCTTGACTTGCGTATGTTTTGATTTCTGCCATGAGGTCGTGTTTGATCGCTTGCTCTATTTGATGAGCCTTTTTAATGTCAATGTTCTCTTTGTGTTTGACAAGATCGTCAAGCTCTCGTTTGGTAAGAAGCCCTTGTTTATATTGAGCCTTGGCAAGCGCAACCCAGACACGTCTCCAGAGGATTCGTTTGTATTGTTCTGACCAGATACGGCGCATTTCCTCAGATCCGTACCGCCACGTAAAAGGGGAAAGATAGGTTTCAAAATTTGGCTTATCGTTTGATGATCTCATCGGTTTTTGCACCGGTTGAAATATAGGCAATTGGTATTCTTGTTATTTTTTCAAGCTCCAAAAGATATATGCGCGCCGGATGTGGCAGTTGAGAAAATGACGTTATTCCTTTTGTTGAAGAAAGCCAGCCTTTCATCGTTTTATACACGGGCTTTACTTTCCCAAGGAGCGGGGTATCTGTTTGGTAATATTTAATGGGTTTTCCGTAATACGTGTATCCGGTGCAGATTTTGATGTTGGGAAAAGTGTCTAGTATGTCAAGTTTGGTGACGGCAAGATGCGTAAGCCCGTTAATTTCTTTTGCGAATCGTACCAGTTCGGCGTCAAACCATCCGCACCTGCGCGGCCTTCCGGTAGTTGCTCCAAATTCGTTTCCCGTCTGTCGCAATTTTTCTCCTATTTTGTCCAAGAGTTCGGTGGGAAAGGGGCCTTCTCCCACGCGGGTGGTGTATGCCTTGGTGACGCCAAGAACGGTAGAAAGGGCGCTTGCGGGAACACCTGCTCCGTGAGTGATTCCTCCGGATACGGTGGTAGATGCCGTTACAAACGGATACGTCCCCCAGTTATTGTCCAAAAATGTTCCTTGTGCCCCCTCAAACAATACATGCCTTTTTTTAGCAAGCGCTTCATGAAGCAACGGATAGGGTTCTTGTATAAACGGCTTTATTTTCTTTCGCAGTAAAAAGAATGCGTTAAGAATCTCCTTTTCGGAAAATGGTTTTGCGCCGAGTGCTTTGATAATCGTGTTTTTGAGATTAAGCTGAAGTCTTAGTTTTTCCTTGAAGAGTTTTGTGTCCAAAAGATCAGAGACAAGAATTCCATTATAGCTAACCTTGTCTGCGTGTACCGGGCCTATTCCTCTTCCGGTTGTACCTGTTTTCTTTTCCCCTTTTGCTTGTTCATAGAGGTTATCAAGCACTTTATGATAGGGCATAATAAGATGGCAACGGGGGGAAATAATAAGTTTTTGGGAAACATCTATGCCAGCTTTTTTCAGCATTTGTATTTCATCCAAGAGGACTTCCAAATCAATGACCACGCCGTTTGCAACAACGGCAATCGTTTTTTTATTGAAGACTCCGGAGGGAATAAGGTGCATGGCGAATTTTCCAAAGCGGTTAATGACGGTATGTCCCGCGTTGTTGCCGCCGTGGAACCGGACAACATAATCCGCTGTTTTGGAGAGATAATCAATGATTTTTCCTTTTCCCTCATCTCCCCAACAGGCACCAATTATAAGAGAAGCCGGCATAAAGACCACTGTATTGTAAAAGACGGTTATGCTAAACGCAAGCCCCGATTTATTAGCATCAAAACGTGGTACAATAGCGGCGTATGGATCAGGTTGCTCAAATCAGAGACAAAATAGACATTGTCGCGCTTATTACAGAATACATTCCTCTTAAAAAAACAGGCCGCAACTTTACTGCCTGCTGTCCGTTCCATACAGAAAAAACGCCTTCATTTGTTGTCTCGCCCGAGCGGCAAATTTGGCATTGTTTTGGTGGATGCAACAAAGGAGGGGATGCGTTCTCCTTCCTTATGGAATTTGAAAAAATGGATTTTCCTGAGGCACTCAGTATTCTTGCCAAAAAAGCAGGAGTTGAGCTTGTTCGTAGTCAATTCGCCCAAGGCGCGTCGGCGCACAAGGAAAAGCTCTATGAGCTTAATCATTTATCTTGCGAGTTTTATCACTACGTGTTGACAAACCATGCCGTTGGGAAAAAAGCGCTTGGGTACCTTCTCAAAGAGCGCCGACTCACCCCATCTCTCATCAAAACATTTATGATTGGTTTTTCTCCCCGGCTTGGTAATCCTTTGTCAGAGTATCTTGTTAAAAAAAAGAGCTACCAAAGACAGGATATTTTTGACGCCGGACTCGCTACCATAAAAGGGGGTACTCTTGTTGATTTCTTTAAAGGACGCGTCATGTTTCCTTTGATCGACCACCGAGGAAACGTGGTGGGTTTCTCGGGGCGCGTATTTGAAGATGGCGATCGCGGACCTAAATACATAAATACAAAAGATACGCTTATTTATCACAAAGGAAGCCATTTTTTTGGAATTCATGGGGCAAAAGAAGCAATAAAAAAAGAAAACAGGGCTATTATTGTGGAAGGGGAGTTTGACGTTATTTCTTGCTTCAAAGAGGGAGTCGGAAACGCGATTGCGGTAAAGGGAACGGCGCTAACGGTGGAGCAAATAGCTCTCCTTTGCCGATTTGCCCAAAAGGTAAGTCTGTGTTTTGATACGGACGCGGCAGGGCAAGAAGCAATAAAAAGAAGTCTTCTTGCTTGTGAAGAAAAAGGAATGTCGGTGAGCGTTGTCGCAATTCCCATAGGCAAGGATGCGGATGAGGCAATAAAAAAAGATCCCGCCGGATTTAAAAAGGCAGTTAAACACGACATTCCCGTATATGATTTTTTCTTTGAAAAACTTCTTACCCATTCTGACACGGACTCCGTGGATTCCGCGGAAGGAAAGAAAAAAATCGCATCGGAGCTTATTCCTCTCATAGCGCATATATCCAACGCCATTGTTAAAGAACACTACGTGCGTAAATTAAGTAAGGAGCTTGCAACATCCTACGAAAGTATTATGCAGGAACTTGATCGGATGACAAAAAAAGATACGTCTTCTCTAGCACCCTCTCTTTCAAAAACAAAACGAGCAAGAGAAGAAGTGTTGGAGGAATATCTCACCGCTCTTATTCTTCAGTGTCCTCATCCTCTGGAGCTTATGGAATTTGTTGAGTGGGAGGATCTTGTACGGCATGCGACGCAGGAGTCGGCATACCAGAAGATCACGCGTTTTCTTAAAGACTTTTTATCTTCAGGACATGCGTATCAAGGCGCCCTCTTCGCCCGCATTCTCCCAAAAGAGCTCCACAGCGCGTTTGACACGTGTTTTCTGTTTCCACTTCCTTCTTTTGTGAGCGAGGAAGCGTATCGTTTTGAGGGCAAAAGAACAAAGGAGGATCTAAAAACTCTTTATGTAAAAGAGGCGATAGCATTAATAAGCGCTCGCATAAAAAAAGAAGAAAAAACGGGCGCGGTTGACGAAGGTCTTCAAAAACAGATGCGAGAGCTTACTTCTTTTCTCAAGAAATAGCCTCATGTGGTACAATACGTATACTTGTAGCGCGTATGAAACAAAAAGACAAACAGAAATCAAAGATTCCAGAAATTGTAGCAGAGGCAAAAAAGCGAGGGTATATCACCCAAGATCGTATTCTTGAGCTTTTCCCCCATCCCGAAGATCACTTGAGCGAGCTTGATGAATTGTATGACCGGTTTCTGCGTCTTGATATTGACGTGTTTGAGTCTGTTGCGGATGAAGACGCGCAAAAGCCTATCAAAAACCTTGAGAAGGAACTGGAAGCATTAACGGTTCTTACGGAAGGCACGGTGTCCGATCCGGTACGGATGTATCTTAAGGAGATTGGCCGCGTTCCTCTTTTGACGTTTGATCAGGAGATCTCACTCTCCAAGCGGTCGGAAAAAGGAGATAAACAGGCTAAGCGAATTTTGATAACCTCAAACCTTCGCCTGGTAGTCTCTATTGCCAAAAAATACGTGGGGCGGGGGCTTACGCTTTTGGATCTTATCCAAGAAGGAAACCAGGGACTAATCCGTGCGGTTGAAAAATACGACTGGAGAAGGGGATTTAAGTTTTCTACTTATGCAACATGGTGGATTCGCCAATCCATTACTCGGGCTATCGCGGATCAAGCGCGCACTATTCGCATCCCCGTTCATATGGTAGAAAACATTAATCGATTCCTGCGCACTTCTCGAAGACTCACTCAGGAGTTGGGTCGTGAGCCCAACGCGGAGGAAGTTGCTAAGTCGCTTGGTATTGATATTGAAAAAGCACTCCAAATTATTAAAATCTCTCAAGAGCCGGCAAGTTTGGAGAGTCCGGTGGGAGATGAAGAGGATAGTAGGCTTGGAGACTTTATCCATGACGTATCCGCGCCAACCCTTTTTGATACCGCGTCTCGTGAGCTTCTTAAGGAACAAGTAGATCAAGTATTGGGGACTCTTTCGGACAGAGAACGAAGGGTTTTGGAAGAGCGGTTTGGTCTTAAAGACGGGCGCCCCAAAACGCTTGAGGAAGTTGGAAAAATGTTTGCGGTAACCCGGGAACGCATCCGCCAAATTGAGGCAAAATCGCTTCGTAAACTTCGTCATCCATCAAGAGGAAACAAACTGCGGGATTACCTAGCCTAGCTTAGGCAACGTAATTTTTGCAGTTTCCCTCAAGACATCCCTTAATATTCTCAATCGTCGTTGTCACAATGCGCATGAGCGCCTCTTTGCTGTTAAACGCGTTATGGGGGGTGATCAAAACTTTGGGGTGGTTCATAAGAATGTGGTTAAACACAAGGTTTTTTAGATTAACCCGTTTCTTAAATTGGGAGGTTAAAATGTCAACCTCTTCACCTAATTCTTTTTCTTCTTCCAGCACGTCAAGCCCTACCCCTTCAAGGATTTCTTGTTCGAGCCCAATGACAATTGCTTCGGTATCAACAAGACCCCCTCGGGCGGTATTCAGAAGGTAGCTCCCTTTCTTAAACTTAAGAATATTGTTTCTGTCTATGATGTGGTGAGTTTCTTTTGTCAACGGCAGATGGAGCGTTACGATATCTGCGGTGTGAAGGAGTGTATCAAGGTTTGTATAGGAAAACCCAAGTTCTGCGGACAATTTATCGTCTTGAGATCTACTGAACACGACGACATTCATTCCAAATCCCTTTGCGATTCGAAGCACCTGTTTGCCGATTTTTCCAATGCCGATAATTCCGATTGTTTTCCCGTATAAGTCGATTCCCCTAATTTCTTTATGCTCAAACACAAGGCTTTTTGCCTGATTGATTGATTGGTAGATTTTTCGAGTTAAGCTTAAAATGAGCGCAAACGTATGTTCCGCAACGGTGTTGCTTCCGTATTCGGGGACGTTAGCAACGTGAATAGATTTGCTTTTGCAGTAGGGGACGTCGATATGGTCAAAGCCGGTTGAGCGAGTTGCAATACATTTTAGTTGTATCATGTGATCAATCACGTCTTTGGTAAGTGAAGAATAAATAAAGCAGGAAATAATTTCTGCGTTTTGATAAGAAGAGGCATTTGCGCTTTCTAGTTTTTCTTCAACAAAGGTGGCATCGGGGAATGCTTTGCGTAACGCATCTTTTTCCCATTCTTGCACCTCAAAGAATACAACGTTATTCACAGAAGTTATTCATAAGTATAGCACGGGTGGTTCCTTAGTTCATTAACGAGGAAAAAATTCAGTACCTCCTTCAATAAGAAAAAGAATAAGCGCTTCTGAAACGTTCATAAACTAGAACAAAAATGCCGTTGTGCTCTCAATAATTACAAACAGGATATAGACGAGAAGAAGCAGAAACCCCTCTCTTCTTGAAATATCGTGTTTGGATCGAGTGAAATAGAAAAATAATAAAAGTCCCCCTGCGAGAATTAAAAATGTTTTAAAGAAATTGTCTGTTGTTACCACGCTCCCAAAGTTTAACAGAGTAAGAAATCCAAAGAGAAACGTATTCGCCGCGGCAGATCCTACATAATCCCCAAACGCGACGTCTTTAGTGTGAGAGATGACAGAGCGGATTGCGAGGGATAATTCAGGAAGATTGGTTCCAATGGATAATAGAAAAAGACTTAAATAAAATGGTGCGATTCCCAAAAAAGTTGCAAAGTATTTGGTCTGTTCAACCACCATATAGCTTCCTCCAAGAACAATGCTTACTCCCAAGAGGACCCTTAAGATATCCATGAGAGAATACGATTTGACATGGAATATATTATTGCGCTGTGAGTCCAAAA
The DNA here is from genome assembly GCA_001784055.1 of Candidatus Levybacteria bacterium RIFCSPLOWO2_01_FULL_42_15. Taxonomy (GTDB): domain Bacteria; phylum Patescibacteriota; class Microgenomatia; order Levybacterales; family UBA12049; genus 2-01-FULL-42-15. The sequence goes on along the minus strand of MFOZ01000012.1, from coordinate 1,072 downwards.
CACCTTTATCTTTTTGGATCACGTAGAAAAGGATTGCATAGAGCGCAATCATTACTATCCCTTCAAGCGTTGATACCGAATGATCAATCATTAAAAATGCAGGTGCAAGCATCACAACAAAACAGAGTAAAAGGTTGCGGGCTGTAAGTTGATGATTCAGTCTTATACCGTTGCCAAAAATCGCAAGGAGGGGAATGATTAAAAAGAAAATGACCGGTATTCCACCAATAAGATTTCCTACAAAGATGCTAGGTTTTCTTTCTGCAATTGCGCTCAAGCCAACGCCAAATTCTGGAATAGAGGTAAATATTCCCAGAAGAAAAAACGATATCGAAAAAGAGGTAACCTTAAGTCGGTGTGCCAGTTTTTCTACGGAGGATACAATCATCTGGGTTCCCATCCACAACGCGATAAAAGATAAGAGATATATCCCCACGTGTAACAAAGGCATAGTACGAGTATATCACGCAGAAGTATCTACTTTTTGAAGGATAGCTTATAGAGGCCGTAGAAGGCGGGAGCGCTGATAAGCCAGCTAAAAAGCCTTTGCGTATCGGTGAGTGGCGTTGCGGTTTGGAGAAACGAAAGATAGGTACTTACGATATCTTTGGGTAAAAAGTAAATCTCTGCAATCTTTTCCAAAAAGAAAAAAGCAACAATCCAAAACAACCATCGCCACTGTTTCATCTTTAAACTCTTTTTCTGTTTATGCACGTATGCAAAAGCAGCGATAAGAAGAATAATTGACAAAAGAAGACCCAGAAAGTCAGCTGGTTTTAATGGAGTAAATTCCAGAAGTCCAAATGCGCCGATTACCGAAAGAGCAAGATAAAGCCAAAAATATACTTTCCACCACATATCTAATTTCATCATGAGACATAAATGTCCATTTGTCAAGCCCAGCGAATTATCTATGTGATCAGGGAGTTGGTGCTGGTTGAGAAGGGGGAGTTTCGGTGGTGGGAGCAGACGTTGGTGCTGGTTGAGAAGGGGGAGTTTCGGTGGTGGGAGCAGACGTTGGTGCTGGTGTCCCTCCCCCTCCACTCGTTGTTCCTCCGCCATCTGACATACA
>MFOZ01000011.1:3744-11136 GCA_001784055.1 Candidatus Levybacteria bacterium RIFCSPLOWO2_01_FULL_42_15 | reverse complement strand
ACCTCCGCAGGTCTGAAATATATTGGATCAATTTTTACCAGTGTTTTTTTTGTTTTTTTATCAATCCCAATTTCATCTACACGTTTGCCTTTCCAAACAATATCGATATTTACATGCTTAAATGCTTTTTCAACAAACTCTCTTACTGTATGGGTTTCACCAGACGCAATAACATAATCATCTGGAGTTTTGTGTTGCATCATAAGCCACATCGCATTTACATAATCTTTTGCGTGACCCCAGTCACGTGATGCATCAATATTACCTAGGTAAAGCGTTTCCAATTTGCCTTGTAATATCATCGCAATTGCGCGTGTAATTTTACGGGTTACAAATGTTCTTCCGCGACGTGGGGATTCGTGATTAAAGAGTATTCCGTTGCAAGCAAACATATCGTAACTTTCCCGATAATTTTTCGTTATCCAGTATGCATAAACTTTTGCAACTCCGTAAGGCGACCTTGGATAAAATGGTGTTGTTTCTTTTTGTGGGGTTTCTAAAACTTTTCCAAACATTTCGCTAGAGGAAGCTTGATAAAATTTTGCTTTACAGCCAGATTGTTTTATCGCTTCAAGAAATCGCACTGTTCCGATGCCAACGACATCTCCAGTATATTCTGGAATATTAAAGCTTACTCCAACATGGCTTTGTGCGCCAAGATTATAAACCTCGTCGGGCTTTACATCAGAAACAATTTTGTATAGAGAAGATGAATCGGATAAATCGCCGTAGTGAAGGTGCAACTTAGCGTCTGGGTTTTGTGCCTCTTCATATAGATGATCGAATCGAGCCGAATTAAAAAGGCTTGTCCTCCGTCTAATTCCGTGAACTTCGTAGCCTTTTTGTAGCAAAAGCTCTGCTAAATATGAACCATCTTGACCACTCATGCCTGATAGAAGTGCTACTTTCGGTTTGACCTGTCGCATACATTAGATAATAACCAGATTTATGATTTTATGGAAGTACTTGTACAGTCCGAGTACATGGGTAACACTTTTTATATCTTCAATGTTGACATCCGCCACCCATAACAGACACATTAGCCTGCGTTCGTACATACCGACTCCGCTGTTTGGATGTTATTAGAACTAAGGTTTTGAGGAACTGTTACTTAAGGAAAAATCTAAAAATTTTTCCCAATAAAGATTTGTCTTTTTCATGCGTGTGAGTTTCACCTTCTTTGTATAGTTGATTGCAAGAACCACACCTCATTCGTTTCTCGAAATTGTGACCTTGCATAGTGCACCTCTCTGCTCCACATTGTGTAAGACCGTCATTGTATTGTTCTTCGCTTATTTCTGCTTTGCATGTACCGGTACAAACGTGTACCACCTTATTCATAATTCAAGATTACACTATTTTGATATAAATTTCCAAAGTTTAGTTAGACAGATTTTCGTAACACAACATTGAAAGAAGGTTCCCAAGCTTTGTCACCCTCACCATCACTTACTATCGCCATTGGAACTATATTAGGAGAGATTGCTTCAGCTCGTAGTTGTACGCGGTAGTGCTGTAATATGGCCATCAATTCCGGGTTTGCCTTGGCCAGTTTTTTTATAAGATTTGGGTGATGTGGGATTTCATAGTACGGTCCGATTATGCCTATGCCACCCTTTTTAAGAATTCTAGCCATTTCTGCTAGCGTCACTACGAATGTTGGTGGTCCAAATGGTATATGGCAATGCATGGCAAATACTGCATGAAAAGTTTGGTCTGGAAATGGAATTCTTACTCCTATGGCTGCAACCATATTATCCCTTACTTTTAAATCTTCTGTTGATATTTTCGCTCTAATTGCGTGTACCGGATTTGAAAAGTCGGGACTTATCGAAACTACACGTGCACAAATGTCCTTTAATTCATTCGCTAGTTTTACTTTCGGACCTGCACCTAAATCTAGAACTATTTTATCACGTAACTCTTCTCTATCGAAATTGAATATTGCTTCGTATTCAGCAAGAGATCTTCCACCTTCCGGCATTGCAGGGTTTTGTATCGAGTTTGCGCTTGGGTCATATTGTCCAAACTCCGAGTCTTGTGCTTTATCGGCTAGGTCCTCAATTATTGAGCTAATGGCCCCCATAGTTATTGTAAACCTAAAATTATACTCACCATGTCGAAATGTTATCACAGAGTAAAAATAATTTTTATTAAGCGGTTGAAATTTTAGTGCATTATGTTAGCATATGGGCAATTATGACAGAACAAAGTGTAACAATTGAACCAAATTTTGAAAGTCGAAGAAGGGATTACTTCGCAGCAATTGCAGTTATCGTTTATCCTGCAATTGAATTACACAAAGCTCATGGACATTACGAACCCGAGGAGTTTAAAGGAAAGCACATAGAACGTGGATGGGGCAATGTTACCGAACATTGTTTGGTTGAAGCGGCAAGAGCAGGAATATTTGCGGATTTATTGGAATTTTCACGCGGATTTGGTGGATTAAAACAAGACGCAATGGTTGCTGCTGGTGTTCATGATTTTAGAAAGAAACGGGAAATTACATCAATTAGAGAAGGTGAGGTGGTAGGAACTCCTGAAGAAAAACAGAATAAAGTTACTGGGTTAAGTGCTGCAATTCTACAAGAAGAAGGTTCAATATCAGATCAAGCAAAATTTATTGCTGGTGCATCGGGGGCACAAGGCGTTTTAGAATCAGAAGCTATTTTAGATGAGTTGATTAAAGTTAATGAGTTTGGTGATCTTGGACATGATAATGATGTCAAATTGGCACTTTTAGTACAACATTATATAGATGATTATACAGATGGGGCTAAATGGGCTCCAGAAGTTGTTCGTAATGGTGATGGAACTTTGAGCAATGCTTTAAACCAAAGGTTAGCGAATAATAGAATAAAATATAAAGCGGAAGATGAAGATGGTCGAACGTTTTATGGTGGCAGAACAACGTCTCAAGCACAAGAAGAATGTAGTACCCGAATCCAAGACTTATTGGTTGACGTAATCTTGGATAGAAATCCAGAAATGCCGGTTTTTGAGCCGTATGAACTTCCGGAAATTGTAGATAATGAGATTAGAAGAAGAATCTCGTCTTAAAGTGTATATTTTGTTTTTGATTGAATTTTATGTCTAACGATAACTTACCAGCAATACGAGTTGATGGATCAATAGGTATTGGTGAAGTTGAATCTACAGAAGTAGGTGAAGTATTGCGTCATCCTCGAGTTTTAGTAATGGGAAGCAATATGAGTGGCGGTGCGAATCTTCGCAATGACCTAGAGGTACTCATAAAAGAGCGTGGTTTTGATACTCCAGTAGAGTATATACGTGACATAGATAGCATTATGGTAGCATTTTTTAATCAACAGTCTGGGGAGACCTTAGATCTTGCGGTTGAAAGAAGAGATGTTCCAGATTATATAGTTTTGTTTGCAGAAATGAGAAGATATGATGACCGAATGGGAAGTGAGTTTGTTAGTACGCAAGCAGGAGGAGATAGGAGTATTCAAGCTCGAGTAGATAAGCTTTGTAATAAATATGGTGTTGACCTTTGGGTTATTGATAGGTGGCCCCTAGATGGTCCCAAACAAGTTACTACTGAGGCAAAAAAACCTGGGTTTTTAGGAAAATTGAGTAGACTAATAGGTAATTAAATTGTAGATAATATAATTAAGGAAAGGATCGGATTGTGAGTACTAATTCATTAATTGAAACAGAACCTTCCGTTGAAGAATTGAGATTGATTCTTGATGGAGCTATAGAGGTGTCGATTCAGGCTGGGGAAGTTATTAGTAATGCTCACCGAGAAGCTATTCAAATGGATTGGGGTTCTGCTACAAATTATAAAACTGTTATTGATGATCAGATTGATAATTTACTTAGAACCGAACTATTAGGTCGTTTTCCAGATTATGGGATTTTATCAGAAGAAGGCGAAGATATAGATGGAACGGGTGGATATACTTGGGTAGTTGATGCGTTAGATGGGACTATCTCTTGGAGGAGTGGTGTAACAGATAATTACAGTGTTTCAATTGGATTGGTGCATAATGGCCAAACAATTGCAGGGGTAGTAAATTGTCCTGGTAGAAATCAAGTTTTTGCTGCCGTTAATGGTGGCGGTGCTTTTTTAAACGGTGAGAAGGTTAGTGTTTTAGACAAACCTGGCCGTTCGTGGAACAAAACATTGGTTGCCTTCGGCGGTGGCAAAGAGGGCCCAGATTTTAAGAGGTCTGATGTTGTACCTTACTTTGGTCTTTTCTATGAGCCAGCTCCAGGTGGCGTTACCGAAGTTATGAGTACTGCATGTTCTTCTGTGCCACTTTGCCTAGTAGCTTCTGGCCAATTAGGTTTAGCGGTTTATTTATCGTTGGAAGATGAAGATATGGCTGCAGCCACAGTAATACTAAGAGAAGCTGGGGCTATAGTCACTAATTTGTCTGGTGATACATGGACGTTTGGAGATAAATCAATTGTAGCCGGGCATCCGGATGCACATCTGGAATTTATGCAACGGTCGGCTTTAATCAGGCGAGAGCAATTTGATAGAAACGCCAAGTGATAATATTTTGTGGTAAGGCTTAAGTTAGCTCGAATTAGAATCTTTCACCACGTTTTCTAAAAACCATTCGTATGTTTCTTTAAGTCCTTCTTCTAAGGAAACTTTTGGCTTCCAGCCAGTTTCATCTAGTTTACTTGTGTCAACAAGCTTTCTTGGTGTTCCATCGGGTTTTGTTAAATCGTGTTCGATCTTTCCTTCATATCCGACAACTTTTGATATTGCAATGGCAAGGTCATTTATTGGAATGTCGTCACCCATACCAATATTTATCAGTTCAGATCCGTCATAGTTATTCATAAGATAAACAAGTGCATCTGCCATATCATCCACATGCATAAACTCTCTTCTTGGAGTGCCGGTTCCCCACATTATGACAGACTCGAGTTTATCAATTTTGGCATCGTGAAATCTTCTTATTAGCGCTGGTATAACGTGGGATTCGGTTGGGTCAAAATTATCATTTGGGCCGTAAATACTTGTTGGCATTACAGATATGAAATTTGTTCCATATTGTTTATTAAAAGATTGGCAAAGTTTTATTCCTGCGATTTTTGCTATTGCATACGCTTCGTTTGTTGGCTCTAGTGAACCTGTTAATAAACTTTCTTCTTTAAGTGGTTGCTCTGCTAGTTTTGGATATATGCATGTGGACCCTGGCATCATTAGTTTCTTAATTTTATATTTATGCGCATTTCCTATAACGTTAAGTTCGATTTTTAGATTTTCGTATAAAAATTCTGCAGGGTGATCACGATTAGAAATAATTCCTCCGACCTTGGCCGCAAATAAGAAAACATACTCTGGCCTTTCTAAATCAAAAAACTCTTGTACCGCTAAGTCATCCATTAAATCTAACTCGGAATGGGTTTTATATATCAAATTAGTGTAGCCATCCTTTTCCAGCTTTCGTTTTATCGCTGCACCTACAAGTCCCTTATGACCTGCTATATAAACTTTAGAATCCTTTTGCATGTGAACTCATTCTAGACAACATGTTGAATTATTTCAAGGTTTCAAAAATTGCTAGAACATTTTTCCTTATGTGAGGAAACTGCAAAGCCGATTGTAGTACATACCTGGGAGGTAGATTTGATACCTTTTTTTCTTTGCCGTATGTTATTGGAATCTCAATTAGTCCGTCTTTTTTACTTGCAGATAATATTGCTAAAAGATATGCACGCATTTCTGTTTGATAAAGATGAAAAGGAGCTCCTTTTTGCACGCAGATAAAAGATTCAATTGGAACAATATTAAAAAGTGTTCTTATAATGCCAGCTGAAAAGGATTCAAATCCACTTGTTCCGTCAGTTACCCATATCCATGGATATTGAAATGTTGGTGGAATAGCAAGAACGTTTGTTGCAAGTGTTCCTAGGTAGCTTACTGCTTTCCTTTGAGGTGTCGCTAGGTTTTTACCACCCTTAGCGAATCTAGTCGATAGTGCAACAGACGTTTTTTTTGGATCAAATAGGAATCCAGGAATTTCCTCTGGAAGATGTCCCCCACCACCGTCCATTTCAACTATTATTCTTTGTCCTGATCCGTTGTATGCTACTGTTTTTATTGGAAAAAGATAAGAATATGCGTGTGTCCATTGGTTACCTTCATCAACTCCGAGTATTGTTAGGTTAGGCGTTTCTAATTGAATCTGATCATACTCTGCTGTCCATCTTTTGTAGTCAGCTACCATTGAACCAATGTGAATTGAAGCGATTACTTGGACACTTTCTTTACCGATGCTGTGTGCAGTATTTAGGATCCTCTTGGTTGTTGATAAAATTTGTCCTGGTGTATCCCCTGTAGATTCCAACACAATGGTAACATCAGCTACTGGTTGTGTTTCATTTGTACCAAGTGTTTCATTCATATTCTAAAAAACCTCTACTGAAATTATACCGACTTCAAAAGCAGCTGGCCCTTGTGGACGATCTAATTCTATAGCAATTTCACCAGTTTCAAAAATCTCTTTTGTTATATCTAAATATATCTCAACTTTGTCTTGGCTTTCGCCCAGAATTAATGGATCGTGTTTGTAGACCACTTGTTCATTTTTACATTCATTACACGCTACAGATATTGAATTTTTTTCCTTCGCGATGCGATAAACTAATTTTAAAATATAATTATCTCTTTGGTAAAGGCCTTTATCCACACTTAACTTGATATCCCCTATTTGTGGACCAGGAGTTACATAAAAGATCCCATAAACTTTGTCGAAAATGATGCTGTCTGATGTTGTCACTCCTTTTTGGGTTAAATCCTTTTCATCGTTAATTGACAGTATGTAGTCGTATTCATTTGTGTTTTTATTAACATTTTCAATGGCGAATTTGACATTATCTAAAAACGTCTTTTTGTTGAGATTTACAGCCGTGTGATAGATAAACTCTTCCGACTCATTTTTCAGTTTTAAATTGAAGACTTCGTAATTGCTCAAGATGCGTTGTCCCCAAAATTTATTTCTAGTATCGCTGAAAAGGGCTTTGTTTTTCTCGCTTGCATAAGGTGCCCAATATGTAGATAGAAATCCGAAAAAATCAGTTGTTTCTTTGAAGTTTTTTAGAGGGTTTTGTTTTGATACTTCGTTTAAATATTTAACTATCGAAATATCAATTTCATTTTTTACATCCTTATCAATAAGCCTTGAGAAGTTGTCTATGAATTGAGTGTTTGATAAATCGAATACAGGAATAAAGCTTCCATCGCCGTCCCCCACAATTGCAGTTGAATGTTCTGCCTTTTCATATTTAAAGTGAGCAGCTTCATTCCAAATTACATATGGTGTGTAGGAAAAATTTGGCAATCTTGAAAAAATGTATTCATAGTGAGCTTCGCCTTCATGTCCGATTGTCCCTCTCAACCTT
>MFOZ01000011.1:880-3712 GCA_001784055.1 Candidatus Levybacteria bacterium RIFCSPLOWO2_01_FULL_42_15 | reverse complement strand
AGAACTTCCCATTACATTAACATTTTCTTCTGCTGCGTATCCGAAAAAGCCGATATTTCCCATTACAACACTGATTGGTGTTTCCAAAGCTTCGCTTAACTCTTTATAATAATAACCACGGTTTGCCCAGTTAAATTGTCCAGTAATTCTTTCGTTAAAGTATTTCTTAAATTCTCCTTTGTCATACCCAAAGCCGAAATGGAATCTTTCATCTTTTATCCCGTTTATTTGTCTTCCAGCTAAATTTGTTATTGGTATTTGGGAAATAGATACTAAATAAATAATTGTAAGTGAAACAATCGAATAAAAGAAAGATAAAATTGTTTGTTGTGTGTATCTTTCAAAGACGCTGTTTATTGCGATGCAAATTAGTAAAAAAGTCATCAAAAGCGATCTCCCATGCATGTAATCCCCGCCAGAATACAAAACATAAAAAAGTGGAAGCAATGACATTATAAATACATGAATTTCGCCATCGTTTAGTATTTTAGATAATCTAAATGGCAATTTCGATCTTAGTAAGATTGTAATTCCAAGAAATATAATTGCGAATGAAAACCAGTATGTAGAAAGGAAATCTTTTAGATAAAATAAACCTTGAGACATATAAAGTTCGCCACCTTTTTTAGCATAAAATGTGTTTGGTAGTATTGAAGCAAAATAACCCATTCGGAAAATTTGATAACCCCCAATTAGCAAAATTACTGGAAATAAAAAATAAATTAATTTGCTGATTAAGGTGTCGGGAGTAGCTTTCTTTTTTTTGATTAATACTATCCCGTTTATTAATAAAATCATAAAGGTATAGAATACAAACAAAAGTGCCTCTGGCCTGTTTAGTACCAAAAGTGAAGATAAAGCCCCGATTTGTAGAGGGTATTGCCATATTAGATTTTTCTTTACTAAAATCGCAAGGATTGTTAACAATAAATAAGTTAATGATGTCTCAAATCCGCTTGTTGCAAAATCTCTAAATGCTGAATTTGTTATCAAAAGAATCACGCCAATTGGGATAAACAATTTTTTGGTGCTGTCGAAGTATAAGATGATTAAAATTGCGGAGGTTGATAAAAATAATCCAGTAATAATTGATATTTGCCTTAAGCCAAGGTCTGTTATCATGCTTACACCAGATAAAAGGAATACCCAAAGTGGTGCTGTGAAACCCTCGACGCGTTCTCCAATGTTAAATACGAGGCCCTGTCCATTTATAAAGTTGTCTACATACCTGAAAAATATAAATGCATCTTCGCCCGCCCAGCTTCTTCTTATAAAGAGGATAAATGCTAATGCGGTTAAGCCTATTTTTAACAAAAGCACATATGTTTCAAGTTTGGCTAGAAGATTTCTATTATTGTTTCCAATCATCTCTATTTATTGTAACTTTTTTTGCTTTAAATGAAATGGTTCCTATTGCGTATTGATATAAAGTTATTAGGCATGCGACAGGATGAAAGAACCAGGCGGTATCTTGTTTTTTTAAATATCCTCTTATTGCATAGAAAAGGTTAGGGATTATAAGTGCTGTCTCGACTGCGAATTTTAAGATTGTGTATTTTGAGCTTTTTGATTCCCATTCGGTATCCCTTAACCCAAGCGATTTATAGTAATAGTAATCTAAAACGCGCCTTTTTTGTTTGCGTGCGAATTTTTTTATGTTGTCCTCGCAGTATGTGTGAATAATACTAGTTTTCACTTTCGCAAATTTAACTTCACCAATTCTATTTACTTGTGATAATAAAATATCTATATCAAAAAGATAGTCCCCAATATTTGCGTTTTGCAGGAAGTTTGATCTAAAGATAGTTCCATTTGCTCCAATTGTTGGAATTTCGCGACCTTTTTCCAAGGTTACTTCGATATAGTCGACTTTGTCTTTTTGTGTGATGTTTGACTCTGTCCAAGTATTTGAAACGACATTTAGTCGGTCATAATTTTTATACCATAGAATAATTGGATCATTTGCGCCAATTAATGAGCAGTATCTTTCAATAAATCCGGCGTCTTTTCGATATGTGAATGCCCAGGGTTCTGAACCAACAAGGTTAGAGTCACTTTCAAGAGGTGAAATCATTTCTTTCAGCCAGTTTTCATTTGGCAGTATATTATCAGAATCAATTAGTGCAATATATTTTCCTTTTGCTTTTTTTACTGCAACGGCCTTTCCAGCTTCGCCTGTTTTTAATGGGTTTTGGTAAACTTTTGCGTTGTAATTCTTTGCAATTTGCAGTGTGTTATCAGTTGAACCTCCATCTGCAATTATTATTTCAATTTTACCTTGTGGATAATCTTGCATCGCAATTGAGTCAAGTTCAGTTTCTAAAACGTTACCTGCGTTTAAAGTTGGAGTAATTACTGAAATTAGAGGCCATGCTTTTGGCATATTTGGATTGTATCAGAAAACTTCACCTCGCAATCGCTTTTTTCACGAATTTGTTTTTTGCTCGGTATGTTATAAAGTAGGCTTTTTTGTTGACGTTGTTTGTGAAGTAGTCAACTATGTAGTGTGATGTTAGTGCAAGTGATGTTGCGATAAAGTAGTTTGCAAATGGTAGGCTTACTGCAAATAGCAAAAAGCTAATTATTACGATTTCCCATGCATGAAGTGGTGTTATGAATTTTTGCCATTTTTGAAAGTAGGCTCCGCTTAAAAACTCTTTTGTAGAAAATTTTAAAAGGCCGGATATTCCACCTTGGTGTTTATATAGATATAGAAAATAATCAAAAAGGTGGTCGGCGTCTAAAAACATCGCAAGCGCGAAAGTGAAGACCGATAACAATGTGTCGGAATACGTCACTTGTACAAAAAGGGCTACCCCTATAGAGGCGACG
>MFOZ01000011.1:0-867 GCA_001784055.1 Candidatus Levybacteria bacterium RIFCSPLOWO2_01_FULL_42_15 | reverse complement strand
CCCTATAGAGGCGACGAGGTGGATAACCTCGTCGCCGAGTGTCTTCGAAACGGATGGTTTGCAAATTATGTCATTCATACAAAAAGGGCTACCCTCATACTAAATCTTTTTCGGAATCAACAAAGGTTTTATTCCGCGAAAATTGCGAAAGCAATTTTCGCCCTGCGTTTTTCCAAAATTTCATTGATTTGAAGTTTACGTCTGTTTGGCTTGGGTCAAAGTCTAATAAATGTCCCATTAATTTTTTGCCTGCCATATAAAAGAATTTAATGTCATCAAGATTTCGAATGCTTATAACTTTTCTTAGCATATATTGTGGCGATAAAAACGCTGAATATAAGTCTTGTGTTAATGCCAATAACTTTTCTTCTGAAAATGGAATTTTCATAACAGCACCACGCATATCGTAATCATCATAGTCTTCTGTTAAAAGCCAACCTTTTTCTTTACATTCTTTCCAAAGTGGAGTTGCAGGGTAGGGAATTACAATAGTTGCCTGCATGGTATTAAAATAACCTTTTTTAAAACAATACTTTGCAACCTCTATCGTGCGTTTTGCGTCTTCATATGATTCCCATGGATAACCAAGCATTATTGTTGCGTGTGGCTCAAGTCCTGCTTTACTTGCCATTCTCGAACCGTTTATTGTATCTTCTTCTTTTGTACCTTTGTCTAATTTATCTAATGTTTTTTGATTACCAGATTCCATTCCATATAAAATAAATCTAAAACCAGCCTTCGCCATTAAGTCGTAATATTCTTGAGTTAATGCGTTAAATCGCATGTTACATCCATATACAACTTTTTTGTTATAGCCACTTTCGATCAAAAGATCACAGAACTTCTTAAGTTTTGGGCCTATAAATA
>MFOZ01000010.1:10465-10622 GCA_001784055.1 Candidatus Levybacteria bacterium RIFCSPLOWO2_01_FULL_42_15 | reverse complement strand
CTTATTCGAAACTTCTCCATCCGGAATCCTATCTACTATATCTTTTCTCGTTAAGATTGTCCTCCCCATCCCATTCCTCCTGCGAGCAAACGTTTCCGGATTATTTACCCTATACTTCTTTCCATCAAGAAAGAGATACAGCTCTCCTCCAACATCC
>MFOZ01000010.1:0-10330 GCA_001784055.1 Candidatus Levybacteria bacterium RIFCSPLOWO2_01_FULL_42_15 | reverse complement strand
GCATTTGATTGGGATCGCTAATACCAACGTCGTCATCGTCTTGAATAGGGATTAATTTTCCTCTTGATCCTACCAGATCTCTTGTCAGATCAACTCCTCCTGCAAAAACCTCGCCAAGAGAAAGAAAGGCAACTCTTTGAAACCTACTTTTTCTTTCTTGGATTGATCCTCTTGCTCCGCCAATCGTGTCTGTAACAGGATGCGGCAGTATGATAAAAACTATGTCATTAGCGAGCCAAGCCACTTCTTCGCCCTGTTGCGTATTTGTTACCCCGGAAAGTGTATCGTCGCTTATCCGCGCGTAGGTAGGCTTGAATCCGGGAAAAACATCTCTGAACCTAAGTGTTTTTGTCTCTCTCCTCGCTATGTCTATAAAAGTTACGCTCTTTCCGTCACCTGCAGACACCAGTGCATATTTGTGATCGGGAGAAAGGCTTACTCTGTCTTTCCTTGTGCCCGCCGCAAGCTCGCTTACCACATTACCTTCTCTATCAACAATCCTAAGATGGCGAGGAGAATCATCGGATTGGGTCAAAAGGAAATCAAAGATCATATGGTCCCCATCCGCTGTCCATTCAAAAATAGACCAGGGTTCTAGAATTGGTTTTGAAATCTTTTGTCCCCTGTTATCCCCGCCTCTCATGTTGATCCTGTATTGACCGTCTGTCGCAAGCGTAGCAGATGCTATCTCGTTTTGTTTTGGTGACCAAGCAAGTTTTGCAATTCCTGCCGCACTAGTAACCTTATTGTTATGGGCGTCCCAAACCATACCGTGAGTTTCCGAAGAGACAAATTTACCATCATAAGACCATTCTTGTGGTGTGTTATTGTGATAAATGAATCCTATGTTTCCCCTCGCTATATTGTAATAATTGATGTCTATGAGCTCATCTTCCACAATTGTTCTCTCTTGTAGATTTATACTTCTTCCCGTGTCTATATCAACTACCCGAGCCCCAATCAACGATTTATTATTCCGTCTGTCGTTTACGAGTGCCGCAATTTGTTTTCCATCGGGAGATATGCTGTAGTTTATATAGCGAATGTTTGGATCTACCCCGTCTTTTGTAATAAGTTTCCCTGCCCCTCCATTGTCCGATTTATAAATAAGTATTCCCGGATATTCCCTTGGATTAACCACGTAGGGATTCTCTATTGCGTAATAATATGTTTCTATTCCTCCGGGAAGTTTAAGAATTGCTATCTCATTATTGCGGGGTTCCGGGGGGAGGGCGAGTTCTTCTTCTTGTTGTTGAGGGAGAGCTTCCAGCTCAAGAGAAGCGCTCGCGGCTATGGTTCTTCCCACAACCCCTCCTACTGCTTTTCCTGCATCTCTTCTCGTAAGTCCTCGTTCCCAAGTAGAAGCGGACATATACTACTACACTAATCTTAAAGAAGAAAGAATTCAATACCCCCTTTTATCCAGCACCTTTTTAAAATCTCTTAGCTTACTGCGTGGGTTTGGTCGCTTCTTTTTCTACGTGTGGGTTCAATACCCCGCAGAAAAAAGGTGCTGGATTTATCCCTGTGCCCGAATGGGCATGATGAGATGAATAAAAGAGGAATCTGTTGGCAGATTAAACACTCCTGGGTTGAGCGGCCCTGTTATTTCAAGCGCCATTTGTTCTTCATGGATTGATCCAAAAAGATCAAGAAGGTAGCGCGCGTTAAACGCAATTTGGTTTTCTTCCCCTTCCAGCTGCACCTCAACCTCAACCGTGTTTTCTCCTACCGATGGCGCGCTTGAGGAAACACGGAGAATGTTTTTTTGCACAACAAATTTCACCACATTTGCCGCCTCCCGAGCAAAAACCGAAGCTATTTTTACCGCTTTTTCTACCTCATCTTTGTTAAAAGTAATTTTTGTTGTGTGCGTTGTGGGAATAATTTTTTGGTAGTTTGGATATTCCGCCTCAATAAGCCTCCCCACAATGTTTATCTCGTTATAACTACAAATAATCTGGTTGCTGTTTTTTGCAACATAAAGCACGATCTTTCCCGTTTCTTTTATTGACAAGAGTTCTCGTATTATGCGAGAGGGAATGAGAAGAGCAACTTCTCCTTTTGTTTCTTTTTGATATTGTTTTAGGGAAAGCCGATAGCCATCTGTTGCGACAAAAAATACATTGCTTCCTTCTTTCTTTACTAAAACTCCTGAAAGGGCCGGTCTCACCACATCCGTACTTGCCGCAAAAACAACCGATGTAATGTTTTTATTAAATTCTTCTGTTGTAAGATTAATTATTTCAGCCCCTTTTTCCTCATAAAGAGCAGGAAATTCTTCCATGGAGATTGTCTGCAGTGAACTTTTTGTTTTTTCCCCTACTATTTCAAGAGTTTTCCCCTCAAGAGAAAGAGTAATTTTTCCATGGGGGAGAGAAGATATAAGATCATAAAATTTCCTTGCGGGAACCGTTGTTCCCCCCTCTTTTTTTATATTTGCGGGTATTTCTGCTTCTATTCCTATTTCCAGATCGGTACTTTTTATAAAAAATTTTCCGTTTTTGGCAACAAGAAGAATGTTGAGAAGAACAGGAAGCTGACTTCTGGTAGATACTCCCCTATAAAGCAAAGGGAGGTGTTTTTGCAGGTTTTCTATTAGTACAAGAAGTTTCATTTAACAACACCTATTACTGTTTGTAGTTGTAGTAGTATATCTGGAAAAGTGTATAAAATCAATAACATCATTGAGTAGACAGCATAAACAAACAATAAAAACATGGGGATATTATGGGTAAAACAATGTGGATAAATGGTTGATAATATTTATGCCCACACAATCCCCACTCTATGCACGAAGAGAGCGTATTATCTCTCTCACTTCTTCATCAAAAGGTTTTTCTAGAGAAATAAGGCGCTCTATCTTTTCAACGCCATGCATAATAGTAGTGTGGTCGCGCCCTCCCAATATGTTTCCAATCTCCGTAAAGGGTAGCCGTAACTCTTTCTTAAGAAGATACATACATACTTGTCTTGCTTTTGCCAAAGAAGCATTTCTCCTCTCTCCTTTAATTTGGGTTGGTTTTATGTCATAAAAAGCACAAACCTCCCTCATAATATCTTCTATCCTAAACACGGGTTTTTTAAAGAGGCTGCCAGCACCAACAACTTTTTCTATCATGGGTGAGCCAATTTCTTTTCCTTGCGTTTCGGATTCGGTAATAAGACGAAGAAGAGCGCCCTCCAGGAGGCGGGTATCGTCAATGTTTTCCGCTATTTTTTTTGCCGTTTCCATGGAAAGATCAAACCCGTGCTTTTTTGCCTTAATAAGGAGGATTGCGCATCTTAGCTCAAAGTCTGGTGATTCGATATCCACCGTGAGCCCTCCGGAAAACCGGGAAGAAAGACGCTTTTCAAGCTTTTTAATTTCATGGGGCGGCCTGTCGGAGGAAAGAACAATCTGCGCGTTTTTATCAATAAGGATATTAAATGTGTGGAAGAGCTCTTCCTGCACTCTGTCTTTTCCCGCAATAAACTGAACGTCATCAACAATAAAAAGATCCGTAGATCGAAATCTCCTCTTCATTATTTGGGTTTGGTTAGACCTAATAGACTCAACAACGTCATTAGTGAATTCCTCCGACGTGCAATAAATAATTTTTTTCCGGGGGTCTGTTTTATGCATCTCGCTTGCAATGGCTTGCATAAGATGTGTTTTTCCTACCCCAACAGGTCCATAAATAAACAATGGATTATACGTGGTCCCCGGTTTTTTTGAAACCGTTGTCGCCGCAACAAATGCAAGCTGGTTGCTGGAAGAAACAGCAAGGGTTTGAAACGTATAATCAACCCGCAAACGCTGCGGGTAGTTGTATACGGGAGAGACAACAGATGTATGCGTGGGTTCTCCGTTGGGCTCTTGGGCAAATAACGGGGCTGCTTTTTCTCCAAACGAACCCATAGTCACAATGGTCTTGGGGATAAAAATAATTTCCACCGGATGATTTGTTTGTTTTTCAAGCGCTGTTTTTATTAAAACAAGAAAGCGCTTTTTAATAAGGTCAATAATCATGGAAGAGGGAGCGGCAATCGTTGCCACGTTTTTTTCAAGAGACAAAAGCGCAGTCTTTTTAAAGAGAGTAATAAAGTTTGCCTTAGATATCTCTGTTTGAACAACCCCAAGGGCTTTGGTCCACAACTCCGTTAAATTATTATCTATTGCGTGTTCCATAGAAGAAATTGCAGTAAAGGAAGTTTAATGATGTGGATAACTTTTTGTCAAGAGGAGAAAGTGCATATAAACAGATCAATATTCCCATTTACCCCGCCCGCGGGCGGGGTTTACTTAAGCCCCTTTTTTTGTTATACTTTATTTGTGGAAAAAACAATTGTCCTTAAAAAAGTGAAGCGAGCCAGAAAGCATGGGTTTAGAAAGCGCATGAAAACTCATGACGGAAAAAAAGTTATCGCAAGGAGAAGGAATAGGAAGAGAAAAAGACTGGCGGTGTAGATAGATCTTATCAATGTTAAGAAAACAATATCGTTTGCTTACTCGTTTACCCGCGCATTCGTCTCGTATATATAAAATACCCTACTTTACAGTGAGGGTTTCTAAAAACAACGTATCGGTTAGCAGGTTTGGGTTTGTGGTTTCAAAAAAAATTGACAAGCGTTCAGTGGTGAGAAACAAATTGAAACGACAAATGTCCTCCTGCATACAGAAACATCTGGGAAAAATACAGCAAAGCTTGGATATGAGCTTTTTCTTAAAAAAGGAAGTGCTCGGATTGCCCAAAGAAGGGCTTGCGGAAGAAATAGAGTTGTTTTTGAAAAAAGAAAAACTATTACAATTATGAAAATAGCAGTTACAACACTCATCACCTCCTATCAGGCTGTTTTATCGTTTTTGCTGAAGTCTTTATTGGGGCAACCATACATATGTCGTTTCACGCCGACTTGTTCGGAATATACAAGAAGGACGGTTGAAAAAAAGGGAGTAATAAGAGGGGTTTATTCCTCCTTGATGCGAATACTTCGTTGTAATCCCCTATTTTTCAATAATGCCTGAATACTATGTTTGACGCTTTACTTATTCAACCAATTCTTAATATCCTAGTCATCATATATCATGCCGTTTCATTTGTTCATATTCCGTACGCTCTTGGCTTCTCAATTATTCTTCTAACCGTTCTTATTCGGATTGTTCTGTATCCCTTAACGTCTTCTCAACTTAAAGTGTCAACGAAAATGCAAAAGTTATCCCCCTATCTCTCAAGGCTCAAAGAACAGCATAAAAAAGATCCAAAGAAACTACAGGAAGAAACAATGAAGCTTTATAAAGAACATGGGGTAAATCCGGCTGCGGGGTGTCTTCCTGCACTTGTTCAGATTCCTATTATCTGGGGTCTTTATACCGTTCTTCTCAAAATTGTAAACCTTAAGGAAAGCACTATTTTATCAGAAGTAAACAAGCTTTTATATAAAGAGTCATTTTATTTACAAAAGGTATGGGATCCTTCCTTTTTTGGGCTTTCTCTTGCCGCAACTCCGACTGCTCTTGCCTCAACGTTTCCCCTTATTGTTTTGGTTCCCGTAATAACAGGACTTCTTCAATTTGTTCAGTCAAAAATGATGTTTGCAAAACAGGAAAAACAAAACCCACAGGTAAAAAAAGACAACAAGGGGGATTTTGCATCTGCTCTTCAAATGCAGTCGTTGTACTTTTTCCCCGTGATGATTGGGTTTTTCTCATTTCAGCTTCCCTTCGGGCTTTCCCTCTATTGGAATGCCTTCACCATTTTTGGTATACTACAGCAATATCAAATAAGCGGATGGGGTGGTTTGGAGGGGTGGATTTTTCCCTCAAAAAAAGCCGCAAGCTAGCATACACATGAGTAAAAGTAAAGAAAACCTGACAATTAAAGATACCATAGAAAGCGTGTTTTCTCTTTTGGGAATAAGCGCGACTGTTTCCCTTGAGACAAAAGATGATATTGTTGACGTAGTCGTTGATACGCAAGACAGCGGGATTCTTATTGGATATCATGGAGAAATTCTTGAAAGCCTTCAGACCGTTCTTTCCCTCTGTGTCTCAAAAAAACTAGGCCGTTTTATACGCATATCTCTTGAGGTTGGCGACTATAAAAAGAATAGAACGGAATATCTCACTTCCCTTGCGATGAGGACAAAAGAACGGGTACTTGAGGAGCAAAAAGAAACAGAGCTTTCAAATCTTAAATCCTGGGAAAGAAGAATCATCCATCTGCTTTTAGAAGAAGATAAAGAAGTTGCTTCTGAATCACGGGGAGAAGGTAGAGATAGAGTGCTTGTGGTTAAGCCTCGGTAGCTCCTTTTACCCCAAAAGTATTTATTATTTCATGGAACTTCGCAGGGTTTTTACAAATTCTTTTTTTCAAGCCATTACATTAAAAATATTTCATGAGAACGTATAGGTTCCTTCAGATTTTTACCGATGGCGGCTCCCGAGGAAACCCCGGTCCTTCTGCGAGCGCATTTGTTGTGCTTGACGCAACAGGGACGGTTATTCATGAAGAAGCAAAAGTATTAGGAGTAACCACAAATAATGTCGCGGAATATCAGGCGATTGTTGACGCGCTTTTTTGGATTTCTCGAAACGCAAACCTTTTGCAAAAAGAATCATCGGTTCTCGTTTGCATGGATTCTCAGCTTGCGTATTCCCAAATAGTCGGTTTATACAAAATGAAAAACGCGCGTCTTGCCAAGCTTCTTTTTAAAATCAGAGAATACGAATCGCAAATACACACGGCTGTTCGCTATGAGCATATTCCTCGAAACAAAAATAAAAAACCGGACGCGCTTGTTAATAAAGCTCTAGACAACCGTTTCACCTCTTCATGAAAAAAGAATACGTGCTTTGTATTGACAAAAAGGGGGAAATCGCAGATAGAATACTTCCTCATCTTTCTCCGGACTATTTTTGCGTGGTTCTAAGCGGCAAAAAGCCTTCCCTACAAGAAAACGTTTTTGAAAAAGATGTTCTTCATGTTTCATACAGACAAGAGAGAAAAAGTATGCCGCTTGTCCCTCAATATCCCTACGCCTTTATTATCGTTGTGTATGAAGGGCAGAGGGAAATAAAAGAAGGCATCAGGGAGCTTGTTTCAGACGCCCGCGTCTTAGGCGCACATCTTATTGTTGTTTTAGAAAAACGGAATTGGGACGAAGAACTTGCTCAGGTAGTGGTAAATTCATACGACAAAGGATACGTGTTTGTTTTTGGAGATTGTTTTGATGAGACAGGAGGGATTAGTGAGGAATCTGTCTCTTGTAAGCTTATTTCCGGCGCAAGACTAAACAGGAGGATTACATTAAGCGAGAATGGGATGGGAGTTCTTTATCCCGTTTATACGAGAGATGCGGTAGCCCTTCTCTTAGAAAAGGGATTTTCAAAAGAGGGAAAAAGAGGGGTGTTTTATTTATTCCCAAAAGAGGGGATTACGGAGCTTGCGTTTTCGCGAATCCTTCAAAAGAAAAATCCTCTTGTGGGGGTGGATTTTGCAAGAGAAGTACCTATCAAAGAAGATCCTCCCATTCATCTTCGCGGCACGTGGTTAACAGGAGAAGAATACCCGCTAGGAGAACGGATTGGTTTTGTTTTGTTTGCAAAGACAAATAAAGGAGAAAAAGAAGCATCTCTATTGGACAAAAAAGATCCCGTCCGTTCACCTCACTCTTCTTTTTCCGTAAAAGCATTTTTATTCGCAGCTTTTTTAAGCCTTTTCTTTTTTACTCTTCTGCCTCCTCTTGTAGTTTTAGGATCTTTTTATGGAGGAAAGCAGCAGTTTGCCATTGGACTGCGTACGCTCAAAAATGGTCAGTTGAACGAGTCAGAAAAAGAAATTGTCAGGTCTCATCTCCTATTCTCTGTTGCCGAAAAAATCTCCCCCGTTTTTCTCGTGGAAGCAAACGTATTGGGGCAGAAAGAAAGATCGGAAGCTTTCATGGAAGAGCTGCGACTTTCTCAAGAGACAAGCAAATCGCTTGTATCCTCTTATAACATCATTGCTCGTTTTCATGACGTTATTGCGGGAAGAACAGCAAGTCCCCAGAAAGTTTTTTTTGAGATTCTTAAAAACGCAAAGGAACAATTAGCGTTTTTTCAGAAAGCAAAAGCATTGGAAAAAGATAGCAAAGAGACTTTTGGCATCCCTCGCTTGCTAGGAGAATCGGCTCAAGGAGAGGGATTAATAGATGTGTTTCCCTACCTGTTTGGATTTGATAGAAAAAAAACCTATCTTGTTTTGATGCAAAACAATTTGAAAATAAGGCCGAGCGGTGGAGCAATTAGCGCATACGCTCTTATCGATTTTGAAAATGGGAAAATGAGTAAGCCTTCTTTTGGAACCGTTTATTCAGCGGATAATAAACTGAAAGGACACGTAGAGCCACCCTTTGCGCTTAAAAGATATGCGGGCGCTGTCCATTGGTATTTGAGAGACAGCAATTTTTACGTTGATTTTGTATCGGTTGCATCCCGCGCCGCGTTTTTTGCAAAAGAAGAAATGGGAATCTATCCGGATGGAGTAATAGCAGTTGACGGGGTTTTTATAAAAAAGCTCTTGCGCATAACAGGGCCAGTACACGTTAACAAAGTAGGGGAGATTAGCGAGAATTCTTTCTTTGAAAAACTAATGAGTAAAACAACAGAAACAGAAAAAGAAAAAGATGAGATGATAAATGAAGTGTTTTCAGCAGTCATTAAAAAAACTTTGGCAAAAAATGTTCCTTTTCTGCGTATCCTTGAGGCAATCTTTGCGTCGGTCGAGGAAAAACATATTCTATTTGCGCATCTTGATGAAGATATTCAGGAATCACTTACGCTTGCGAATGTTTCTTCTTCGCTCAGAGACATCAGGAGAGAAGAAGAAAATAAATTTCTTGATTTCATCGCCGTTATTGATGCGGACGTGGGAACTGTTTCTGCCGTAACAAACATAAAGAGATCGTTTGATTACGGCGTTTCCGTAAGCCAAAACAAAAACTGGATTTCCAAACTTTCAATTTTTTACGAAAACAAAAAAGAGAATCAAGACAGGGGAGGACATTACAAAAACTATGTTCGAGTCATTAGTCCGTTTGGTTCGCAACTTTCCGCTATCGCAATTGATGGAAAAAACCAGCAGATCATTGTTCCTGTTGTTGATCAGCAGGTATACGAGAAGAGCGGATTTATTTCGCAGGGACTGGAAGTAGAAAAAACAATCCTTTCCAATAAAAACCTGTTCGGGTTTTTTATAGAAGTTCCGTCGGGATCTTCCCGCGCAATAGAGATTGAATACGTCTTGCCATTTTCTTTAACAGGACAGTCAGATGATTTTTCCTACAATCTTAGGGTGTTTAAGCAACCCGGAACAGAAGACGATATGTTTCGTTTTTCCCTGACGCATCCGGTTGAATATGAAAAACAGTTTTACCTAGGATCGGAAAATGTCCTCAGTCAGCAGAATAAATTGAGCTACACAACCTCTCTTAGCGCGGACAGAGACCTTATGCTGCGGTTTATTAAAAAGTAGGGTTTCTTGTAATCAGGTTTTTTGCCAAATAGTTACTTTTGGAAATGGGAGAATTGAAACGCAGAAGGGCAGAGTTGGTTTAAAAAGCATTCATTGCATTTTGGTTTTTTTGCCTCGCAAACATTTCTTCCGTGTTCAATAAGAAGATACGTGAGCTTAAACCAGTCTTTTTTATCAAATAGCTTCATAAGATCTTGTTCGATTTTTTCCGGATCGGTATTTCTTGTAAATCCAAGTCGTTGAGAGAGTCTTCTTACGTGGGTGTCAACAGCAACTCCATCAATTACGCCAAACGCGTTTCCCAATACCACATTCGCAGTTTTTCTGGCAACGCCAGGAAGCTGAACCAGCTCTTCCATAGTGCGGGGAACTTTTCCATAAAACCGAGTGAGAATCATGCGCGCCGCATTCTGAATATTCTTTGCCTTTGCTCTATAAAACCCCGTTGATCTAATATCTTGCTCAAGTTTTTTAATATCTGCATTTGCATAATCCTTTACCGCTTTATACTTCTTAAAAAGAGATGCCGTGACTTTGTTCACCGTAACGTCCGTACACTGGACAGAGAGCATGACGGCAACCAACATTTCCCACGTATTGCCATAATGTAAGATAATTTTTGCACGGGGATAGTGATGTTTAAGAAGCGTTAGTATTTTCTCCGCTTTTTCATGAGTCGTCATAAGACGACTTTATTGTAGCACGTCTTTATCCAGCACCTTTTCAAAACCCCCGAGTCTGACTCGGTGGATTAGTATCATTATTTTTTTTGTGTGAGTCAATCCCGCACCGATTCGGTGCGTGGATCAATACTCCGCGAAAAAAGGTGCTGGATT
>MFOZ01000009.1:9246-10516 GCA_001784055.1 Candidatus Levybacteria bacterium RIFCSPLOWO2_01_FULL_42_15 | reverse complement strand
AATTTTTTATGATTTTATCCAAATCAAAGGTGAGCAGCGAAACATGTTTCTCGGTCTCGTCGACAACCTTGTTTTGTTCGAGCAAATAAAGAAGGCGAATAATTCCTCCATGAGTGATAATCAAGACTTCGTTATCCTTGTGTTTTTTCTTTAGTTTCTTTAGAAATTCAGTTACTCTTTTTTTAACTTCTTTTACAGATTCTCCCCCATATGGTCGATAATCGAACTGAACTGTTCTATGTCTCTTCTTTAACTCTTCTCCTAGCTCCATTTCTTCCCAAGAATAGCCGGCGAGTGTTCCCATATGAATTTCCGTAAGTTCATCAATAGAAAAAATAGGATGGTTTAATTTGGTATTTATAATTTCTGCAGTTTGTCTGGCCCGAATTAGTGGAGAAGTATAAATATACCTTATGCTTTTAGGAATAATAGGAATGGTAGCTTTAGCCTGTTCAGCTCCTTCAAGACTCAACGGCTCATCTATTTGACCATTAACTTTTCTTTGCTTATTTAGTTCAGTGATACCGTGTCTAATAACAAATATGTTCACGCTTTAAAGTATATCATCTCCTGCAGGTGGCAGGTTAGCCTTTAAACTGAACATAACAGTAATTTAATAATTCTTGATTCAAGATGTTATAATCTTGACCATGATAGAAAGGCAGGGAGCATCGCGTGGGGAGCTAAGGGAGGATTTTGTAAGACGATGCATTACTCCTTACGTCACGAGCGAGTTGGTTCTTAACGCGTTTAAGGCTGTGGATCGAGGCGATTTTACTCCGTTTAAAGACTTTCCTTATGATGACAATGCCATTCTTTTAGGAGAAGGGTCTTCATTAAGCCAGCCTAGTCTTGTTGCTTCCATGATTAATCTTCTCAATCCCAATAGGGAGGAGCGTATATTAGATGTTGGTACTGGCTCGGGGTACACGGCGGCTGTTCTTTCTTGGTGTGCAAAAGAAGTTCATACGATTGATTATGACCAGAGGGTATCAGAAGCCGCAGCGCAGAGACTTGCGAAATTAGGATTTGATGCGGTGCGCATCCACACGGGCGATGGTGCAAAAGGAGTTGTAGGCTACGCACCCTATGATGCAATTCTCGTTACCGCAGGCATCGTAGAAATTCCGCAAGCGTTGTTTGATCAACTTAAAGATGGGGGAAGAATTATAGCGCCAACAATAATAAATAAGAATCCTACGCAGTGTACCTCGAGCCAGTATGACTTACATGTTGTGTATGGTATTAAGCAAGAGAATGCATTGCGCCT
>MFOZ01000009.1:8771-9189 GCA_001784055.1 Candidatus Levybacteria bacterium RIFCSPLOWO2_01_FULL_42_15 | reverse complement strand
GAGTCCCCAAGCCATTGATAAAAAAAGGTCATACGAAATTATTTTTGATGACAAAACGCCAAAAAAATTACATCCTGCAGAACCACGAGCAATAGGTTTATATGAAGAAAATGAGGACGATACGAAGCATATAGAAGCAAATCTTAAGCTTTTAGAGAGTTTTGGAATGACGCAAGAAGAATTCCTTAGTCTATGGGAACAGCAGGGCATGGAAAAACCACAGGCACGAACATTACTAAGTTTACACCCCGAATCTTTTGAAAATGTGTTATCAAACATGAAGGCTGTCAGATTTCTTTAGAGCGTGGGATATAATAGGAGCAGAGGACGGTTAGCTATTTATATGAGAATTATTGGAATAGATCCGGGTATTGCGCGTACGGGGTGGGGGGTAATAGAAGTTCAAAGCGGAAAGTGC
>MFOZ01000009.1:0-8730 GCA_001784055.1 Candidatus Levybacteria bacterium RIFCSPLOWO2_01_FULL_42_15 | reverse complement strand
TTCCACGGAAAAAAGGCTTCTTGCGATTTATCAAAAATTAACAGGGATTATCCGAAGGTACAAACCAGATGCTCTAGCAATAGAAGAGTTATTTTTCAATACGAACGCAAAGACAGCGTTTATCGTAGGACAAGCTAGGGGAGTCATTCTTTTATGCGCGGCTAAAGAAGACCTTCCGATTGCTACGTACACGCCTCTTCAGGTGAAAATGGCAATAACCGGATATGGAAGGGCAGAGAAAAAACAGGTTGGAAAAATGGTTGCGACACTTCTTCGACTCAAAAGCATTCCAAAGCCGGATGACGTTACCGATGCATTGGCAGTTGCCCTTACCCACGCGTTTTCCAAGACGTATGCGCGGATAAAGAACAGTTCCCATATGCTATAATCGGATGAAATGTCTGCTCAATTATGATTGGCTCCCTAAGAGGAATCGTTATTCTTCGGAATGATCCCTATATTTTTCTTGAAGTAGGAGGGGTGGGGTATAAGGTATTGGTTTCCGGCAGCGTTCTTGCGAGCACAAAACAAGGAGAAAAACTTGCGCTTTTTACCTACACTCATGTGCGAGAGGATGCGCTTGATTTGTACGGATTCCCAAGCGCTGAAGATCTGGAGCTTTTTGAGCGTCTTATTGGTGTTTCCGGTGTGGGGCCCAAAACAGCAATGAATGTTTTTTCGCTCAATAAAAGAGACAATATTATAGAGGCAATAGTGAATGCGGATGTTGACTTTTTTACCTCGGTGCCCCGTCTTGGAAGAAAAAACGCACAGAAGATTATTATTGAGCTTAAGCAAAAATTTGGAAGTTCTCAGGAGTTGGATTTGTCGGAAAAAGACAAAAAACAGCATGCGGATGTGGTTCGGGCGCTTGAATCCCTTGGCTTTTCACCGGGAGAAGCAAGAGAGGCGATTGTCGCGGTAAAGGATAAAGGAGGAACAACCCAAGAGCTGGTTCGTCTTGCCCTGCAATATCTAGGGAAACGTTAAGGAGACAGTTTATGGGGAAAATAAAAAAGAGCATAACGGCAGCTCCAGAAGAAATAGAATCGACACCGGAAGAAGAGATTCTTCTTACATCTCTTCGTGCGCAGGTATGGGATGACTTTTGCGGACAGGAACAGGTAAAAGAGTCTTTGAAAATTGCAATAACAGCTGCTCGCAGGCGAAAAGAAGCATTAGAACATGTTCTTTTGTATGGACCGCCGGGACTTGGAAAAACAACGCTTGCTCATTTAATCGCAAAAGAAATGGGAGGAAGCATTAAGGTAACTTCGGGTCCGGCCATTGAGCGGGCAGGAGATCTTGCCTCAATTCTTACCAATCTTGAAAAAGGGGACGTATTATTTATAGATGAAGTCCATAGGCTCAATAAGGTGGTTGAGGAAATGCTTTATCCCGCAATGGAGGATTATTCTCTGGATATGGTGATCGGGAAAGGTCCATCTGCGCAGGCAATACGACTTGACCTTCCTCATTTTACCATAATCGGAGCAACAACAAGAGCTGGTCTTTTATCCGCACCTCTTCGTGATCGGTTTGGTGTGGTCAACAGGCTTACCTTTTATCAACCGGAAGAGCTTTCAATTATCATTGAAAAGGCGGCATTCAAACTGAATGTTCCCATAGATGAAAAGAGCATTGGGGAAATTTCAAAAAGGGCTCGAGGGACGCCACGGATTGCGCTTAAACTTCTTAAAAGGTCTCGTGATTTTGCGCAAGTAAGAGGACAAGGAAAAATTGTATCGGATTTAGTGAGCAAGGCGCTTGACATGCTTGAAATTGATCACGCAGGTCTTGATTCTGCCGACAGACGGTTTTTGCTTGCGATCATTCAAAAACACGGCGGGGGGCCTGTTGGAGTAGAAACAATCGCCTCCACAATATCGGAGGATAGAGGAACCATAGAGGAAGTTGTCGAGCCGTATCTTCTGCAGATAGGGTTTTTAAAAAGAACCAATCGGGGAAGAATGGCAACTCGTGCGGCATACGATCATCTCCATGTCATATTTCCCCGCAATGATACACAAGAACACCTCCTATAGTTAAAATCCCAGGTGGAAAATCTTTTGAAGCCCGGGGGTAAGCGTAATAAGTATCTGCGCAACATACGTTGTGATAACGGCAAAGATAAAGAACGGACTCATTTTCTTAAAAGATCCGCCGCGCACCACGAATACTATTGCAACGTGAAGAAACACAAGAAGATTAAATGTTATTGTTCTGGCAAAAACTTCTCCTTTGGGGAGAAATGCGATAAAAACAAAAAGAAGCAAAAACGATAGTCCAAAACCAATAATCCCAATGAGACTAAGCCGGCGCATGGTAAGAATAGGTGTTTTAGGATCTCTGGGTTTTTCTTTAAGAAGGTCAATATCCTGGGTGTCGCTTGCAAGAGCGAGAGCGGGAAGGCCGTCGGTTACCACATTAATCCATAAAATTTGGGTGGGAAGAAGAGGAGAGGGAAGCCCTAAAAGGGTTCCAAAAAATACAAGAGACAGCTCTGCAAGATTTCCCGAGAGAAGATACACGATCGATTTAGAGATATTATGATAAATAGTCCTTCCTTCTTTAATTGCTTTAATAAGACTGGTAAAGTTATCATCAATAAGAATAATGTCGCTTGCCTCTTTTGCTACGTCTGTTCCTGTTTGTCCCATGGCAATGCCAACATCGGCTCTTTTGAGAGCAAGGGTATCGTTTACCCCATCTCCCGTGACTCCCACCACGTATCCTAACTCTTTAAAGAGATTTACGAGACGAAGCTTATCCTCCGGTTTGCTTCGAGCAAAAATACGGGTTTTGGGAAGAATTTTCTTGAGTTCCTCATCGGAAAGCGCTGCAAGTTCGTCTCCGTTTATTACATCTTCGTCTTTTTGAATAAGACCTACCTCTTTTGCAATGGCAAGCGCGGTAAGTTCATTATCCCCGGTCACCATTACTATTTGGATCCCTGCCATTTTTGCTTCTTGAATGGTTCGTTTGGTTTCTGCTCGTGGAGGATCATGAATACCAATTAATCCTAGAAAAGTAAGGTTGTTCTCAAGAAATGCGCGATGCGTTCCTTTGCGATGTTGAAGAATTGTTCGCGTTCCAAACCCAACTACGCGAAATCCCATTTTTGCATACTCCTCAAAAAGTGTTTCTATCTCTCTCTTTTCGTGAAGAGAGACAGTGGATCGCTTGATAACTTCTTCCGGAGCGCCGCGCACAAACACATGCTTTATCCCATTTTGTTCCACAACCACCGAGACGGTTTTTGTTTCGGGATCAAACGGGTACTCCTCGATAATACGAGACGCCCCTTTTATTGCCTCTATGTTTTTTTCAAGGGATTGGGCAAACAAGAGAAGCGCGCCATCTGTCCTGTCCCCAATGACATCAAATTCATCAGTTCCGCCATCTTGTTTTCTGACCAGAGAAGCGGTATTAGAAACAACACACGCGCGAAGAAGGAGGGGCAAATGCGCATTGTCTCTCAGATGGTATTTTTTGACTCTCATTACATTTTGCGTAAGCGTTCCTGTTTTATCGGTAAGAATTACCTGAACCGATCCAAGGGTTTCAATGGCGGGCATTTTTCTTATGATCGCGTTCTTTTTTGCCATGCGGTTGGTGCCAATAGCAAGGGCAACGGTGATGACGGCAGGGAGTCCTTCGGGAATTGCCGCAATGGCAATGCTTACGCTTAAAAGAATAAGAGGGAGAAGCGATTTTCCCTGAGCCATTCCTATGGGAATTAAGGAGAGTGCTATCACAAGTGCTCCTAAAGAAAGCATTTTTCCTAAGACCTCAAGGTTTTTCTGAAGAGGCGTTTTGTCCGTTTCAATGGAAGAAAGGGTTTGGGCAATTTGTCCAAAGCGGGTTTGCATTCCTGTTTTTTCTACCTTCATGATTCCCTTCCCTTTTACGACGAGCGTTCCATTAAGCGCTCTATCATTCTTTTTCTTGGTAATAGGCAGAGACTCTCCGGTAAGGATTGCCTCGTCAATCTCCATGTGCGCGCTTGAAAGGAGGATTCCATCGGCAGGAATTCGATCTCCTTCGGAAAGCACCACAATATCTTGCGGAACCAGAGAAGAGGTAGGAACTTCCTGTTCGCGTCCGTTGCGGATTACCCGAGATGTGGGCTTTACAAACGATTTTAATTTTTCAAGCGATTTCTCTGCTCGATACTCCTGAATAAAACCAAACAGAGCATTTAAGAGAAGAATTGCCAAAATCAAAAACCCATCAAGCGCATCTTGTATGAAAAAAGAAAAGATCGCGGCAGCAGCAAGGATACCATTAATAAAAGTAGGGAACTGAGAGAAAAAGAGAGAAAGCGCGGTGAAGCGTTTCTCAACGGTAATTTCATTAGGGCCAACAAGTTTTAATTTTTCTTCCGCTTGCTCGCGCGTTAAGTCTTTTTCCATACCAAATATTGTAGCACAGAAGAGAAGAAGCTTACTGTCTCTCCGAGACAAAGAAGTAAATCTTGGAGGAAATCTTGCTTATGGTTTTTCTTGTTTGTTCCTCATAAGAGGAGACGTCGGAAGCAAGAACGCCCACAAAATATACCATGCCATCTTTCTCTACAATTCCTACATCGTGTATTCCGCCAGTTGCGTCTCCTGTTTTATGAAATACCTTTACAGAAGAAGGAAGGAGATCAGGAAGTCTGTCTTCAATGTCGGTATCGGTAAGAAATCCCAAAAGTTCTTGCCTCAGATGAGGTCTCGCTACTTTTCCCTCATAGATTCTTTGAAATAAAAGATACATATCGTAGAGAGATGTTTTGTTATTTTGAATGTGGGTTTGGGTAAGTCCCCACTCTTTGATGGTGTTTTGAATGACATCGCTTCCCATTCTGGTGGCAAGTACGTGCGCGGCAGTATTATCTGATTCCTGTAACGCAAGTTGGGCAAGGCTCTTAAGGGAGTAAACCCCTCCCTGTTTTTCATATCGTAGTTTTCCGGTTCCATAGTCCTGAATATCTTTTTCTTGTATCGTTATTTTCTCGTCCAATGAGATTTTATTCGTGCTTGCGAGAACGTACAAAACCGCAATAATAGGAAGCTTGTTGACGGAAGCAGCGGTGTGGATTTGTTTTTCATTGATGCCAAAAGAGACATCGGTTTTAAGATCGTGGAAATACACCGAGTAGCTTCCTTTTTGGGAAGAAACCAATTTTTGTACTTCTTGCTTGAGTTTTTGTACGTCCGTCTGCTTGTTTGTAAAAAAAGAGATACGGGGAAGAAGCAAGAGACTTCTTCCCAGAAGAAGGATAAAAAGTGTATAGATAGCAAAGCCAACAGCCTTTTTCATAGAAGCGCGTTGTTAATTGTTGTTGGGCGATATTGAAGGGCTTCCGCAACGTGGTGAGGTTTGATTGTCTCTGAATGTTGAAGATCTGCGATAGTCCGGGCAAGCTTAATGGTTCGGTAGTATGAGCGCGCAGACAAACCCATGCGGGAGACAGCCATTTTTAACATGGTAAGGGATTCTTCGGAAAGCGGGCAAAGTGTCTTTATGTCTTTATTAGACATCTGGGCGTTCGTTTTTCCGGGATGCTTCTTGAACCGCTTTCTTTGGAGCATATGCGCTTTTTCCACGCGTTTCCGAATTACCGAGGAAGGTTCCTCTGTGGAACCCTCTTGAGTAAGTTTTTCCGCTTTTACCGCGGGGACGTCCAGGTGGATGTCAATTCGGTCTAATAGGGGACCTGAAATTCGTTTTTGGTATCTGAGGATTGCGGAAGAGGAGCAATAGCATGTCTTTACACTGCTTCCCCAAAACCCACAGGGGCAGGGATTAAGCGCTGCAATAAGCATGTGCTTTGCGGGAAACATTACGCGTCCGCGGGCACGGGATACCGTAATAAACCCATCCTCCAAGGGTTGCCTAAGTGCTTCCAGTACATGGCGCGGAAATTCGGGAAACTCATCCAGAAAAAGAACCCCTCGATGGGCAAGAGAAATCTCTCCGGGAGCGGGTTTGCTTCCTCCGCCAATAAGCCCAATATGGGAGGTAGTGTGATGAGGCGATCTAAAAGGACGAGTGGTTATAAGCGCCTGGTTATCTAAGAGTCCGGATATGCTATAAATCTTTGTTATTTCAATGACTTCTTCAAGGGAAAGGGAAGGGAGGATAGAAGGAATGGTTCTGGCAAGAAGCGTTTTTCCCGCGCCGGGAGGACCTTTAAGGAGCACGTTATGAAAGCCAGCGGCGGCAATTTCAAGGACTCTTTTAGCGCGCTCCTGTCCTTTAATGAGGGACATATCAAAATCCGTGGTAGCGGTAGAAGAAGAAAGGTTAAGCGCTGTTGGTTTTTGGGGTATAAGCGCGGTGGTTCCCAAAAAATGCCCCACAACATCTCCAAGAGAAGATGCAGGATACACAGTAATATCCTTAATAAGAGCTGCTTCTTTTGCGTTTGAGGCGGGGAGAAATATGCGCGTGAGTTTCTGATCTCTTGCAAGGAGCGTGTAGGCAAGCGTTCCGTTGGTAGGGCGAAGTCTTCCATCCAAAGAAAGCTCTCCTAGGAACAGTGCGTCTTTAATTGCAGCATTCAATTGTTCTGAGGCAAGAAGAATACCAATGGCAATAGGAAGGTCATATGACGCGCCTTCTTTAGGCAGGTCTGCGGGCGCAAGATTTACCGTGATGCGTTTGGAAGGAAAATCAGCGCCGCTATTTTTGAGAGCAGAACGTACTCTCTCTTTTGCCTCTTCTACCGCTTTATCGGGAAGACCAACAATAGTAAAAGATGGGAGTCCTTGAGCGGCAATATCAACCTCTACTTCAACCGGCACGCCGTCCAACCCTACAACAGCGGCAGAATTTACTTTTGCAAGCATATGATTATCATAGAGGTTTAGGTTTATCTTGACAAGGAAGGGGGAATGGTATATAGTAAAGTATGGAGCCACAAAAATACTCTTTTCCTCTTGGACTAACTTTCGATGACGTTTTGCTTCTTCCCGGATATTCGGATTTTTCCCGTTCAGAAATAGATCTTTCAACGAAACTTACCAAACGAATAAGACTTACTATTCCGTTCGTCTCGGCTCCCATGGATACGGTTACGGAAAGTAGACTTGCTATTGCCTTGGCGAGATTGGGTGGGATAGGCATTATTCACAGAAACCTAACAATAAAAGATCAAGCGAAAGAGGTGCTTAAAGTTAAGAAAACCCATTCGGCAAGCTTAGGGCAAGCGCTTTTAGTTGGAGCCGCAGTTGGAGCAAGTAGAGGGTTTGAAGAAAGAGTGGAAGCTTTGATAAAAGCAAAAGCCGATGTTATTGTTGTTGATTCAGCCCATGGATTTGCGAAACCTATTATCGACGCGGTTAGATTTATAAAAAAAACATACCCGAGCATAGAAGTTATCGCGGGGAACATCGCAACTTATGATAGCGCAAAAGCTTTAATTGCTGTCGGGGCAGATGCTTTAAGAGTTGGAATGGGACCGGGCGCAATTTGCACAACAAGAATTATCTCCGGAATGGGAGTTCCTCAGATAACTGCAATATTAGAAACTGTCAAAGCTGCAAAGAAATTTGGAATTCCTGTTATTGCAGACGGAGGAATTAAATATTCAGGAGATATGGTAAAAGCTATAGCGGCAGGCGCATCAACTATAATGATGGGTGGATTTTTTTCTTCTTGCGTTGAATCTCCGGGAAGATCAATTGCTTTGAGGCGGGAATTTGTTCCAAAGCGGTTCTTGAATATTTTTAATAACAATATGTTGTTAGATCCGACAAGAAAAGAAAAATCTAACAAGAAAAATAATTTGACTGTTATTGATGAAAGCAAGAATTCTGCAAACAAAGAAGTGTTTTATTTTAAGGAATACCGAGGCATGGGATCAGAAGCTGCTATGCAGGAAGGCGCGAAAATAAAATCCGAGGGAGAATTTCATGGTAAGAGTTATAAAGATAGAGTTCTGGTTGCTGAGGGAGTAGAAGGGTTAGTTCCCATAAAAGGTACAGTAAAAGATTTGGTAGATCAAGCAGTTGGCGGAATAAAATCAGGGATGTACTATGTTGGAGCAAGAAATATCGTGGAGTTACAACAAAAAGCAAAATTTATTCAAATCACTCAGGCATCATTAACAGAAAATCATCCCCATGACATTTTTGTCACCAACCCTGGGAAAAACTACTCATGATACTTCTTGTTGATTTTGGATCCCAAACAGCCCATCTGATTGGAAGAAGGATTCGCGAGTTAGGAATAGACGTTCGCATCGTGCATCCGGAAGAGGCAATGCCCTCAATATTCAAAAGAAAGCCTCAAGGCATTATTCTTTCCGGAGGACCCTCGTCGGTATATGAAGAAGGTGCGCCTACGATTGATCCCAAAATTTTCTCATCACAAATTCCTATATTGGGAATTTGTTATGGACTTCAACTAACAGCCCATCTTTTGGGAGGAAAAGTTGTATCTGGTAGGAAAGAATATGGACCAGCTGAATTAATATTAAAATCCGAAATCCGAAATCCGAAATCCGAAATTGCAAAAGATTTATTAAAATCTTTTGTTGTGTGGATGAGTCATGGGGATGAGGTAGTGAGTGTTCCGAAAGGATTTATAACGCTTGGCTCAACAGAACACGTGCCGTTCGCATTTGTAGGGGATCTCAAAAGAAAGATTTTTGGCGTACAGTTCCATCCGGAAGTAGAACACACGGAGCACGGGGTAACGATTCTTAAGAATTTCATTATTGAATGTGGATTGCAACAA
>MFOZ01000008.1 GCA_001784055.1 Candidatus Levybacteria bacterium RIFCSPLOWO2_01_FULL_42_15 | reverse complement strand
ATTAAGATACTGTTTGGTTAAGACTGCAAAGAAGATAGAAAAGAATACTTATCTGCCAACCATTGGAGATGAAATTGATGTTCCTCATGTAATTTATAACAAAAAACTTATTAAAAAACACTATTATAGCTTCAAGTTTATTAATTTCTGGAAGGACGAAAAAGATTATTATTGTTTTATCGCTCAATATAAAGGGAGCTAAAGGTTAGATAATAAGATTTCTGGCTGTCGATAGTGCTAGAATATCTTCCATATCCTTTTTTCTGCGTGGAAGGGCTTTACATTGTACGCATCGGAGGTGAAAATGATATAGAGAGTACCGTCCGCGGACAATTGATAAGCTGACAAAGAAGACTTAAGCTTCGGAGGAGTTCTTGATTGCCTTAAAGATAATAACCGCCATGGCAATAAAAGGGACAGAGAGAAGAGCTCCCACTACCCCCATAATCTTAGCTCCAATCATGACTCCAATAATCACCACAATCGGGTTTAACCCAACCGCTTTTTCCATAATTTTGGGGACCAAAATGTTGTTTTCCAAAAATTGGATGAGAATGTAGGCGGCTACCACAATGAGAGCCATGGTGGGAGAAACCGCAAGAGCAACCACAACAGCAGGAATAGCAGAGATAATAGGGCCTATGGTTGGAACTACTTCTAAAATCCCCGCGATGACTGCCAAGGGAAACGCAAAGTCAATTCCAAGGACCGTTAACACAACCCACGTTAAAGCTCCTATGGAAAAAGATAGAACCAATTGTCCTCTTAGCCACGCGCCCAGCTTTGCTTCAATTTGTGTGTACGTTTCCATTGCTCTTTTATGAGATTTTGCGGGAACGAGTTTTGCGATAACGTGTTTAATGCGTTCATTGTCTATGAGTAGATAAAAGCTTACCACCATGATTGTTACGATTGAAAAAAGCCCTCCAAACGCCCTACTCGTAAGAGAAAACGCATTTTTTCCTAGGTTGTTTACTTCGGATATCATAAGGTTTTCCACCTGATTCGGATCAATCGTTATCCCAACAAGTTTTGCGGTTGCATCCAGATAGCTAGCGAAGTTAAAAAAAAGTGCTTGGATTTGAGAGACAAAAAAAGGAACCAGAGGAATAATAATAAGAACTAAAAGTGTTACCGAAGCAAGGTACGGAACAAGAATGGCAAAGATTTTGGGAACGCGATACTTGCGAAGAAACGTTACAAGCGGAAGATGAGCCGCCATAAGAATATAGGCAACGAAAATGGCAACAAGGATTCCTCTAATCTCGTACATAAACCAGCCAACCACTACTACCAGAAGCGCGATAATAAGCTGATTACGCAGAAGATGATAAATCAGTTTCTCTAACATAAGACACATTAATTATTCCTTATTTGATTTTAGAAATCAATAGGGTTAAAATAAGCTCATTGCGCCCGTAGCTTAATGGATAGAGCAACTCCCTTCTAAGGAGTAGATTGGAGGTTCGACTCCTCTCGGGCGCGCCACGTCAAACGTGGCTTTGCCGCGTCAGACTCACCATGTTCCCGATTTCCGATTCCATCCGAACCCACCGCTTTGCATATCTTAACATTGGAGTTATTGGCTTTACCTTCTTTGTGTTTGTTCAGCAATTCACCTCTCCCAATCTTTTAGTAGATCAATACGCGCTTATTCCCGCCCTTATTAACTTTTCTAATATTTTAACGCTCGCTCCTTTTATCACAGCAATCTTTTTACATGGAGGATTCTTACATATTCTTTCTAACATGTGGTTTTTGTGGGTATTTGGGGACAATATAGAAACTCATGCAGGAGTATATCACTACATAGTAATATACTTTGTGTCGGGAATTGTGGGAAACGTGATGCAATATATGACGCAACCTCAATCTTCAATTCCCATGCTGGGCGCATCCGGTGCGGTTGCAGGGATACTTGGTGCCTACTACGTGTTGTTTCCTCACTCTAAAATAAAAACTGCCGTTCCCTTTTTTGGATTTTTTAGCGTGATTGAGGTTTCAGCTCCTTTTATGTTAGGATATTGGTTTGTGCTTCAGGTTTTCTCGGGTGCGCTTTCCCTTCCTTTTGGAGGAGAAGGTGGAGGAATCGCGTTTTGGGCGCACGTAGGAGGGTTTGCAACGGGATTTCTTTACGCGCAATTTTTGCAAAAAAACAATCAATGAAATACGCAAAGCTTGCTCGTTTGACATATCTTATTCGTCTTGTAAAGGGAGAGAAAGTTGTTGGATCTATTACTGCCTTTTGTCAATCGCGAGGGGTCGCCAACGCTAAGCTTTTTGCAATCGGTTCTGTGGAAAACCCCATCGTAGCCCATTACTCGGTTAATACAAAGAAGTATTCAGAGCACATGTTAAAAGGGATTTTTGAGGTCACGGGTCTATTAGGTAATGTGGCGCTTTTTGAGAATAAGCCATTAGTGCATGCGCACGTGTCCTTATCCGATGAAAAAATGAGAGGTTTTGGAGGACATTTGGTGGAAGCAGAGGTTTCCGCAACGGTTGAGGTAATAATAGAAGCTTTTTCTACTAAGTTTCAAAAGAAATTTGACAAAAAAATTGGTCTCAAGCTTTGGGATTTGTCAGAAGAAATGGTATAATTGAGCTTCCTTGGTGGATGTAGCTCAACAGTAGAGCGCCAGGTTGTGGACCTGGAGGTCGCGGGGGCAGCACCCGTCTTCCACCCCATAAAACTACCCTCAAGAATCAACTTCTAAGATAACAGTCGAGGAGTTTTTTGTGAATTTTTTCGTTTTTTGCAGCAATTGCTCCAACCGATGTTATTGTCCACTTTTCTCCAGCGAGGTCTGAGATTATGCCTCCCGATTGCTGAATTAAAAAACTAGAAGCACAGATATCCCAAGGATGGCTATAACTATTGATAAAACCGTCTATTTTTCCGATTGCGGTATATGCAAAACCCAGTGAAGTATTTAAGGAGACAAGATGATAGTTAGTTTTGGTAACCAACTTTTTCAAAAATCTATTATGTTTCTCCCTCCTAGCTTTATTAACGGACAAAACTGATCCAAAATCAACCTCTACCATTATATCAAATTTTTCTTTTTTTAGCTCCAAAAGAGTGTCATTAATGTAAATTTTTCTTCCTCCAATTGACCAAAAATAGGCATCTTGGCTATGGTCAATAACGCACGAGGCAATGAGTTTATTATTATCTGCTAATGCTATGTTTGTACAAAAATTTTTTATACCCCTCGCAAGATTATTTGTTCCGCATATTGGATCAATAATCCAGATTCTCCCTTTTGGAATGATAGTATTCGTATGCTTTTCTTCTGCAAGAATATGATCTTCGGGAAATCTTTTCTTAATTTCGCTTACGATGAGATTTTCAACATCAACATCAACTTTTGTAGAAAAGTCTCCTTCTCTCTTATGTTGAGCAATCGTTATATTTTTATCAGAATTAGAAACTAAATTACAAACCGTACTAGCAATGAAGTGGAAAAAATCTTTTTCTTGTAAAAAACTATTCATTTTTTAATGATTTTTTCTTGCTGCAACGTTAAAGTAGTAAAAATATTTTTCCCAAATAACATCAGAAGATCCATATATGTTCTCACCAAGAAAAAAATCAACAAGCGCTTCCCTAACTCGTAAGATTTCTTTTAAAGAGTTTTTATTTTTTGTATCATTAATAGTAAAATCAAGTAATTCTAACCCTCGATATAAAGCATTTGTACTCATCACTTTATTTCCTTTTTTTCTCCAATTAATTGTTCTTCCAATTTCAGCTCCAATATTCGCCATTTGTTCGGAAAGAGAAAAACGATTCCATCTTTTCTCAAGGTCGGTATGAAATATATTATTCATTTTACTAACCTAGAAACGATTAAAACTATTTTTTTTCGCAGATTTTCATCCTCGATTCCTCTTGAGAAGTTATTCAGCCTTGGACGAACATTTATCATGGAATCAAATTCAATAAAGCCATCGCGAGATAAATCAGGATAGATGTTAATTCCCCAGAGGTCGTCTTGGTGAGATCCTGTATCTAATAATTCTTTTTCTTCGTCAGCGTGCATCGAGCCATCAACAACCATTATCTCTTTTTTTATATCTACTACAGCTTTCACTAACCCCCCTGAAAAGACTTCAGACATCTTTTTTAATTCACCTTTTGAAATTGTAGTGTTGACAAGTTTCATAGAGATGTTTTTCTATTATAGCAAATGATTTACTAAAAAATTCTAGTTCTTGCAATTTGAGTTTGCTGATAAAACGACTAACACCTCCGATGTGTTTTATACTTGACACCTTGGGGGAAAATAGTTTATATATGAGTATATGCCACAAAGGAAAGTCATTTTTGCTAATGATCAGTACTACCATATCTTCAACAGGAGCATCAATAAAGAACCGATTTTTATAAAACAAAGAGATTGCCAACGGGCATTAGAAACACTCGGATATTATCGTTTTGATAATCCGCCAATAAGACTTTCCTATTTTTTGGCATTTGGTCCAGATAAACGACTTGAAATAGCTCGTGCTCTTTCAAACAATACTAAAAAAATTGTGGATATAACTTCTTTTACTTTTATGCCAAATCATTTTCATTTCCTGTTAAAACAAAACGTAAATAAAGGAATTAGTAAATTTCTTGCTTTATTTCAAAATAGCTACACTCGTTACTTTAACACAAAAAACACCCGTTCTGGCCATGTTTTTCAGGGACAATTTAAAGCGGTAAGAGTAGAGGATGACGAACAACTTCTTCATCTCAATAGATATATTCACCTCAACCCTCACACTTCCTATGTGGTCAAAACATTTTCGGAATTAAAGCAATACCCATATTCCTCGCTTCCAGAATATCTAAACAACCAAAAAAATTCGCTTTGCAATATTCAAGAAGTCCTTTTGCATTTTTCTTCAATTAAGAAGTATGAAGATTTTCTTTTCGACCAGGCGGGATATCAAAGAGCATTAGAAAAAATTAAGCATTTAATTTTAGAGTAAGTGCTGTAAACAAATCCCGAAGTGCTATCTTCCTAACACCTCCGAGGTGATTGTCATATTAAATTATCTTATGAGGTGTAGGGTCAAAGGAAGCTTTTGCGATAAGCGCATAAAATACAGTTCCTTTGATTTCTCGATCTCTATACTCTTGCGACCTCTCTCCTTTTACCGTTGGCATGGCATAGATGTAATAGCTAGTGCCTTCAGGAATCATTCCAACTGCTCCTGCCATTCTA
The DNA here is from genome assembly GCA_001784055.1 of Candidatus Levybacteria bacterium RIFCSPLOWO2_01_FULL_42_15. Lineage (GTDB taxonomy): Bacteria > Patescibacteriota > Microgenomatia > Levybacterales > UBA12049 > 2-01-FULL-42-15. Next base: position 6,838 of record MFOZ01000008.1, on the reverse strand, counting down.
CTTGCCCTAATTCCCTGTAGATTTATAGGTTCTATAAAAGAATCTCCTGATTTCAAATTTGCCTGCAAGTATTCTCGAAATTTTTCTGCTTGGGTATATGTGTCTTTTATACCTTCTGGACCTACAAAATCAACGCAGTCTTTTGGAATAAAAACATTTTTTTGGTTTAAAACTGTTCGGATAGGGTCTATTTCATGTGCTTCCCCCGAGTATGCAATACGAATTCCAGAATCTTTGATTGCCCGCTTTGCCTTTTCCCGTAATGCGTTTAGTTCTTCATTGTCATTGAGTAATACGTGTTGATTTAAAAATAATAAGAGGTCTTTATCTTCCCAACCCTGTTTAATTCCAGCGAGAACAACAGCAAGAATTGCTGCCTGATCCGACCGTAATCGATCCCCTCCCTGCATAGCGGGATCGAATTGATACTTATCGGTTTTGTTGAGGTGGTAATAATCGCCCGGGGCGGAGCGATCAATAACACGGGTGACAGACGGAGCAATCTCTTTTAGTTTTGCAAGACGCTTCTGCGCCGATTCTCTTGCGAGTGTTTCATATTCAAGCATTTCCGCAAGACATGCGTCCACTAATGCGGGTACTTGAAGCTCAAGCTGCTCGTCTGTTAATCCAATAAAGTTTTTATGTTGTTTTGCTTTTGGAAGCTCGTTTAAGTAAATTTTTTCTAAAATAGGGGTACGTAAAGGAAGGTCGGTTGGAGAGAACGCCTCATTCCATGGGCGGGGAATACGATCTAATCGTGCCACAGTTATTCCTACTGGTTCGACATTAGTCATTGGAAAATTATATCAAATTGCTTTCGCAATTAAAATTGTTCGATCGTCGGAAAACTGGTCAGGGGTTGACGCTTTTACCGCAGGATACTTTTTCCAACGTAATGGGTCTTCTCTTTCTGCTTCCGAGAAGGCTTGTTCAAACGCATCAATTGATGGTTCTTCCGGAATAACATAATAGCCATCAGAAAATATTTCAAGAGTTTGAACATCAGGTAGATCAAATTGGTATGTTCGGATAAACTTTTTAGACACATCTTCTCCATCTATGATCCCAAGTCCTAGTGGGTCATCAGGATTATTGAAATAACTTCTCACTTGTGTTTTTAGATCTTCGTCAATTGCAGCCCTTCCCAGAGTACGAAATTCATCATCAGAAAACGTTTGGTTTTGCAAAGCAGCTTTATTCATTGCTGCAATTCTCTTTTCAATCATTAGGTCTTCGGTAATGATGCGATCTGTATGGACCATCTGCCCATTTACTCGACAATGAATGTCTCCTAACGCAGTAATAACAAGTTTGCCGTTATGTATTCTTGCAACAGTAAATAGTGCCGCTGGTCGTGCTTCCGGTGTTTGAGTAATCGTGTCCCGTGCGCCTACTTTGTCCACATCCTCATTAAGTCTACCCGTTATAACGGTAACAAGTTCTGATCCATTCAAGCTTGGAGGAGTTGTTGCAAGAACTTTCTTTAACACGTTTGTGGCAAACTGCGCACTACTACTTCCTAAAAATTTTACTGGGGTGCGAGGAGCAGATCCATCTATAACTGCAAATGTATGAGATGTAGCCACGAATCCATCCTCATTTAATTCAGGGTTATTCTTGTGTTTGCCAATCGATAGCGCTTCAATGTAGAAACCATCTAATTTTTTTCGCTCAACGTGCTGACTTACGGTATTTTTAATCATAATATACGCCATATTATAGCAGAAGGCAATTGTAGAGAGGCAAAACGACTAACACCTCCGAGGTGATTGTTGAGAGGCGATTTCTGATATAATTGTAGTATGAGAAAAATTGTACTTGCCTCCGCTTCTCCCAGAAGGAAAAAACTATTAGAGCAAATAGGTTTACAATTTGAAGTATGTGTAAGCAATTTTGACGAGAAAGAAGGGTCTAATCTTACGCCTCATGAATTAGCAAAAAATCTATCGCTCGGGAAAGCAAAAGAAGTAGCCTCAAAATATAAAAACGCGATCATCATTTCTGCGGATACCTTTGTTTCCTTCAAGGGAGCCATTCTTAGTAAACCAGAAACAAAAGAAAACGCAAGGCAGACGCTTAAACTATTGTCTGGAAGAGCACATCCAATCATCACGGGTTTTACAATTCTTGATACGAGAACTGGAAAAACTGTATCAAAGTCTATTGAAACAAAGGTTTATATGAAAAAACTCACCGATGAAGAAATAGAGGGATATATTAAAACAGGGGAACCATTAGATAAAGCGGGTGCCTATGGTATTCAAGAAAGAGGCGCTATGTTTGTTGAAAAAATTGAAGGAGATTATAGCAATGTTGTAGGACTACCTCTCTATGAGTTAGTAGAGGAACTTAAAAAATTTGGCATTAAAGTTATATAGTAAATTCCGACATATTTGTTTAGTACTGCGTTATTACGAAACATAATAGCCTTTGGAGAAGAACATGAGTAGAAGAAAGAGGAGAATGGGAGAGATGATTAGGTAGGCAAGCCGAATGGAGCGGTTTTTGACAAGAGTAAGAGAAATAAAGATAGGAAACAAAACGAGTGAGTAACGAGGAATGCCGGTAAAGGTTCCGGAAGAAGCGGGAATCAAAAACGCAAAAAGTGAAAAAAGAAGATATGATTTCCGTACTCTCCTTCTCCATGCAAAATACAGCAAGATCGAAACAAACACAAAGGTCACAAGTTCTAACAGCGCAATCCACCATTCAAATTGCGAGATCGGGAGAGTTAAGAATATCTTAATATATCTGAAAATCGTTTGCGGTATCAACACTACAGTATCGACTGATCTTCCATTCGCAAGATTTCCGTGCGCTTCCAAAAAATACAGTGGGTTTTTAGTAGCAACCCAATTGAAGAACGCATACCCAAAAAACGTCCACGGGATCATGAGAAATGATAACACAGTCTTTAGGTTTATTGCTTTCTGTTTCCAAGCCTCATACAAAAGTGCAGGAAGCACGCAAATCCCAATCGATCTTGTGAGTGTCAAAAGAGTGCCAAATACGCTTGAGAGAAGCCATTTCTGCTTGCGAGCACAATAAAAAGAAGCAATAAGAAGAAGAAAAAAGAGGCTTTCTGAATAGATCGCCCCAAAGAAAAAAGAGGTGGGAAATAGGAGAAGAAAGACGAGTGTTCGTCGGGCAATCGATTGACCATGGTCTAGTAAGAGAAGTTGGTAGAAAAGAAAAAGCGCAAGCGCAATTGAGATGTTCGAGATAACAAGCGCAGAGAAAAATTGTTGTAGTCCAAATACCGATCCTTTGCCAAAAATAAGAGAAATAAGGTGAATAAGCGCAGGAAATAACGGAAAAAAGCCAAAGTTGTTGGTATAGCCTTGAGACGCGATCAGAAGATAGTGGACGCCGTCAAAATTGGCCCAAGGATAGAAAAAGACGCTTGAAACAGGAGGGTAAGGCGCAACAAATTTCCAAATATGTACGTATTCAAATCCTGGGCGGTAGGTTAAAACTAAATCTCCTATTCCGACAACAAAAAACAATAACACCCGCCATATCAAAAAAAGCGTCGTGCAAAAAAACCAATCTTTCTTCATCTCAACTAAAACCTTTCTTTGAGACAGGAAGGCTTTAGGTAATGTAAATAAATTCTCTTGATGCTTTTATTTACCGCACAATTTGCAGTCCGCTTTATGCTGAACAAATAGTACAACAGCAGATACGCCAACAAGAACATATACTAATTTCTCAAGCGCTGGTACTCCTCCGAGAAGGGTTGTAACAAGATTAAGATTAAGAAGTCCAACCAATCCCCAGTTAAGCGCTCCAACTAAAACCAGAATAACGGTAACCATGTGAAGTGCCTTCATATTCTCACCTCCTCTCTTTCCTAATCCAGTGTAGACTCATTTATTTGAAAAAGTCAAGTCAAATGATTTGATCTTGATTGAATCAAAAATTGAGCTTCTTTAAGCACGTTTTCGTTTTTTGTAGGATCAAGATGAAGAAGCTCAAGCAAAGAAGGATTTTCAATGATATCTTTGCAAAGAACAATATGGTTGGTAAGAAGAAGTTGTTTTTGGGAAAAAGAGAGATGAGAAAGCATGGTAATAGGAGAAAGCCCTGACGTTTCTATGACATCTCTAAGGCTTTTTTCTTCCGGGGAGCTCCAGCTCATGACTTTTAAGCCGACACAGTGAGCGTAGTCAATAACGTCTGCGGTTACTTTGGTATTGGTGATAATCCACGCGTAAGAAAGATTATTTTTCTCTTTAAGATCATCAAAACGAGCCTTTGTATATAGAGCAACGTGAATTTTTGTCTTAGTTCCAACACTGTTATGAAATTTTGCCTCCACAATTCCTCTTACCCCGTCTTTTTCCAAAATAAGGTCTATTTCATGATGAATGCACGCGCCGGCTAGTTGCGCCCGGACGGTTGTCTGGTACCCTTGGGTTTTTAAGATTTCCGAAACAAAATCTTCAAAGGGGTATCCTGTGGGGCCAAGGTCCATAATCGCCTGCTTGAGCCCGTATTTTGCCTTTGTGAAGGGATGATGCGACTTTCCTAAAAAATCAAGGATATGCCGATAAATTTCGGACGTGGGAATATCTTCATAAAGAGAGGTCTTAATGCTTACAACCACATCATTTTGAAGCTCTATGGGGATACCTGCTCTTTTGATGGAGGCTCTTAGCTTTTGTTCATCAAACGGCTCTTTCTCCCCCGTTGCTTTTATTATTTGTACCACACTCTTATGGTATCGTTATTTTTCCGCCGATGCAACTCGTTTGAATGCCCAAAAGTTATCTTTCTGTTCAATAAGGATAAAATTTGGGTCTTTTTTTAGACCACCCACGAGTGTTTGTTCGTACTGATCATACAAAGGCCCTGATTGATCGCTGATTAAAAAAAGCACCCAATCTGCATTTTTGATGCCGTTGGGTATGACATAAATTTTTTCTCGGTAGGAAAGATGAGCTGCCAAATTATTGGTTGCGGTTACTGCGGCACCAGAGGGGATATGAGCCAATGCGCTTTTGATCAGTTGTCGGTTTGGATTGGGCATAGTAAACATGACCGTATTGGGATTTTTGGATCCCGGAAGAGGACCGTATTGATAGAAAGCATAGAGCGTAGATGCAATCACATAAAAACTTATAATCCACAAAGGCAATTTTGGAATCTTTTTGTACATCAGGCGGATCGCTTGAACTGCCGCAGCAACCAAAAATGGGGTTATGGTCGCGGTGTACTGATAGTAGATTTGATGCAGATTCGGGTTAGAGCCTAAGAGATTTATGAATAGATCCGGAGCCGCAAGGATTAAAATGTGGGGAGAAAGAACAGGGAGAAATCCAAAGGGCAGCAGAATTTTGCGCAGATATTCGATCTTCTCTTCTCCAAACGCAATCGATAGTGTTCTATTTGGGGAAAGAACGATATTTTTTATGACTTCAGAAGGACTATCTCCAAATTCGGAATAATAACTTAGGGCAAAATGAGGGGATGATCGAGCTTGAGGAATGGCAACCCATATGAGGTAATAAAAAGAAGAAAGGGAAACGATAACCGTTGTAATCCCTACAATAAACTGGGTTGAGAAAAACTTAGCTCTCCATGCAGCATAGCCGCCTATAAGCCCGGTTAACATCCACACGTTCTCTTTGGTGAGTCCTGCAAGAATGAGAAAAACAGTAAACCAGACCAAGCGCTTGATGGCAAGAAAATAAAATGCGCCTACTATAAATAACGGTGCAAAACTAACGGCGTGAAAGTCGTAGAGATTTACATAGTTGATGCTAGGATTCAAAAGATATGAAGCGGCAAGAACGAGCGCAACTGTTTTGTTTTTAAGGCTATGGTGGGCTAAAAGGAATACAAAAATAGCAGCAAATCCCATGGCGAGAGATTGAAGCAATAGAAGCATCTTTGGACTCTCCCATATGAGATAAAAAGGAGAGAGAAGAATAAGAAGAAAGTCCGCATGTCCAGAAAGCCGGGAGACTACATCGGTCCCATCGGCGTCTGTTGCCTGAAATATTCTTCCGTTAATTGTGTTCCATACTGTCTGATCCATGTTGCCAAGATCAAAGCGTCCAGAGTAAAAATTGTCATGGCGCAAAAACGTTGCCGTTACCATGTAGGTAACGTAGAGAAGGATAAAAAACCCAAGCAGAATTATATGGATGTTGTTTTTTATGAGTGGTATGACTCTCATATTCTTGTTCAGTGAATCGGATTATAGTATACTAAACAAAAGTTGGGGCCGCTAGCTCAATTGGCAGAGCAACTCCCTCTTAAGGAGTAGGTTCTCGGTTCGATTCCGAGGCGGCTCACCCAATGATATTTGTGATTTTGCAAACTTTTAGCTTCAAAGTTTCGTGGAAAACTCGTTAAAATTAGTCCTATAACGTAGAACCCTGTTAGGATTAGAATTCATATTTGGCTTGTTAAATCAACCTTATCAATTAAGGCAAAAGTAATTTCTCCTTCAGCAGCAACTTTGTCACCTAGAAAAGCTTTTACATTTCCTCTCCCGATGTTGCGTCTCATATTAGTAACTTCTGCCTCCAAACGAACAGGATCTCCTGGTTTAATCATTTGCCGATATCTCATTCTATCTTCCACGAGAACTCCTATTTTATTATCTGCTTCAGATAGTCCGGACGCAGCAGTAACACCTAACAATTCTGCTAATGCTTCCATAATTATTGCACCAGGAACTACTCTAAAGTCTGGAAAGTGACCTTTTAAAAAATCAAAATCTGGATTTCTTAAGTCAGCTAGAATACCAGTAGCATGTTTGCCTGGTTCAAGCACGTCAACACTTTCTAGAAACATAAATGGTCTTCTGTGAGGTAATACTTGCTCT
>MFOZ01000007.1 GCA_001784055.1 Candidatus Levybacteria bacterium RIFCSPLOWO2_01_FULL_42_15 | reverse complement strand
TGGTCCTTCACTTGCGGGACCAATGGTGCAGATAGCTTTAACCATTATTGTATTGTAACATACGTTTTTCTCTTTACCCCGCACCACAATGCCCCGTTCGTCAGAACGAGGGTTCATAATAAAACGCGAAGCGAAATTCCCAAATGCCCCGACCATAAGGTCGTGGGTGCGGGGTTTACTTCTTTCTTAACGTATTCTAGAATGAGGATATGTGGGATATAGTATCGCAAAATGAATAAAATTATTGTTGGGTTGATAGTTGTTCTTCTTGCAGGAGGAGGTATTGCGGCGGTAAATTTTTTCTTCTCTTCCAGCTTTTCTCAACCGCCCTTTTTAGAATTAGAAAATTCGCCTCAACAGAAAACTGCTTTGGGAAGATACGTAACATATTCGTCTTCAGTATTTGAAGAAGCAAAAGACAAAAAACGGGTATACTTTTTCCACGCCGTATGGTGCCCCACGTGTAAAGTTGTCAATGAGGCATTTCAAAACCAAGAAGACAAGATCCCAGAGGATGTCATAATTTTCAAAACAGATTATGATAGGTACACTGAACTTAAGAATCGATTCGCAATTACGTATCAGCACACGTTTGTGCAGGTTGATGCCCAAGGAAACGAAATCGCAAAATGGAACGGTGGGGATATTGATAGGCTTATTCAAAATCTTAAATAAACCTTGATGATTATTCTTGTTCTCTTTGCATTTCTTGCAGGAGTTATCACCATTCTTTCTCCTTGTATACTCCCCATACTTCCCATTGTGCTTTCGGGTTCATTAACAGGAGACGCAAAACGTCCCTTCGGAGTTATCGTAGGCTTTATTGCAAGCTTTACGTTTTTTACTCTTTTTCTTGCCTCAATCGTAAAAGCTACAGGCGTGTCTGCCGATCTATTAAGAACGATTTCGGTATTTATTGTGTTAGGTTTTGGAATAAGCCTTTTAATTCCAAAAGCCCAAGTTCTTATGGAGCGATTATTTACAACGCTTGCCAATCGTCAATCATCCACTACGCAAAGAACCGGATTTTCTGGAGGAATTTTTTTAGGGATAAGTCTTGGAATCGTGTGGGCTCCCTGCGTAGGGCCTATCTTGGCATCGATCATTACATTGGCGATTGTGAGCAAAGTAAATTTTGAAACGTTTCTTATTACACTTGCGTATTCCGTTGGGACTGCTATTCCCATGCTTGCGGTGATCTGGGGCGGCAGATCCCTCTTGCAAAAACACCCTTGGTTTCTTAGAAATTCTGCAAAGATTCAAAAAATCTTTGGGATTTTTATGATCGTAACCGCCCTTGCCATCTTTACGAATACCGATAGAAAGTTTCAGGCATTTATTCTTGAGAAGTTTCCCCTGTATGGAACCAATCTTACCAGGTTTGAAGACGTGCCATTGGTAAAAGATCAACTTGAAAAACTAGAGCAAAAATCAGATGATGATAGAAAAGAAGGAAAAACGATAACAGATATGTTTGGTGGATCCGTATCTGCTCCCGATTTTATTGCGGGCGGTCAGTGGTTTAATTCAGAACCCCTTTCGATAAAAAATCTAAGAGGTAAAGTGATATTGGTTGATTTTTGGACGTATACCTGTATTAATTGCATTCGGACCCTTCCTTATTTGAAAGCCTGGCACCAAAAATATAGCGATAAAGGTTTAGTAATTATAGGAGTTCACACACCGGAGTTTGAATTTGAAAAGAATCCACAAAATGTAGAAAAGGCAATCAAAGATTTTGGGATTGAATATCCAGTAATGCAAGACAACGAGTACGCAACTTGGAGGGTATACGCAAACCGCTATTGGCCGGCAAAGTATTTTATTGACAAGAATGGCAAAATACGATCATCTCATTTTGGAGAGGGTGCATATGATGAATCAGAAAAAATGATTCAAGATCTTCTTGCCGAAGCCGGATCAGAGGTTACAGACATCGCAATCAACAATCCTTTATATCAGATTGGCGCGAAAACCCCAGAATTGTATCTTGGGTATGAACGCATGGGCTATCTTGTAGAGAGCCAGCGTGTTTCCAAAAATCAATATCAGATGTATGCTGCTCCTCCTTCTCTTCCTCTCCACCGGTTTGCATTCGTTGGATCTTGGAAGATCGAAAAAGAGCGCGCCATGCCCAAAAAAGGCGCATCACTCTCTCTTCACTTTGAGGCAAAAGACGTATTTTTGGTCATGCGCTCACAGGCTTCCGCTTCAAAAGTACGAGTTCTACTCAATGAAAAGCCTGTCGATCAAAAAATCCAAGGAGAGGATATTAAAAACGGTGTAGTAACGGTTTCGGATGACCGTCTTTACAAGCTGATTCGCCTTTCATCATCTGGCTCTCATGTCCTGACCCTTGAATTCTTAGACGACGGGATAGAGCTTTACGCCTCCACCTTTGGCTAATTCCTGCAAGGTTTACTATAAGTCTATTTTGTGCTATACTTCTGGCGTGTGAGTACCGAAGAAAAACGTGGACATATTATTTCACAGGAAGATCCTAATGACTTATTGGAGCGGATTAACAATCAACTCCCCCAAGCTGCGTGGGTTAAATCAACTCATCAAGATTCATTGGTTCTTAGCGTTTGGTTTCCTTATGGATGCAACATCTCTGGAAGATTATTTCCAGAAGGACCAAATGGTAGAGCTGTTCGGGTCGACATGATTTCCGTTTCCCCTTATCTACAACGAAAAGGCATAGGAAGCCGTCTTCTAAGAAGTTTTACCAGGGCAGCAGTGAACAGCGGAGCCACTGTGCTTAGTGGAGAGATTGTTGGGATAGAAGGATTAAAAACGATGGCTCGCGTATTTGGAAAGGAGAATCTTTGGTTTTTTGCAGAAAATAATTGCAAATTCGATTATTATGAGCAAAGATTTCTTAGCGGAGGTAATTTCTCAACAAGGGTGGGTGTAGATCTTACTCATATCGATGTATCTTCTTGGGAGCTTGCCGAAATCTCCCCTGAATCTGACATATCCTAACAAGCACGAGTTTACCAATATATTTACAATTAACCTTACCATCCCCAGATATTTACCCCGCACCACAATGCCCCGCTCGTAAACTCGTGGGTGCGGGGTTTACATATAACTTTACGTATATATTGACAATTAAGGTTTTTTGTGTTATAATTACCTTGTGTTTACGCCTGCCTTCTCCTATACTCCTAAAATCATTAACGCTATCGCGCTTATTGAGCGGCTCTATGGACAGCTATTGACTGAAAAGCTCATTCCCTCCATTTCCCTTAAGCTCTCCCAAGAAAACCAGATTCTGGCAACGCACCACTCAACCAGCATCGAAGGCAATCCCCTGTCCCCAAGAGACGTTACCAACATCGTGTTAAACGATCAAATTCCTACCACTAAATCAGAAAAAGAGGTCAAAAATTACTTTGCGGTTCTTAATAAAATGTTTGTTCTCGCAAACAGGAAAGTTTCCCTAACGAATGATCTTGTCGTTGCCCTGCACCATACACTCATGGAAGGAATCGAAAAGAAAGACCTTGGGGTTTTTAGGGACGAGGCAGTTTTTGTGGGACATAGAACAAAAGAAGAAATTGTGGTAAAGCATAATCCCCCATTTCATAGCAAAAGAGAAATTGAAAAAGCACTCCAAGAGCTATTCGCATGGCTTAATGCAGCGGACGATTTGCATCCGCTTCTTAAAGGAGGCATTTTCCATCATCAATTTGCCTATATCCATCCGTTTTTTGACGGAAACGGCAGACTCGCTCGAATTCTTACCGCCTATTACCTTTTGTTTAAGGAGTACATGGTGGTGAAGTTTTTTATTCTGGATGATTATTACGACATAGATAGACAAAATTACTCGGATCTTCTGCACAGCGCGGATTCAGGCGATTCAACGCAATGGCTTGAGTACTTTTTGGAGGGTATCGCGTATTCTCTTCAGGCAGCGCTTGCGCGTCTTGTCGATCTTAAAAAAGAAAGCGTTGAGGAAGTAACCGGTGAAAAACGGGTATTGGTTACGCCCCGTGAAGAAGACGTGATTGAGATTGTCCTGGATAAAAAGGCAATCAAAACGCCGGATGTCCAAGAAGTGCTTTTGGTTACACGCCAGCAAGCCCATGCTCTTCTTTCCTCCCTGGTTAAAAAGGGCATACTTGCTAAGTTTGGATCAACAAAAACAAGCTTTTACAAACTCTCCCCAAAGGAGTCTTCCTAAGCGATTTATTCTGAACAGTCAACTTTGAGTATATCTCCTGCCTTGAGGGTTTTGTTTGCGTTCATTTCCAAGAGACGCTCAACCGGTTTTTCCGATCCGCAAAGCTTTCTCGCGATTCTCGCGTAGCTATCCCCTTCTTGTATGACAACAAGGGCAAATGATGTGTCGGCAAGTTTGGTAACTTGAGAAAGGTCGTTGTCCGTTTTCTCATGATCTTCTTTTTGCTCCTCCATCTTTTGCTCTGTTTGAGAGCTTAAGAGATTCTTGCTTTCTTTAATGCCTTTTTGATAGCTGTTCCACCCATACGCAAAAAGCGCTCCTCCCAAAAGAATTAAGACAGTGGCAAGTCCCAGGATAAATTCTCTTTTCTTGAGAATATCCATGACTTCATTTTGGGATGATGCCAAAACAGGTTCTTGTTGGGTTAACGATTGTTCCTGAATAATTTCTTCTTTTTTTCTTCGCGCCATTTAATTCACCCCCTTTCTTTCATAAGGTAGGGCAGCTTGCATGCGTTGTAAACTTATGTTTCTTTGAGCAGTCTGTATGAAGATAGATGCAAGCGATTGCGCGAAAGCCTTTTCTTTTTGAGGAGATTGAATCAAAACAATCCCTTCCAAAGATCGCGATTGGTAAGAAACAGCATATTCTTTTGCATCAGTATTTTTAGATGAGTCAAAATACTTTGAGAGAGAAAGACGTTCTGCTTTTTTTACGTAAGAGAGGTCTTTTCCTGACTGCACCGATTGAATAATGGTAATAGCATCACGTTTTGAAGCCTGTTTATATGCGTTAAGAAGGTAAGCGATGTGTCTGAAAGAGCGATCAGAGGGGTTTTCAAAGTATCGGCTTGAGGCAATAAGAACAACTACTTCAGCCGTCTGTTGCAACACGCCAAGATAGGACATATCGGTTACATACGCTTTGTCTGTTAAAAGGATTTGTTTTTGCAATTCGTTTTGCAAGCTTGCGTCAATAGTGGTGTATACGCGTGTTTCATTTTGCAGGAGTGAAGAAAGATGATACTGGTTTCTCAGCTCAAAGAGTGCAAAATCAACCGCGTGCGGAGCGCGTTTATACGCAGGTAAAAGAGAGAACGTTGACTTTTGCGCGAGGATTTTTGCGAGCTTAGATTGAGGAATAGCATTGTTTTTTTGCATGGCGGCAGATAGGTTTTCTATTTTGTTTTCCGCTTCCTGTTTGGTAATTGATGGAAGGGGGTAATCACTTTGATTTGTTGCTAGAAAAAGCAGTTCGTATTCGGAAAGACGTGAAAGGGGTTTGTTAAAAAATCGTTTTGATGCTCCGATCGCGCCTAAAACATCTTGAAATGGTGTCGTTTGGAAATAAAGCGACGTAAGATTCTTTTTGGACATCTGTATAGAAAGCTTGAGAGAAAGAACGCGATGTTTCATTGGGGCGTCATTGTTTATAAGAAGTCTTTTTGCAAGAAGATCTGCAATTGGCCTCCCGTAATACGTTTCTGTTGCCCTCACAAGGAGATCTGGTATGGGTTCGGGTACGTCTTTGTTTTTTTCAAACAGGCTGAATAAGAGCGTTCCGTTTGTGTCATACAAAGAAAGCGTTTTTGGTGTAGGAATGTCATCAGCTGTTTTAGGAAGGGGAATATCTTTCTGAAACTGATAAACAGTAGTTAGTATGCTCGATACAACAATGACAAGAAGCAATCGCTTTAACGCACGAAATAGTTGATACTGTTTTTCCCAATAAGAAATCTTCTGGAGAAAGGATGTAATATAAATTGTTTCTTTCTTGCCGACAAAAAGAATAGCAGAGAGAATCCTCAATAGACAGAGCGCTGTGTATAATTGAATCCGCTTTAATTGTTTCATGATTTTGAGGCAGATTATGGACAGGGGAGCCTATTCTAGCAAAAGAATAGGAAGAGTGTCAACATGGGGTCAATGGATTGTTGTGACAAGATGCGCCTTAACAACGTGACGCTTTTCGTATTTCTCTCCTGTGCAGGTATAGAGAGTAAGTTGCTTGCCGCTTGCTTTATGAATGACATAAATATCTTCCGGATTCACCTCAAGAATTTCGGTTACTCGGTAGACAAACCAATCAGTTTGGGAGAAAAGGTAAATGGTATCCCCCACGCGGATAGTAACAAGTGGACCAAATAAACGGGGAAGCGCGTGGGAAAATATAACAGTGTTGCCGTTGTTTCCCGGTAAAGAACTCCCCTCTCCAAATGAGGCGCCGTCTGTTCTTACCTCCCAAGTATTGTATTGGATTTTGGCAAGGTGAACCGGGAGGGATATATTAACGGACGGAATGATAATGGTATGGGGTTGTTCCTTGAATTCAAACGCAAGGGCACGAGGAGAAAAGAAAAGAAAGGCTGTCAGAAAGATACAGAAGCTAACAATAGCACTTTTCATAATAGAAACAGCATTGTATCAAAAAATGAAGAAAATTGTTTAGTATCATAGACTAGACTACGGTACTATAAGAGAAACAACATATATGCAGTCAAGACTTTAATTGAACTTTTAGAACTAGAGAAACTAGAGAGAATTAAGGTCTTGTTCGATGAGAGAGAGATCCGTATCTAAACCGCTGTTTATCTCAATTGTTGCTACTTCTTGTTCCTCATCCGAAAGAAGAGGAATGGGGGAAGGCGTTGGGGTTGGTGATGGAGATGCGCTCAGGGATAATGATTTTTGGGGATTTATGTTTTTTGCTATGAGAGAGAATGCAAGATACGCGATTGCCGCGATAATAAGAAGACCAACAAGAATAAAAATCATGGTTGCGCTATTGCTCTTTTTTTGCTCTTGTACAGGAGACGACTCTCCAGTAAATGATTGCGGTTGCGGTTGTATCTGTTGTGGTTGTTGATTGATAGGTTGTTCGTTCATACGTTATCGAGCTGATTGAGTTGACGTGTTTTGGTTCCTTCCCTGTTTTCGCACTAATGCAAGTTCTCGCGCAACCAGCGCTATTGCTTTTTTTGCTTCTATAATAAGATTTTTTGCGACGGTCAAATCCTGACGAAGTTGGGCGATTTTGGTTTTGAAATCCCCTTTTAATGTTTCATCTCCTTCAATGACAATAACGTAATCCTTTCCTGCCTGGGCTTCTACCGCGAATTGAGCTGTAGCAATCGCATGTTGCGCTTGAGAAATTGCTTCATCAACTCTTAAAGCGTCAACCCCCTCTTTTTGAAGATTCTGCGCTTTTTCTATGAAGCGCCCCAGAAGTTGATCAAACGATTCCAATATGTTGTTCATACGCGCTGTATGTGTTGCGTTAAGCTGACCCATTTTTTGGTCAATTCTTTGCGCGACTTGCTTTTTTTGCGCATCTTGAATGGCGTCAAGTCTGTTTTTGAACTCAAGCCGTTTTTCTTTAAAGTTCTCCGTGGCTTCTTGCCGTTTTTCTTGCAAGCTACTAACTCGTTCGTCTCTCCTTTTGGTAATGGCGTTTTTTACTTGGTTCGGAGAAAGGCGTGTTTGGTTTTTTTGAGCAGCACGCGTTGCACCTTGCGCCCCATCAGAGGCGACTTGCGCAAAAGTATTGCGCATACCTCCGAAAAGCGAAAGCAGAGCAATACTTATTACCATGAAATGAACGAATGGCATAACTACTCTAGCATACAAAATAATTGCTTTTGATGTCAAGAGATGGTAGCGTAAAGGTGCTTTTATGAAAGCTTTGATAGCGGGACTTCTTTTTGTTCTGATGATAGCGATACCTTTTGGGATCTACGCATTTTTTTTCCAAAACGCTCCCCTATTAAATCCTCTTGGAGTAGAAAAAAAGCTTGAAAAGTATACGTTTGAGCGGCTAAGAGAACGTCTTTTCTTTCTTCAGCCCATCACCTTTGGAAGAAAGATCAAAGATGGATCAGGTTACAGCTCATACATATTTTATTTTTATGACGCAGAAAAAAGAGTAAGCGGACTTGCAAGTATTCCTTCAAAAGAGGGCGAATACCCTATTGTTATTCAATTCAGAGGATACATTGATAAAGAGATATATACAACAGGTGAAGGAACCAGAAAATCCTCCGAGAATCTTGCTCAAAACGGATTTATAAGCCTTTCTCCTGACTTTTTGGGATATGGGGAGTCGGATTCGCCGTCAACAAATTCCATAGAGGAGCGGTTTGAAGTCTACACAACATCCCTTAGTCTTATTGCGTCGGTAGGGTCTTTGAACCAGGCGCTGCAAACGGTAAACGAACAAGCAAAGGTTGATCCTCATAAAATTGGCATATGGGGGCATAGCAACGGAGGACATATCGCGCTTGCGGTTTCTTCGATCCTAGGAAAACCGTATCCGCTCGTTCTGTGGAACCCTGTCACCAAGCCATTCCCCTATTCTATTTTGTATTTTACGGATGAGTTTGATGATCATGGTAAGGCGCTTAGAAAAGTGGTTGCGGATTTTGAAAAAGAGTATGACGCTCAGAGCTATTCTCCTCAAAATTACTATAAATGGATTACGTCTCCAATGCAGCTACATCAAGCGGAAAATGATGAAGCGGTTCCGTTAAGATGGTCTGATCAATTTAGGGATGAAATGAGTCTGCTTTCAAAAGATATAGAATATTACACATATCCTTCTGAAGATCACAACTTTTCAAAAGGAAGCTGGAGTACGGTCATGGAAAAAAGTATTCAGTTTTTTAAGGAGAGACTATAATAGAGAGTATGAATATTGCCTGTCGCATGCGTCCGCAAAGCCTTGAAGAGTTTGTGGGGCAGCCTCATTTGATTGAAAAAGGAGCCGTGATCAGGCGAATGATCGAGTCCGGTTCCCTTTTTTCTTGTATATTTTGGGGTCCGCCGGGTAGCGGAAAAACAACCCTTGCATATCTTATTGCGCATCAGACAAAAACAGACTTTCACGCGTTGTCCGGAGTCAGCGCTGGAAAAGATGACCTAACACGGGTAGTTTCAACAGCCCAAGAAAACCAGCGTATCGGAACAAGAACGATTTTGTTTATTGATGAGATCCATCGGTGGAATAAAGCTCAACAAGACAGATTACTTCCTCACGTGGAGAACGGCTTGATTATTTTGATTGGAGCGACCACAGAAAACCCATCCTTTGAGATCATATCTGCGTTATTAAGCAGATGTAAAGTGTTTGTTTTGCAAGGCCTTTCTCAAAATGAGCTTGCAATCCTTGCTGATAAAGCGCTTAGAGATACAAAACGGGGATTAGGATCATACAAAAAGTCTATAGAAAAAGATGCTAAAGAACTTGCGATTAGGTTATCCGGCGGAGACGGTCGGGTTCTTTTGAACAGCCTTGAGATTGCAGTCGTTCAATATTCACAGAAGGTAATTTCCACAGTCACCATCCAAGATGTTTTTCAGACCAAGTCTGCAGGATTGTATGACAAAACAGGAGAAGAGCATTACAATCTGATCAGCGCATTCATAAAGTCCATGCGCGCAAGCGATGTGGATGCCGCTCTCTACTATCTGGTAAGAATGTTAGAAAGCGGAGAAGATCCCAAGTTTGTTGCGAGGCGAATGATTATATTTGCGTCCGAGGATATTGGGCTTGCCGACCGAGGCGCGTTAATTCAAGCAAACGCGTGTTTTGAAGCGGTCCACAAAATCGGCATGCCGGAAGCGCAACTCATCCTTTCCCATATTAGCATTTACCTTGCCAAAGCGCCAAAGTCTCGGTCTGTTCCCAATGCGCTTTCTAAAGCGAAAAAGGCGGTGTATGAGTTCCCGAATGAGCCGGTTCCACTAGTTCTTAGAAACGCGCCAACCAAACTTATGAAAAAATTAGGATACGCCAAGGATTATACATGGTCAGAAGTGTACGTGGGTCCTTCCAAGGGTGGTTCTTTTCTGCCTGAAAAGCTTAAGAAAAAGAAATTTTTTACCCCGTGAAAAAACTGATATTTCTACCCATCGGATTATTTGTTTTGCTTGTTTTGCTTTCTGTTATTCGATTACAGAATGGATTCTCAAGGATTGAGGTTCCTCTCCCTGATTTTTTATCTCAGATGACGAACAAACAGGTTTCAACGCTTGATGTGTGGCTTCCTCGGATAGACCAAGTAAGCACAAGCGTTATTCCTCAACCGGAGATATCAGCAACGGGGGGTCTTGTGTATGATCTCACTACGGAAAAAACGTTATTTGCAAAAAACCCGGGAGAAAAACTGCCGGTAGCCTCTCTCACCAAGGTGATGACCGCAATTGTTGCTCTTGAGCATAGGGTAGAAAATGACCGCTACATCGTGGAGAAAGAGGCGCTGGTGGGGGAAAACAGCATGGGTTTATCGACAGGAGAAATACTTACGCTTGAGGAGCTTTTGTATGGCGTTATGCTTGTTTCAGGGAATGATGCTTCAGAGGTTCTTGCGCGTAACTATCCTTATGGAAGGAATGCATTTATTGAGGCTATGAATGAAAAGGTAAAAAGCCTTGGATTGTCAAACACTAATTTTACGAATCCGTCCGGGCTTCAAGGAGACGGAGATCAATTTTCAACGGCTTACGATTTATTGGTGATTTCTCGCTTTGCCATAACTAATTTCCCTTTATTCAAAAAAGTTGTGGCAGAGTTTCAGCAAGAAATTCCCTATACGCAATATCACAAATATTTTTATCTTGAGAATGAGAC
>MFOZ01000006.1:11405-11567 GCA_001784055.1 Candidatus Levybacteria bacterium RIFCSPLOWO2_01_FULL_42_15 | reverse complement strand
GCGCACCATCGATTGTCCAGTACGCCGCGCTTTCGGCAATTGATGATTCTATTAAAAAACATGTTGAGGAATTTCAAAAACGTCGAGATTTAGTAATTGAACTATTTTCTAAAAAGTTTTCTGTTATCAAACCCTATGGAGCTTTTTATATAATGGTTGATG
>MFOZ01000006.1:0-11364 GCA_001784055.1 Candidatus Levybacteria bacterium RIFCSPLOWO2_01_FULL_42_15 | reverse complement strand
AATGTTCTTATTATCCCAGGAAGCGTATTCTCAACCAAAAAGACGCATGTTCGGATATCCTACGCAATTCCCGAGGAAAAGATTATAGAGGGAATTAACCTTCTTCTTAAGTATCCATGTTGACAAGAAAAAGCTCTACATGGTATACTAATAAATAGAGTTATGGATTTTCGTACAAAGTCATTAAAGTTTTCTCGTGTTAACCTCCTTATTACGTGTAGGCTCCTTATTGTGGAGCCAACGCGGGGAGGTCGTTTACCGTAAGTAGGTAAACAAATAAAAATAGATGACCTCCCGAAAGGGAGGTTTTTTAATGGTTTCTAGAGGGGGGTATCAAAAAAATGACAGAAAAACTAACACCATTAATCGGAGAAACTCCACCCATGATTGGACGAGACATCTATCCGCTAACTAGAGAGATTACGCTTGTGACGAGGCAGTGGTTGGAAGGGTTATCGGCCGCTTGGAATACGGATATGGCCGCCAAACTTTCTTTTAGATTCCACCATAATAGTGAAGTCGCATATGCGAGTGTATTTGGAAACGATCGCCCTGCCTCTGCTTACTTCACGCTCTATCAGGAAACTTTTATGATTGAGTGGGGTAAAATAGATCCAAAAGGCAATGGAAAACTACACGATTTTTTAAACAAAGAGCTAGGGATTTTTAATCGTCGGGGCTTCGGAGCAGTAGTTCGATCTGGTCATGTTGGAAATATTTCTCTAGGGAAAGATTCTGTCAGAATAGGATTAGTCGATAGTTTAGTTTCTGACTGCCCAAAGGCAAAAGATACTCCCGAATACGCAATGATTGCTTCTATGTTGACGCAGAAGATTCTTCCTGTAACATCAGACGGCTTTCCGGCCGTTCTACATGCTGCAGCAAAAGACTTTTGGCCGCAACCAATCTCAACACAACTAAGAAAATGGCCGAAAAAAACTGAATTCCTTAGAGCTGCCAGTGGATTAGCAGAGACAACTGAACGCGCCGCCTTATACGATCGAGCTCGTGGTGTTCAACAAAGTCTTGAAGAGAAAGGAGTCATCGTTTCTTTTGGAACAGCGGTTCAACATGTCTCAGAGATATCTTCTTAAGATTAAGCCAAATAAGATATAATACTGCATATGGTTAATAAACAACGACTGGTTAAAACATTTCTTGATCTGGTAAAAATAGATAGTCCGTCTGGAGAAGAAGAAAAAATTGCAAAAGAGGTGGCAAAACGGCTAAAAGCGCTGGGCGCAAAAGTTGAGTTTGATGGGTATGGAAATGTGATTGGTAAGATTCCGGGCAAAGGTGAACCCATTCTACTCAACGCCCATCTGGATACGGTGGAGCCGGGAAGAAATATCAAACCGATCATTGATAAAGACCGTATTAAATCCGACGGAACCACGGTTTTAGGCGCGGATCCCAAAGCAGGCGTTAGTATTATTTTGGAGACGCTTTCATCGCTTGCTGAAGATAAAACTTCTCATATTCCTCTTGAGATTGTATTTACTCGGGGAGAAGAAAGCGGATTGTTTGGAGCGCTTAATTTAGATTACTCAAAAATTACCGCAAAAAGAGGTGTTACGATTGATGGGGAGGAGGCAGTACATAACATTAACATTTCAGCCCCAGGTTATAATCGGGTAGATGTCCTCATTACAGGACGATCCGCTCACGCAGGAACAGAACCAGAGAAAGGGATCTCCGCGATTCATATTGCTTCCCGCATCATTTCCCAACTAAAACTGGGGAGAATTGACCACGAGACTACCGCTAACATAGGCATTATTGAGGGAGGAAGCGCGGTAAACGCGGTCCCAGAAAGAGCCCGCTTTAGAGGAGAAGTAAGAAGCCGCAATCTTAAGAAACTGGAAAAACACACACGGCATTTTCAAAACGTTTTTAAGCAGGTCATGGCCAAATTTCCCGAAGCAAAAGTTGAAATTGATATTCAGAGAGAGTTTAATCCGTATCTTTTTAATAAAGATCATAGGGTAATTATTCATATGTCTAAAACTCTTTCTCAACTAAAGATCACGCCCAAGCTTGTGCACTCCGGAGGAGGAACCGACGTTAATATTTTTCATACCCATGGCATTGAGGCAATTGTAGTAGGAGGATGTTTTTATAATGCTCACACAACTCGTGAATACGCCGTAATCTCCCAAATGGTTCAAGCCACCCAGTTTCTCCAAAAACTTGTCTCCGCAAAATTGAGTTCTTAATCTTCTTTTGGTACAATCAAGTGGTACAATCAAGCTGACAATATTGAGCTCATAGCTCAGTGGCAGAGCGCTTCGTTGACATCGAAGAGGTCGATGGTTCAAATCCATCTGAGCTCACATGCGTCAATCCAAATGACTGCGGTGGGAAACCGAAGCATCTATCCACCATCTCTTCCTCACTCTTGAAGGCGGGATGCACCCATTCAAAGAAATTCCAACACCTGCCTGAATTTATCGCAGTTACTCTTAATGCTATGCACGAAATGAGTGATACTCTTGGATTATAAAAGACCCAGTTGACAACTCATGAATTCTCTCTGATAAACTATTTATCTATGAAAAAACAGAATACTTTAGATCTCGTTACAAAAGTTTTTCTAGAAATAAAATTAGATGAGATAAAAGAAGAAATTGACGAAAATGCAAAAAATTATAGAGATGACGTTCTTACAAAACTTGATGAAGTTATGGGCGAATTAGAAACTATAAGGGAAGAGAACATATTAGGAAATCACCATGTATAAGAGCTACGAAAGCAAGATGCTAATCATGAAAGAAGATTGAGAAGGCTAGAGCATGTGCAAAAAACCGCATAACTTGATACAATATCCTCATGGATAAATCTAAACCTTTAAAAGACCACAAACAAATTGGTCAAGAACAAGAGCTGTTTTTTACAGACGAGGTAGCACCGGGTGCTCCTTTTTGGTTACCTCGCGGCATGGTAATTTTTAAGGAGCTGGAAAAATATATCAGAGAATTAACTGAAAAAGCTGGCTATTTGGAAACTTCTACTCCGATAATGGTCAAATCCCAACTTTTTAAACAGTCAGGCCACTGGGAAAAATTTGGAGAACATAATATGTATAATCTTCAGCTATCTGATGAGCAGGACGACTTAAAACCAATAAGCTACGCCCTTAAACCAATGAATTGTCCGGAATCAACCATACTTTACCGCTTTAGACCCAGATCTTACCGAGAGCTACCTTTAAGACTTTCCGAAATCGGAAGACTCCACAGAAGAGAAAAATCAGGGGAAGTTAACGGACTACTTAGGGTCAGGCAATTGACCATGGATGATGCCCATATTTATGCAGCCGAAGACCAGATTTTTGATGAGGTATCCAATATCTTGGATATGATGGTGGATTTTTACAAAAAGTTTGGTTTTGAATATGAATTTAGATTAGCTACCAGGCCTGAAGTCAGAGCCGGATCAGATGAGAATTGGGATAAAGCAGAAAAGAAACTGGCGGAGGCATTAAAGAAAAAGAGTCTTAAGGCAGGGGACAAATTGGGAGATGGAGCTTTTTATGGTCCGAAAATTGATGTGCATATTAAAGATGCTCAAGACAGAGAATGGCAGCTTGCAACGGTGCAGCTTGATTTCCACCAACCCGAAGCATTCAACCTTGCCTATGTTGATAAAGATGGCAGAGAAAAAAGACCGGTTATGATTCATCGCGCAATTTTTGGTTCTTTTGAAAGATTTATTGCGATTCTAACCGAACACTATCAGGGTGCTTTTCCAACTTGGCTCTCGCCGGTTCAGGTTGTCTTAATTCCCATTGCAGACAGACACCAAGAGGCGGCAAAAGAAGTTTACAACGAACTTCAAAAGGCAGGGATCCGCGTTGAGCTTGACAATCGATCCGAATCCATGCAGGCAAAAATCCGCGATGCTACTTTACAAAAGGTGCCATTCATGGATATAATAGGGGACAGAGAACTAGAAAGTAGAGGATCGAAGATAGAAGATGGAAAAATTTCTGTAAGGACAAGAGAAGGGAAAGATCTAGGGCAGATGAGTCTTACCAAATTCACCCAAAAGGTGCAGGAAGAAATTGAGAAAAAGTTACCATAAAAGAGACGACCATAGAAAATTTTATCGAACAAACGAGCGCATTTTTGCTCCTTCCCTCCGTGTTATTGGATCGGACGGAAAACAATTGGGAGTCTTCCCAAAACATGAAGCGCTGGTAAAGGCACGTGAAGAAGGACTTGATTTGGTAGAAATCGCGCCAAAAGCAAATCCTCCCGTTGCAAAAATCGTAGGTTTTAAGAAATTTTTGTATCAAGAAGAAAAAAAGAGAAGGGAAGAAAAGCGAAAAGCGAAGGTATCGGAAACAAAAGAGATACGGCTCGGGCCCTTCATGAACGATCATGACCTCAATGTTATGATCAGACGTGCACGGGATTTTTTAATAAGCGGGGATAAGGTTCGATTAGTTGTTAGATTCAGAGGAAGGCAAATTGTGCATCCGGAATTTGGGCAAAACATTGTAAAGAAGACCGTCGCAAGCGTTTCGGATGTATCAAAGGTTGACAGAATGCCCCACTTTGAAGGAAAACAGCTTATTGCACTTCTTTCTCCAGAAAGAAAAAAACAACATGAAGCGAAAAACAAAGAAATCAGTACTCAAACGGTTCAAAATAACTAAAAAGGGGAAAGTGCTCTTTAGACATCAGTATCAGGGACATTTGATGCGTAAAAAGTCAAAACGAAGAATCCGAAGGCTTAAAGAACCAGGACAACTTACTGGCGCTTTTGCCAAGAGAATCAAGAAGTTGCTTGGAAAGGAATAGCATGGCAAGAATAAAAAGAGGCATCGTATCCAGACGAAAGCACAAAAAGCTACTAGACACGACCAAAGGATACCGAGGCACAAAAAGCAAGCTCATCAGGGTTGCTCATGAGGCTGCGCTCCACGCGGGTGCGTATGCGTATCATGGGAGAAAGCTTAAGAAACGGGATTTTAGAGCGCTGTGGATTACCCGCATCAGTGAGGCAACAAAAGCACAAGGGATTTCTTATAGCGTATTTATACATAACCTTAAGAAAGCAAACGTAAAGCTTGATAGAAAAATCTTAAGCGATCTTGTTCTGCACGATCCTCAAACATTTACCCACATTGTAGAAAAAACAAAACAAGCCTAACAACGAGCAAATGGAAGAAGAGCTTATTAATACTAAAAATACTGCGCTCTCTTTTATTCTTGAGGCAAAAGGAGAAAGAGAGCTGGAAGAGATAAGGCTCCAATTTTTGGGAAAAAGCGGAAAACTAACGCTTACCATTAAAGGAATCGCAAAGCTGCCAATAGAGAAGCGCCCCGAAATTGGCGTTCTTGCAAATGACGTAAAAAAACAAATTGAAGATGCGCTGGGGAGAAAGCTTGAGGAGCTCTTATCCCAAACAACCATCAATTGCGACATTGACCAAACAGACCCCGGAATTCCTTCCCCTATTGGGCATCTACATCCAACAACGCAGGTGTTAAATGAGACTATTGATATTTTCAAGACCATTGGGTTTCAGGTTGCGGACGGCCCCGAAATAGAAACAGACTACTATAATTTTGAAGCGCTTAATATCCCAAAAGATCATCCTTCCCGAGATACCCAGCAAACACTTTTTTTGGATACGCGCAATACAAACATAACCCCGGGAGAAATAATCTTAAGGACACAAACATCGGCAATGCAGGGAAGGATAATGGAAAAAATAAAACCTCCTCTGCGGGTAATTGTTCCGGGAAAAGTGTATCGCTATGAGCAAGTAGACGCGTCCCACGGGTTTGAGTTCTGGCAGCTTGAGGGATTTATGATTGATAAAAACGTCACTCTCACTGACTTGTTTGGCACGCTTACATACTTCTTAAAACAGCTATTTGGAGAGGACACCAAGGTGCGATTTACTTGCCATAATTTTCCCTTTGTAGAACCGGGGGTTGAGGCGTATATGAGTTGCAGTGTTTGCAAGGGAAAAGGATGCGGTTTTTGTAAGAAAACCGGCTGGGTTGAGGTCCTGGGAGCCGGCATGATCCATCCGAATGTCTTAAAAACAGCAAAGATTGATCCCAAAGAGTGGCAAGGATTTGCCTTTGGAACCGGCTTCTCCCGAATCATCGCTCTTACGTATCAGATAAACGACTTGAGAACTCTCACGAACCCTGACGTTCGAGTCCTTAAGCAATTCTAAAATATGAAGGCGCCGGTATCTTGGATTAAAGAATACGTTGACACATCCCTTTCTGTAACAAAACTTGCGGAAAAGTTATCAGAGGTGGGAATAGGAGTAGAGGCAATTGAGACGCACGAAAACGAAACGGTGTTTGATTTAGAAATTACGCCTAACCGACCGGATTGGTATTCAATCATAGGCATTGCACGAGAAGTCGCAGCGCTTGAGAATAAAAAAATATTACTTACCATACCCCCCATCCCAAAACCTAAAAAAACACTCCCGTTTACGATTCATAATAACGTTGAGCTTTTGGAGCATTACAGTGGAGTTCTTATTGATGGGGTAGAGCCTAAAGAATCACCCGCCTGGCTTGTCAAAAGACTTAAACAGGTGAGACTTAGGCCCATCAATGCCATTGTGGACGTGACCAATTATGTGATGTTTGAGCTAGGAATTCCTCTTCATGCGTTTGATTACGACCAAATTCAGGGACACGAGTTTTTTGTAGAAAAGGCGAGGGGGGGAGAACGGTTTACAACCGTTGATAATGCCACTTACACTCTTCCCAAAGACGCCATTATTATTAAAGACAAAAACCGAATCGTAGATTTGGTGGGAATCAAAGGAGGACTCAATAGCGGAATTTCTAGCAAAACCAAGCGTATCCTTCTGCAAACCTCCTATGACAATCCGGTTCTGATTCGAAGAGCATCCCAAGCGCTCTCTTTGCGAAGCGATGCATCTACAATCCTGGAAAAGGGGGTAGATAAAAACGGGATGATGGGAGCGCTGTCACGGGCGGTTGAGCTCATTCTAAAAACCGCTGGAGGAGAAATCGCAAGCGAAGTGATTGATCTGAAAGACGAACTATTTGCTCCTTGGAAATTAAACGTAAGATCCAAACGGTTAGATAAAATTCTCGGAATTGAAATATCCCAAAAACAAGTTCTTTCGATTCTGGAGAATCTTAATCTTTCTCCAAAAGTCATTAAAGATTCTATTGAATGCACTATCCCAACGTACCGAAATGATTTAAAAATTGAAGAAGATCTTATTGAAGAGGTTGCAAGACATTTTGGCTACAACAGATTTCCGCTTACTCTTCCTGCGGGAACAATCCCAACTATTCCAATTCCTTATGCAAAGCCATATAAGATGGAAAACATTATAAAAAATCTCATGAAAGCCTCCGGTTTTTCAGAAATCTACACGTATAGCCTAGTGAGCGAAAAAGATATAGAAGAACACGGAATCAACTCTGAGGAGTGTTTGCGGATTGACAATCCAGTGAGCCGCGAATACGAATATTTACGTTTGCATTTGTACCCCCAACTCATGAAAGCGTTCAGGCAAAATAAAGTTGTTTCCAAAACAATAGAACTGTTTGAGTTGGGAAAAGTCTATAGCGGAAGAAGTATTAAGGAAGCAAAAGAAAACTACGCCTTGTGTGCAATTTCCAACGCAAAATCGTTTTTACACATGAAGGGGATTTTTCAGCGCCTCTATTCCGATTTGGGAATCAAAGAAGAGGTAACGCTTGATGTAGTGCGTATAACCAATCAGTGGGTGCTCATAGAAAGCGTCATATCTCCTCTTTTTGAAAAAGCAATACACCATACTTCTTTTAAGCTTATCCCTCAATATCCTCCCATCATTGAAGATATTGCTCTTGTAGTGCCGCAAAGCGTAAAAACAGGAGGAATTATTGAGGCAATAAAAAAGCAAAGCGGTCTTATTGAAGACGTCTCATTGCTTGATCGATTTGAAGATACCCGAACCTTTCATATCATCTACCAAAGCAGGGAACGCAACTTAACGACGGTAGAAGTTTCAAGAATTCGTGAAAAAATTCTCTCTTATCTAAAAAAGACGCTTCGCACACAACTTAAGGAGCGAGCGTAGGGATTGGGGTTTGGGTTGGAGTTGGAGTTGGAATTGGAGTTGGGGTGTTTTCTACAACCCGAGTGGATTTTTCGGTTGGCGGATGATACAGAGGATCGTCTTTGTAATTCTCGTTAATCCACGCATCAATCCCTTCTTGCCAACGATTTTTGCCATCTCCCGACACCGGATCGTTCTCAAAAAGCACTACAAAATCCTTCGTATCAAATTCTCCTCTCTCAATTTCACTATCGCTTGCTAACTTATTAGTATCCGTTTTGGAGACTTTAATTTTTTTATAGAGGGGGCTTGATGTCTGAGGTTCTGTTCCTTTAATAAAATACTCGGAACGCGTGGGCCGCCCTTCAACAGGAAGCCCGCCTCCGTAAGCATCAACCATCAGCGCAATTACCGTATCCGGCTTTTTAAAATCTTCGTTGGGTTTCCCTCTAAGAGCTTCCAAAATAATTCTTCGCCAAATAGGAGCCGCTCCGGTAACTCCCGAGGCAACATTTCCCATGGGGCTGTTATCATTATTCCCAACCCATGTAGCAACAAGAATATTTGGCGTCCAACCGATTGTCCAGTTATCTCTTTTATCATCGGTTGTTCCGGTCTTAACGGCAATTGACCTCCCGGAAATATTCAGGTACGAATTTTGCCCAAACGTAATAAGACGCGCGTTATTATCCAAAAGAATGTGGGAAATAATAAACGCAACCTCCTCCGTTATAACTCTTCTTGGTTGCGTGTTTTTATGCTCATAGAGCACGTTTCCTTTTCTGTCTGTAACTTTAAGAATGGAGATAGGATCAATCCTATACCCCCCATTCGCAAAGGCGCTGTAGGAAGAGGCAAGGTCAATAAGACGAACTTCTCCTCCTCCAAGCGTTATGGACAGTCCAAATCGCTTAATATTGTTATCACTTGGCTCAAGAGTGGTAAGACCCATTGCATAGGCTGTGGTAAGCATGTTTTTGACGCCTACCAAAGCAAGCGTTTTAACTGCCGGTATATTAAGAGAGGATCCCAAGGTAAACCGCATTTGGACCGGCCCGTGGAATTTTTTATCATAATTCTCCGGCTCATAATCTTTTTTTTCGCCCGGATTAGGAAATACCACTTTGGTATCCATAAGAAGAGACGACGCCGTGTATCCCCTCTCAAGCGCGGTTGCATAGGTGATAGGTTTTATTGCCGATCCCGGCTGGCGCAGACCCTGAACCACCACGTTGAATTGTCCTTCAAAAGGTTTTTGAGTATCTGCCTTTGTTTTTTCTTTTTCTTCTTCATCCGGCTGATCAAAAAAGTCTTTGCTCCCCACCATTACCAGAATTTCTCCCGTTTTAGGATCCAAAACGATGCTTGCTCCGTTTCCAACCTTAAGAAATCTTGCGGCTTCTATTTCTTCCCGAACAATCTCCTCTGTTTTCTGTTGCAGTGGGAAATCAAGCGTTGTAGTAACTTGCAACCCTCCCTGTTCTACTAACTCGTTACCAAACTGTTTCACCAACAAATCTTTTACGTAAAAGGAGAAATGAGGAGCCTTGATGGATTCGCTCTTGGGAAGAAACGCTATGTTTTCTAGCATCTTTACGCTATCAAGCTCCTGTTTTCTGCTAATATATCCGTCCTCCCTCATTCTGCGCAACACGTCTTTTGTTCTCCTTTGATAAGCGTCTTTATTTGGGCCGTAGGGAGAGTAAAAAGAGGGACGTTGGGGGAAACCGGCAAGAATAGTGGACTCCACAAGGCTTAAATCTTTTGCCTTTTTACCAAAGTATTTCTCTGCGGCAGCCTCAATCCCCACTGCTGTTCCGCCATACGGCGCAACGTTTAGATAAAGCTCAAGGATTTGGTCTTTGCTATATTTTCTCTCAACCTGCATTGATAAAATAAACTCTTTCATTTTGCGCGGAATAGTGCGTTCCGATGAGAGAAGTGTGTTTTTGACTAACTGCTGGGTAATCGTTGATCCCCCCGTTACTCTCCGCAACAGAACAAAATCCTTTAATACCCGTAGATAACCCATAAGAGAAAACCCCTGATTTTCGTAGAAGTCTTTGTTTTCTATGGCAATTGTTGCCTGACGCACATACAAGGGGATCTCTTTAAGCTCCACGTACGTTCTGTTTTCTGTCTTAAACACGTCATATAAAACGATTCCGTTTCTGTCTAAAATGCGGGTTGATTGGGAAAGATTACTGGCAGAAAGTTTGGCGGGAGTGGGAAGGTCCCGGCTGTACCAGATAAAAAGAACAAATACCACAATAACAAGCCCAACAAATCCAAAAAAGAGGAACCTCGCGATTTTATACGTAACAAGAATATTTAACCTTTGTCTCCTGCTTCTAAAATCGGTCATACTCTCTATTATACCAAAACTCATGCCTCTTACATCAAATAACATATTGCCGCGCCTTTATTCCCGTGCTATACTTAGGGCGTTATGGACAAGATTGAAGAAATTTTAACTCGAGGGGTTGCTAATGTCATTCCTTCAAAACAAGCGCTCAAAAAACTCCTTAAAGATAAGAAAAGGCTTGATATATATCTTGGTATCGATCCCACTGCGACAAGAATTCATCTTGGCAACGCGGTACCTCTAAAAAAACTCCAAGCGTTCGCAGAGCTGGGACATAGCGTTACATTTCTCATTGGCGATTTTACCGCACTTATTGGAGACACTTCAGACAAGGATTCGGAGAGACCGGTTCTTACCACAGGGCAAATCGAAGAAAACTTCAAAACGTACAAAAAGCAGGCGGAAAAAATTTTGGATTTTTCAAAAGCGAAAGTTCGGTTCAACAGTGAATGGTTAAGTAAATTATCATTTTCTGAAATCGTTAAGCTGTGTCAACATTTTTCATTTGGTGATTTTGCCGGCAGGGAATTGATCCGTAAACGCCTTGATGCGGGAAAATACGTTGGTCTTCATGAAGCATTGTATCCAGTTATGCAAGGATATGACAGCTATTTTTTAGATACTGACGTTCAATTGGGTGGAACTGACCAAACATTTAACATGCAAACAGGAAGGAGTCTTCAGAAAGATCTTCGTAATAAAGAGTCTTTTATTATCGCGAATGAATTTCTTACAGGAACTGACGGAAGAAAAATGAGCAAGTCATGGGGAAATACCATTTGGCTTGATGATGAACCCAACGACATGTACGCAAAAACAATGGCAATTACGGACGGTCTTATTCTTCAATATTTTACACTTGCGACAAACACTCCATTATCAGAAATTTCGGCAATCGAATCTCAACTGAAGAGCGACGCGAATCCTATGTTGA
>MFOZ01000005.1:1275-11159 GCA_001784055.1 Candidatus Levybacteria bacterium RIFCSPLOWO2_01_FULL_42_15 | reverse complement strand
GATAGTACGGAAGCACTCGATACGCATCATCGCCAACCATTTTCAACCGAACCCCTGCTTCTTTTACGGCTGATATTGCCTCAACTACTCCTTTTTCTTTGATATATCTGCCGATGAACGCAAAATAATCTCCTCCTTTTTGGGAAAAGGGAAATTTGTTCGTATCCACCCCATGATATGCAACTCCGATGGACCTTATCAATCGTCCATAATGCCGCTTCTGCGATTTGCTGATAAAGATATAGTTGTCGTTCTTAAAGTGTTTGAAGCGCCAGTATGCAATATGTTCTGCTCTGGGTCGTGGATCGTGAATTGTGTAAACCGTAGGGACAGGAATTAGCTTATTGATGTAATGAGCCATAAAGTCATGGTATGAGTGCATAATATCTACTTTCTCTTTTCTCGCGTGAAGGAAAGCCTTAACCGAAAGGTCTATTTCATACTCAATTTTGGTTGCGGTATGGGCGTTTTTGAGCTTTGAGAGCCGATCAAGCCCCCTAAACTTGGGGCTTGTAAAATCACGTTGTATAAGTTCTTCATGACCTTGAATAAGCCGCGCGTTGGTTTTTGTTCCCGGAGCCCCGTACACAAATACCTTGTGCCCCCGATCCAAAAGCGTATTTGCAAGATTAAGAAGGAGTTCTTTTGGGGCAAATATCTTATCTTTATATTTGTTTCCCATGTAAACCGATGGAAGGAGTAGTCCTATTTTCATACCTGTTTTTCTTGTATGCTTTTTCTATAAATTTTCTCGTATTCTTCTCCCATTTTTTCTTTGGAAAAGTGAGCAAGAACATGTTGTCTGCAGGTTTTCCTATCAATGGATGATATGCGCGAGATAACCTCAACAAAACCATCAACGCCTTTGTTAGGATCTACCACAAACCCAGTCAAACCATCTTGTACTATCTCAGATACACTTCCTCTGTTGAACGCAATAACGGGTGTTCCGCACGCCATTGCCTCTATCATTACTAACCCAAACGGCTCCTCCCAGTTGATGGGAAACAATAACGCCCGCGCATTCTGATATAACCGCACCATTTCCTTGCGCGATATTTTCTGCTCGGAAGACACTTCCCCAACAAATTCGATTGTCTTTGAGAGATGAGGCGCAATAAGCGTATCGTAAAACGCTCTATCCTCAACATTTCCCACAATTTTGAGCGTTACTTGTGCTTTTTGAGCAATATAAATTGCCTTGCAAGCTCCCTTTGGATCCAAAAAGCGACCCTTGGATTTTGCCTTACTCATGCGCCCAACGAATAAAAAATACGGCTTCTTTGTAGATTCATCCATGCTGAACAAGTTCGTATCGATACCGTTGTAAACCACAGCCGCGGGGAGATTAAGTTTTTTCTTCGCGGACTCGGAAATACAGACAAGGGTAGTGTGTTTCACCGTGTCTAAAAGCGCAAGGGAAAGTTCTGTTGTTATTTGAGCATGAACAGTAGTAACCATAGAAACAGTCATATCGCACGCTGCCAGAAGGGGAAGAAATTCAGGATACATATGGTTGTGAATCAAATCAAACTGATGTTGATTCCTTATTAATTCTGAAATTGCGTGGGTAATATATGCTGTCTCTGTATAAAAAGGATTTTCCGTGGGGGGTAAAGAGCTTAATCCTTTTGGAATAACCGGATGAAAGGAGACACCGGGAAGAAACGAATCTTTGGTGCCAAAAATGGTAACTTGATGTCCCCGTTTGACAAGATCGGTCGCCAAATCAACGATAATCCTATTTCTGCTAATGGTAGTGTCGGGCGCAATGGGGCGCTTAAGCCCGGGAAGAAAAGCGATATTGAGCTTCTTCATACACGTTGGCTCATTCCCTTCACTCTTGCCAGATACTCCGTGGTTGAATAGCGAAACTGGCTATAGATCTGCTCAAATTGGCTTGCGATTTGATTCCAGGTAAAGTTTTCCACCACGGTTTTATACGCCTGATCTCCCATTTCTTTACGAAGCACGCTGTCATCCAAAAGCAGATTGACCGCTCTTGCTATTTCCTTGCTGTTGCGGGCGGGGATAAGAAGACCATTCACGTTATCTTTGATGACAGAAACCACTCCTCCCTTTCTTGTGGCAACAACAGGAGTACGGGACGCCATTGCCTCAAGGATCGTAAGACCTAACGGTTCCTCCCAAATACTTGGACACACGTATACGTCTGCCCGCTCGTAAAGGGCGTGGAAAAGAGGTTTTTCTTTAGGGTTAAAATATCCAACCATAATAACGTTTGAGAGCTTAAGTTCCTGTATCTGTTGCTTAAGATTTTCCCGATCCGGTCCGTCTCCCGCAATAAGAACGGTTCCCTTGATGAGTGCGGCAGCTTTGATAAGATAATGGGCACCTTTCATGGAAGTAAGCCTTCCGGTAAACAAAACAACTATTTTGCCGTCAAGGTTGTAGCGCGCGTTGATCTCTTCAATCGCCTTCTGATCTCGTTTGAATCGGTTAATATCAACCCCTCCCATGATCACTTTGGTTTTTTGCTTAAGATTTTCTCCAAACATTTTGAGATACCACTGTTTTGTAAACTCGCTGTTTGCGGTAATAAAGCGGGCAACGCGGTTTGCGTCATTAATAAGGCCTACAAATCGCCTATCCTCCGCAAGGTAACTTAGGTCGCTTCCGTGGGTTGTGATAATAAACTTTATGCCAAATAAAATTTTGATGACGCGGGCAATTCCGGGGAGAAACGCCGTGTGGAATACATGGATGATTTCCGGATTAAATTGGGCAACCGCTTGTATGGTTCCATCAAGATAAGACGTATAGATCTCCCCCAGCTCTTTCCCGTTCATGTCTCCAAACTTTTTTGCCTTGGGAAGCTCGGGGTGTCCTACAAATACGCCCACTTGAGGATGTTTGATTACAAATTGCGTTGTACCTTCAATCTTGCGTTTGTCAGGAGCTACAATACCTATGGTATGTCCCTTCTTGATAAGTTCCGCTGAAAGCTCACGTAAAAACGCACCGCTGCCGTTTCCCCACAAAGGAAACATGTAAAGAAAGAGAATCCGCATGAGAACATTATAATGAAAACGATAAGAGATAAGCAAGAAGAGATAAGCAATTAATATCTACCCCTTGCCTCTTACCTTTAAAGGTTGAACCTTTAAAGGGGTGGGGTATATACATTTTTGCAAGTTCAAAGGTGGAGTTTTTCTTTGAGGACGAGAAGTATAAATTCAATAAGCGCAAGCTGGCGTTTAATGCGCCAGGGTTCAACGGCGAGCCGAAATAGCCATTCTAAACCGATCTTGCGAATCCAAACCGGAGCGCGGGACACCGCGCCGCTCACAAAATCAAACGCCCCTCCTACCCCCATTACCACATGAACAGGAAGCGTTTCAAGATTTTTCGTAATCCATTCTTCTTGCTTTGGCGACCCAAAAGCAACAAATAAGATGTCAATCTTTTTATAATCTTTATAATTTTTATAACCATTATAAGTATTATATTCTTGCCATTCACTGCCTGTAAAAGCAACTTTCAGCCCCGAATACTTTGTCTTTAAGCAGTCTGCTGTTCTTTCTGCTACTCCTGGCCCTCCTCCCAAAAATCCCACCGTTATAGGCTTTCTTGATACTTCCTGACAAAACCTTTGCATAAAATCTACCCCGGAAATTCTTTGTTTGACTCCCTGTCCCAAGAACTGTGCCGCAAGAAACAAACCGACCCCATCGCACAAGGCTATTTGAGCACGATTTAGAATCCCCAGAAACAATGGATTTTTGCGACCGAGGACGATTAATTCAGGATTAGGGGTTAGAATACATATCTTTTTGTCCCAATGGCCCAAAATATACTCTAGGATTTCATTTTCTGTTGCATTGGTTATTCCAACTCCCAAAACATTTTTTTTGGCAAGCATACAATTTTACTATGAGGTATTTTAAGAAAATTATGGGCTTCTGTTTTAATCGATTTTTGGATATTTTTTCTATTCACCTCTTTGAGCGTATCTTATCGAATTTCTTGGTTAAAAAAGGTAAGTTATTCTCTATTCGTAATCTAAGTACTATACCACTATCTTCTTGTGAAAACCACCGCTTCACCCAATTCCTACTTCCTCTCTATAGATGTTATAATTTTTATATAGGTTATAACATTTATACTATTGATTCATTTTCTGCTAATGCTTCTTTTGTACAGCTCTATGTTCTCCAAAGCTACACCCGTCCCCCGCACCACGCACAAAAGCGCGTCTTCTGCCACGTGGCAGGGAACCCCGGTCATTTTGGTCATCAGCCGATCAAAATTTTTCAGGAGAGACGTTCCTCCACTCATAACAATGCCTTTGTCAATAATGTCTGATGCCAGCTCCGGCGGCGTTTGTTCTAATACCGACTTTACCGCTTGAATCATATCCACAAGAACCGGTTTTATCGCCTCGCTCATTTGTTCTTCGGTAAGCTCAATGCTTCTTGGAAGCCCGCTCACGCTGTCTCTACCGCGGATTTCTATCTTTTTTGGTCCCCGAACCTTTGGAGAAACGTCATCTGTTTTTTCTTTTTCGTCGTCATCTTTCCCAAAAAGAGCGTTCCCAATACCAATCTTTATCTCCTCTGCCGTACGTTCACCAATAAGGAGATTGAATTTTTTCTTGGTAAAGACGGCTATTGCCTCATCAATCTTGTTGCCTCCTACCCGAACCGAAGCATGTACCACCACTCCTCCGAGGGAAATAACCGCGGCGTCTGTTGATCCGCCTCCAATATCAACAATCATGTGTCCCGCAGCCTGCGCGATAGGAATCTTTGCCCCAATTGCCGCAGCGAGCGGCTCTTCAATAAGATACGCAATCTTAGCCCCCGCCGCCATGGTAGCGTCCAAAACAGCTCGCCTTTCAACCTGGGTAACGCCGGATGGAATACACACCATCACCTCCGGCTTGAAAAAGCGGGATCTTCCACACGCCTTATCAATGAAGTAGGAAAGCATTGCTTCAGTAATGGTGTAGTCCGCAATAACCCCGTCTTTGAGAGGACGCATGGCGACAATGTTTCCGGGAGTTCTTCCCAGCATATCTTTTGCTTCGTGTCCAACCGCGACCACGCGATTCTCTTCCGCGGTTACCGCCACAACCGTGGGTTCATCAAGAACAATTCCCTCTCCGGCAACATAGACTAATGTATTGGCCGTGCCTAAATCGATACCTACTCGTTTAGATAACATAATAGTAAATTTCTAATTAAAAATTAAAAATTGTATCAAACGATATCTCTTCTATATCACTTTCTCTTGGTATGAATTGATTATAGTCTGGCTGTACGTCGCTTGCAAGAGCTATTTTAGTAGTATATACTATTTACTATTCTCCATGAAAAAACACATTTTGATATCCATAGGAATTCTTATCTTTATCTTGGTAGGAACCGTTCTTGCTGTTTCGTACGCAAAGGGATACCGATTTCGATTTGCCAACGGCAAACCGGAGCTTTCCGGAACAGGGCTTTTGGTAGCTACCAGCACGCCAAATGGCGCCTCGGTATTAGTAAACGATCGCCTTCTCACCGCAACCGATAACACCATAACGCTTCTTCCGGGAACTTACGAGGTAAAAATTGCCAAAGAAGGATACTTACCATGGAAAAAAACCATTGTGGTGAAAAAAGAAGAGGTGTCTAAAATAAAAGCTCTTCTTTTTCCTACCGCACCAAAACTGGAAAGCATTACCGCTGCAGGAGTGGAAAATCCCCTGTTGGATCCTTCTGAAACCCGCATCGCATACGCAGTTTCTTCGCAATCCGCCCAACGGAACGGTTTGTACGTGCTTGATATGACAACCCACCCTATTCTTACGCTCCAAAGCGGCATTACCCATATCATAGATGATACGGTTGATCAATTCTCCCGCGCGCAGTTTACGTGGTCCGCGGACGGAAAGGACTTGATCGCCACATCCTCCTCCGCCTTTGGGTCTCCTGTCACGTATCTTCTTGAGGCGGACGTATTTAATCAAAACCCCCGGCGCGTGTCAGAACCAAAATCGCTAGACGCGCTCTTTTTGATCTGGCAGGAAGAACAGGAGAAAAAGGAACAGGCGCGGCTTAATAGCCTGAAAAGATCGCTTAGGACAATAATTGCTGACTACTTTGACATTATTGCGTGGTCGCCCGACGAAACAAAAATACTCTATCATGCATCCACCTCCGCAACGCTTCCTCTTATTATTGAACCGCATCTTTTTGGCGCAAATTCAACGCCCGAAAAGCGCACGATCGAAAAAGGACAAATATACGCCTACGACATAAAAGAAGATAGAAACTATGCGGTTCCCCCCACCCCTCTTATGTGGTTTCCGGATTCCGAGCATTTGATGTATGTGTATGATAAACGGATTGACATTATGGAGTATGACGGACTTAATCGGACTACCATATACGCGGGGCCGTTTATTGATAACTATGTATTTCCGTATCCTAACGGATCAAAAATACTCATTTTAACAAATCTAAACAATCCCAACATCCCCCCAAATTTGTACACCATTGGGCTTAAGTAGATTTTGTGGGCTTTGCAAATACCATGAGCCGTTTCCACGTGGTTCCGGGGGGCCAGCACGTTTGGAGGATCAAAAGCTCTTCTCCTGTTTTTTGACTATTTACGAGATAGGATACATCTGATGCTTCCACAATCTTGCTTTCAACTACTCGATAGTTAAACCGTTTGCCTTCAAAAAACAGCACCACCTCATCATTTTCCTTTAATTCTTTGATCAAATAAAAGACTGCATTATAGCGGCCTACTTCCCAAAAGTTATCGGTTGAGTGGGCAAACAGATAAATCGTGCCGTTCATGCCTGGAAATACGGTTCCTTTTGCGTGCGCGACACCCTTTTTCAGAGCCAGCTGGAATTCTTCTTCGATTGCAGGGTCCACATTTGCAATTACGGTTTCATTTGCCCCAATCTTTGGTATCAAAATGCCAAAGTCTGTATTCTTTGGAACGAGGATCTTGATTTTTTCCTTGGAGAGGATACCTGAAAATCTTTGCGATGACGGAGCTTCTTTTACCAGGTACGTTATTCCTTGGACTTGTTCCTTCCGAAAGCGGATTTCCTGCGCAACCGCTTGTCCAAACGTTGCGAATACCCCAAACAAGGCAAACAACACCAAGAAATTGCCTACCGTGCGAAGAATGAGAAAACGCACAATTTCCCGTTGCGTCATGGATTCCTATTGTACTGTTGTGTGTGGTAAAATACAACCAATACGCCCCTGTAGCTCAACGGATAGAGTAGCCGCGTCCTAAGCGGTTGATACAGGTTCGACTCCTGTCAGGGGTACAAAGATTGGACACAACGGAGACTAGGTCATCGGTAGACCGCTCGATTCGGGTTCGAGAGGTACGGGGTTCAATTCCCCGGTCTCCGACATCATAAAAGGGATATCGGGTTTTACGCTATAAACTTTATAAATTTTATAATAATTATAAAGAGGTTTATTTAGAAATTTAGATTAGTTCTTCCACCCGCTTATACTCGTGTAGTTCTTGGGGCGTAAACCAGAGAGTTTTCTCAAAGTTTGCTTCTTGAATACTGGTTGATACGTGAACTAAATTGGTAACGCCTCGTTTTTCTACGTTTGCGTAGGCTGCCGAATCGGTAGAAAAATCGCCTCTGATGGTTCCTGCTGGCGCTTGAACCGGCATGGTGGGACCGGCAAGAACCATCGCGGTTTCCACCGCGTGCTTGCCTTCAAGAAGCATTGCTACAATCGGACCGCTTGTGACGTAATCAAACAACCATTTATTGACCATTTTCCCAAGTTCCATGGGATCATTGGTTCCCAAGTCTTTTTTGGCGTCTTTTCCGTACTGGGTATACGTTTTAAGCGTTTTCTCGCCCCATCTCTTAAGAGTTGCTGGATCATTGCTCCTGTAGTGTTTGGCAAGAAGATCTCCCGTTGCGGCAACCATTTTCATGCCTATGATCTTAAGCCCCACGCGCTCAAAGCGCTTAATAATCTCTCCAATAAGGCCTCTTTTTACTCCGTCCGGTTTAATAAGAATAATTGTCTGCTCCATACTACAATTCTAGCAGTTTTTCAAACCGCTGTCTATTGGCTCCATCAAAATTTCCGATCGCGGCAAGGTTAAGCCGTGCGGGAGTAAAATAGGATTTTGCCACATCTTCTATATCAGAAAGTTCAACCTTATCTATTTTAGCAAGAACATCGGAAGGATTGTCAATAGTGCGCTCTAAAAGCTCTTTGTGCGCGTAAAAACCCGCTACGCTCTTACTGTCCTCAAGCTCCAGCATCATATGTCCCTTGATAAACTCCTTCGCCTTGATCAATTCCGAACTTTTCACTTTTAACTTTTCACTTTTAACTTTGTTGTACTCTTCAACAATTACTCGAATCGCTTCATCTACCCTTTTTGCGTCAACCCCGGCAAGGGAAACCAGGCTCCCGCAATCCTGATAGTGATCAGAACTGGTCCGAACATAATACGCAAGTCCCCGCTTCTCCCGCACTTCATGGAAAAGCCTGCTGCTCATTCCTCCTCCCAAAATTGCGGAAAGAACTGCTAAGGGGTAATGATGCGGGTGTTCTAAAGGAACAGTTCTCACCCCAAGCGCAATATGCACTTGTTCGGTTTTTTTAGGCTTGATGAATACAAATGGCTTACTCTGCACCTCGATAAGGGGTTTGAATCTTTTTATTTGAGATCGCTTCATTCCTCCAAAATAACGCGTGGTGAGCGCTTCGGTTTTCTCAACGTCAATTCCTCCGGCTACCACCACGACCATGTTGTGAGGGCTATAGAGCGTATTGAGGTATGAGACAAAATCGGATTGATTGATTGATCGGATGATCTTTTTCTCTCCGGCGATATCCCACCCCATAGGAGTATCTCCATACAGCGCTTGCTCGTATACATCCCCAATTTTCCGCGCCGGCGTATCTTCGTAAAGATTGATTTCTTCAAGAATCACTCCCCGCTCTTTTTGGATCTCTGCTTTATCAAACAGGGAGTTTTGCAACATGTCAGAGAGAATATCAAGGGAGAGATCAACATGGGTGGCAAGCGATTTAATGTAGTAACCGGTTGTCTCTTTGCCCGTAAACGCGTTTACTTCTCCTCCGATGCCGTCTACAAGCGTTGAAATGGCGAGCGCAGACGGACGTTTTTTGGTTCCCTTAAACGCCATGTGCTCCAAAAAGTGAGAGATGCCGTTGTTTTGTTTGGTTTCATAACGGCTTCCCGCGCCCACCATGACTAAAACCGTTGCGCTCTGCAAAGAGGGCATGGGGACCGTAATAACTCGCAAGCCATTGGAAAGAACCGTGCGATTGTATTGCATAGAGAAATTAATTTGACGGTAGATGGTAGATGATAGAGGGTAGATTTTTGAAGGTAGAGAATAGAATATAGAAATATTCTCTATCCTCTAACTTCTATCTTCAAGATACTATCTTCTACTTCCTATCTTCTATCGTCAAGTAATCATACTATATCACATCTTTTGAGGAGCCGCAATTCCAAGAAGGTGTAATCCTGTCTTAAGAACCTCCCCTACCCGTTTGGTGAGCACAATACGAAGTTCACGCGTCTTTTCTTCCGCGCTTAAGATCGGGTCTTTTTGGTAAAACAGGTTAAACGCTTGCGCAAGATCAAAAAGGTACGTACAAAGCGTGCTTGGCGCGTAGTTTTCCGCCGCCTCCTCTGCTATTTCCGGGAACCGATATAGCAGACGAAGCGCCAGCTGTTCTTCTCCTGTTAATTCTTTTTCACTTTTCACTTTTAATTTTTCACTTTTAATTTTTTTAAGGACGCTCTGCGTCCTTGCGTACGTGTACTGCAAATACGGCCCCGATTCCCCTTCAAACGAAAGTGATGAATCAAAATTAAATACAATGTCTCGC
>MFOZ01000005.1:933-1228 GCA_001784055.1 Candidatus Levybacteria bacterium RIFCSPLOWO2_01_FULL_42_15 | reverse complement strand
TTTCTCCGCTATGCTTTCTTGCATAGAGGGATACGCCTCAAGAAGCCTCTTTTTTGTCTCGTCTAAAAGCCATTCCCCTGTTTTTATATTTCCGGTTCTGCTGGACATTTTTCCCTCCGGCAGCCGCACCATCCCATGCCCAATGTGCGTTGTTTTCTTCGCAAGATCGGGACTAACTTTGGAGAGCGCCGCAAGAACCACCTTAAAATAGGCGCTTACCTCATTGCCTGTTACGATAATGGAAACATCATACGGAAAATCTTTGTACTTGGTGGGCGCAAGACCCATTTCTTTT
>MFOZ01000005.1:561-755 GCA_001784055.1 Candidatus Levybacteria bacterium RIFCSPLOWO2_01_FULL_42_15 | reverse complement strand
TTGTCCCGAGCCGCTTATAAATCACCTCAAACGCTTCCAGACTCCATTGCCTCCCTGTTTCATAGAGGGGCATTATTGATGGATCTTTTGCAAACACGCGCCGATTGATATCGGTTATTTCTTGTTTTGCCGCCTCACTCTCTTCAAACGCGGCTGCTCCCTGTACGTATGCTTCCCCCAACACCTTCACCCTC
>MFOZ01000005.1:0-467 GCA_001784055.1 Candidatus Levybacteria bacterium RIFCSPLOWO2_01_FULL_42_15 | reverse complement strand
CTCCCTGATAATTCGCCCGCGCAACTGTTGCTCCTAATGCTTCCTGGAGGCGGGCAAGCGATTCTCCCACCGCGTTGCTGTACAAATGCCCAATGTGAAATTCTTTGAAAGGGTTGGGATCGGTGAATTCGATCATCACTTTTTGGCTGCTTTTCTTTTGAAGAACTGGGGTAAGTTCGGATAAAAGCACCTCATCAGACAGCCAGATGTTGATGAATCCGGGCGGAACTACGTCAATTTGTTTAATTATGTCCAAGTTTAGATTCTCAAGACGCCTTGCAATCTCTTGAGCCAATGCTAAAGGGTTCTTTTGTTTAGAAGCGACAAGCGCCACATTCGTGGCGTAGTCTCCATGCTCCTTATGCTGCGGCCGAGAAAGAACAACAACAACTTCGCTCCCCGTTATGTCTCTTACCGCCTTTTGAACTGCGGAAATAAGCATCTGTTTAGTATTTCTCATTTCTGAT
>MFOZ01000004.1 GCA_001784055.1 Candidatus Levybacteria bacterium RIFCSPLOWO2_01_FULL_42_15 | reverse complement strand
TTCAATCCACTTCTGTGCTTTTTCTCCCAGCTTTGTTTGCTGAAGTTGTTTTTTTGCGGATTCTTTCTTTTCTTCTTCCGATAGAGACTCGGCGAAAAACTCTTTGTTTGTTTCAAGATAATTTGTGATTTCTTGATCGGAAACCTTACTGTCATCTCCAAGAAGTTTTTCTAAGAACTTTTGTGTTCTTATTCGTTCAACAACATCATTTTTGGTAAGTTTTTGCAAAGCCAAAACAGCGTCTAGCGATTGTCCTTGGCTTTTTACCGATTCTTCAATCTTCTTTATCTCTTCATCAAGTTCTTTTTGTGAGACAACAATTCTTTTTTTGCCTGCTTCTTGGCGGATAAGAATTTCAACAACAAGGGAATCAAGCGCTTGTCTCCCTCCTTGGGCTTCCAGTTCTTTTATAACGGAAAACCGAGGAATTGGTTGTCCATTCACAACGGCAGCTACTAAAAACCCTTTGCTAAAATAGAGAAGGGCAATAATCGCAATTATTATGGGTCCAACAATGAAAGTTCTCTTGGGAATACGGAGTGCTATTCGAGAAGGGAGCGGCGCTAAGACGTTCTCTCCTATTGCTTTTGTCTTTGATTTCGTTTTTTTCGCAACCATCTACGCATTATATCACACTTTCAAAAATCGCAAGAGGTTAAAAGAAGTGCGGTGCAGAGGGGATAATCCGATTCGTTTAATCGCTTCTTGGTGCATCTTGGTTCCATACCCTTTGTGTTTATCAAAGCCGTATTGAGGAAATGTCTTGTGTAGTCTTCTCATAAGATCATCTCGATAGACTTTTGCAATAATGGAGGCAGAGGCAATGGAAACCGATGTCTGATCGCCCTTAACAATCGCCTTCTGATTCTTTAATCCAAGTTTTTTTACGTACTTTATATGAAAGCCGTCAACCAAAACGAACACCGATGTGCTATGTAGCTTTTCTCGCACGCGGTATATTGCTTTCCGCATTGCCTTTTGGGTTGCTTTTCCAATGCCGACTTTATTGATGAGGCGAACATTTGTTTTTTGGATAGAAAAAACGTGGGCATTTTTTTTAATAAAAGGGGTAAGAAATTCCCTTTGTTTTGGCGAGAGCATTTTTGAATCTCTGATTTTTGCGAATAGTTGAGCAAGGGATGAATCTGACTTTAATCTTTTATCAAAGTTTTTTCTAAACACTACCGCGGCAACTACCACGGGTCCTGCGAATGATCCCCTTCCAACCTCATCAATGCCAATCACAAAGTCATACCCCGTATCCCAAAGAATTTGTTCTTCGTCAAAGGAGGGTTTAGGCGTTTTTATCATTCCCCGCTTTCAAGTTCGATCATTTCAGGTTCTTTTAATGGAAGAAGCGAAGGGACATGAGCCTGCAATTCGCTGTAGAGTTGATTGTTATTCCTTTCAAGCTTTTCTATTTCCACTTTTCTTCTTTTAAATATCCGATCCATTGCTCTTTCATCTGATTCAAGACCTAATTTCATGTTTCGTATGGTCTCATTTCTTGCTTCAAATTTATTTTTGAAAGACTCGCTGGTAATCAGTCTGTACAGCCCTCTTAATTCCTCATCCGTATGAGACGCTGATGATTTTGCTATTGCAACTTTGATTAAACCGTCTCTTAAAACCGAAGCCAGCGGTAAGGCATAGGCGTAAGAGGTAACCCAAACATTATCTATCCGTTCGTACACTTTAACATTTGGGGGTAACACGTCGGAAACCAGAATACAGTCGTTGGCATCTATTTTTCTCATATCTTCGCGCAATTTGATTAACCACAGCTTGCTCCATGTTTTACTTCTCTTTGCTTCCCATAGAATCGAACCGGCCGTACTGCCGAATTTATTTCGCACAATCTGAATAATATCTCCTCCGGTAATGCCTTTGGGAACCGGCAAGAACTCATCATAACGGAAGGTTGACGCAAGATTTTCTTCCAAATCAAGTTCCATTGCTTCTCCCTGTCGTTGCTGAGATCCTTCATCGAGTTTTCTTTTTAGTTCGTCATTGACTTTGCGGGCCTGCTCGAGTTGTAAATCTTTCTCTCTCAGTTTTAAGCGTTGGTCTTCTTCTGCTTTTTTTTGAGCATCTAATTTGATTTTTTCGCTCTCTTCTTTCCTTTTTCTTTCATTTTCTTCCTGAGCTTTTTTTAAGCTGATTAGCTGATTTTCAAGTTTTTGATTTGTTGATTTGCGCAATTCAAGCTCTTTTTTTATTTTTTCCTCTGCTTTGAGTTGAATCCCTGCTTTTTCTTTTTCAAACACTGCTTTTTGTTTGAGCTCCGCTGCTTCCTGAAGCGCATGAATTATTACCTGGGAAAGTTCAAAGCTTTTTTTGCAGTGGGGACAAATAATGGTATCCATAGCGCTCTTAGAAGCATACCTCATATCAATCGTGTTTACAAGAGAAATCAACCCATTCGACTCCCCTGTCTGAAGCCCGGGGTATGCTCAGGGTTGATACTGAGCCGTCGAATGTATCAATTGACAGATAAAACGTCTATTTGTTACTATGTGATAACCTTTATGAATCAGTTGATTAAAGATACAGCAATTTATTCCCTGTCTCTCTATTTTGTAAGCCTGACGCTCTCGGGCGTTCGTATTTCTGGCGGTATCACCACATTTTTATTGGCAGGAGTAATTCTTGCTCTTTTGTTTATTCTTCTTCGGCCGGTTCTTCGCATCATAACTCTCCCTTTATTTTTCCTTTCATTTGGATCTTTTTCTTTCATTATTAACGCCATGATTCTGTACGTACTTACCATTGTCCTTCCTCAAATTGAGATATCCGCTTTTGCTTTCTATGGCGCATCCTTTGCCGGCTTTAGTATCCCATCGACATCGTTTAACACGTTTTTTGCCTATGTAGTGTCTTCCATAGTGCTCTCGCTCTACATTTGGGCAATCAGATGGGTCATTAAAAGATGAAAAAAGACACTCGCATTGTTTGTCTTGGAGGAGGAATTGGAACGGTAAACCTTATCCGCGGCATAAAGACCTACTTTGCAAATGTTTCCGTCATTATTTCCATGGCTGATGAGGGTGGATCGTCAGGAAGATTGCGAAGGCTTTTTAATATGTTTCCTCCGGGAGATCTTGTTTCTTGCATGGCTGCTTTTTATAAAGGAAAACACGCGTTTCTTCCCTCTCTTCTCACCTACCGATTCCCGGGAAACAGGTATGGCAAAGATACGCAGTTATCAGGTCATAAGCTTGGGAACCTTATTATGGCCGGTCTTATCAAGGACTCTCAAACGTTTGATGAGGCTATTGGTAAATTTCAGGCTTTGTTTGCCATTGAAGGCGAGTTTATTCCCGCAACGGATACGCAAGTGAGCATTTCGGCGATAACGGTTGAAGGAAAGGAAATTGTGGGAGAAGAGTCAATTGATTTGGGACGCTACAATGGGCAGCGCGTGCTTGAGTCGGTTAAGCTTCATCCAAGAGACGCGACAGCCCAAAAAAAAGCAATAGAAGCAATTCTTGGCGCGGACGTTGTTATAGCAGGACCCGGTGATCTTTATACTACCATTCTTCCCGTTCTCATTGTTAAAAACATTCGCAACGCGCTTTTTAAGTCTTCCGCAAAAAAAGTATTTGTTATCAATGTTGCTAACAAGCCCTTTGAAACAAAAGGGTATGACGCAATTGACTATATAAAAGCAGTAGAAAAGCATCTTGGAGCGTTTCCGTTTAAGATCGTTATCGTTAATAATAACCATAGCATTTCTATCCCCCGAAAATACCATTATCATTACGTTCGCTCTGAAGACACGCAAGGTTTTAAGAAATACGGCATCTCTCTATTTTTACGTGATTTGGTTGATGAGAAGTTTCCTCTCTACCACAGCTCGTCTAAGCTTGCAAAAACTATTACGGACATCATATAATCCCCTTATGGCTATTCTTATTGTGTTGCAGTTGATTGTTTCCGCAATTCTTATTGGCGTTATTCTTTTGCAGAGTCAGGGAAGCGGGCTTTCAACAACATTTGGGGGCGGAGGAGAATTTTACAGAAGCAGAAGAAGCCTGGAGAAAATTTTGTTTTGGTTTACGGTTATTCTTGCCGCCATTTTTGGGATCCTGTCGATTGCCCTTCTTTCCGCCGCTTCTTAACAACGTATGGCAATATTCAGAAAACGATTCCTGTACTGGTTAATAAAGGAATATATCAGACGTTTTGGGAAAACAATTCTTTTGTTTTTTGCGTTCGGAATATTGGTTTTCTTTGGTTTGCGCTTGGTTTTCCCTTACTTTTATCACAAAATACCGGTGGGGTCGAGAGAAATTATTGGTTTTTCCGGGGTATTTACAACCAACACGCTCCCCCAGGCTGTCCTGGACGATGTTGGTCAGGGTCTCACTTCAAAACTTGATGATGGGACTATTATTCCACGCATTGCATCTTCATGGAAGGTTGAAGATGATGACAAAGAGTACGTGTTCT
Organism: Candidatus Levybacteria bacterium RIFCSPLOWO2_01_FULL_42_15; assembly: GCA_001784055.1. Taxonomy (GTDB): domain Bacteria; phylum Patescibacteriota; class Microgenomatia; order Levybacterales; family UBA12049; genus 2-01-FULL-42-15. Next base: position 8,019 of record MFOZ01000004.1, on the reverse strand, counting down.
TTCTAAAAAAGGGGGTAACATTTGCAGACGGATTTCCTCTTACTGCTGAAGATATTCGTTACGAGTTTAAAGACGTAACGGTTGAGCGAAAGGACGATTATACCATCTCTTTTAAGCTCAAAGAGTCTTACGCGCCTTTTCTTACAACAGTTTCAAAGCCATTTTTTAAAAAAGGATTTGTTGGGGTTGGCAACTATCGAATAAAAGATATTCAGCTGAATGGAAATTTTGTAAAATCCATTATCCTTTCCTCAAAAACAAATCCTTACGTAGTTAAAAAATACGAGTTTTACTCAACAGAGGATGCTCTTAAGCTTGCTTTTGTATTGGGAGAAATTCAAAAAGCAAGGGGTCTTCCTCATCTTGGATTTAAAGATACGAGCATATCTGCCTTCAAAGGCATTGTTGTTGAGCAGTTTGTTGATTATTCAAAATTGGTTTCCCTTTTTTATAACACGCAGGATCAAGTGCTTTCCGACAAGAGGCTTCGTCAAGGCATGTCATACGCGCTACCAAGCTCATTTTCCTTTGGAGAACGGTCGTTCGTTCCCTTCCCCAAAAAACTTTGGGCGTATCAAAAATCGGTAAACGAACCCGAAGAAGATGTTGACCGTGCTCGCGTTTTGCTTGAGGCATCTGCGGTTGCGACATCCTCTCCCCAAATAGTACTTGAGTTAAAAACATTACCAAAGTATCAAGAAGCAGCCCGTCAAGTGGCTGAAGCGTGGAAGCGAATTGGGATTGAAACAAAAATTGAAACAGTTGATAACATTCCCTCTCAGTTTCAAATATTTTTAGGAGATTTTAACGTACCGAATGATCCTGATCAATACACCCTTTGGCATTCAAATCAAGACAATAACATTACCCGTTACAAAAATCTGAGAATAGATAAGCTTTTGGAGGACGGAAGAAAAACCATTAATAGTGAGGAAAGAAAAAAGATATATGCGGATTTTCTTAAATATTTTTTGGACGATGCTCCCGCGTCGTTTCTCTATTTCCCGTATCGATACAACGTAACAAGAAGCTAAGCGTATGTTCCGAGAAAGGCTTTGCTCCGTAGTTTCCTGTGATACGTTATGGCAAAACGGTGCGTCTCATCACGAATACGCGTGATCAATCTAAACGAAGGAGTATTTTTAGGAACCAAGACTTGCCTAAAATCACTGGTAATGATAGTTTCTTCTCTTTTTGCAAGCCCAATGATAGGAATCTTTTTATTTGCATCTTTTAAAACGCTTAATGCACTTGATACTTGGCCTTTTCCTCCATCAACAATTATTAAGTTGGGAAAAGGCCATTCGGTATGTTTAATTCTTCTCCGAAGAACTTCTTCCATCATAGCAAAGTCGTTTGGTTTTTGAGTTTCCTGCTCTCTTTTTATCCGAAACCGTTTGTATGATAAGGGATTCTTTTTTCCTTCAACAAACACCACCATTCCTCCCGTAGAAAATATTCCGGAAAGCGTTGAGATGTCAAAGCATTCAATTCTTGCCAAACTATCAATACCAACGCCGTTTTTTTGCAACAGCGCGAGGAGCGCATCCGTCTCTTCTTTTCGCAAATCAACATGGAGATTTGGATTTGTTTCGTATTCAAACGGCTTGTGGACGGCTGATGTAATGTATTGTATTGCCTCAATCTGTTTTTGGATTCTGGACGCCTCTTCAAATAGTTCTTGTTCTGCCTTGCGTTTTCGTTCTTTCTTAAGAGCCGACAGGACGCGTTTGCACTTTCCTTTTAAGAAAGACGTGATATACAGAACGGATTTTTTGTATTCCTTTTTCTCTGCTTCAGCAATAAACATTGGCGGGCATGGGCATAAATCTAAATAATAATAAAGGCAAAAACGCTTTGGATGGTTTACAACAGACTGATAGGGAAAGATTTTTCGCAACATAGTAACTACGCTTTTTATTTGAGGAGCGCTTGGAAACGGCCCAAAATAAACGGCTTTTTTATCATCTGTTTTTCTTACAACAAGAATCTTTGGATACTCCTCTTTTGTGATTTTAATAGAAGGGTATGATTTTGAATCGGTAAATAGGATGTTATATTTGGGTTTGTTTTTTTTAATCAAATTTACCTCAAGAAGAAGAGCTTCAATTTCGGACTCAACAGGAACAGCCTTGATGTGCTCGGTTTGGGCAACAAGAATCGCTGTTTTTTCTAAAAGACGCGTATTTTTGCGGAAGTAAGAAGAAACGCGCTTTTTGAGGTTTTTTGCTTTTCCCACATAAAGAATATTACGGTTTTTGTCTAAAAACTGATAAATACCAGGTTCTTGTGGCAATGATTGATATGATGATCGTAAGAATTCCAAAAATAACACCTCCTAGAATAATAAGCGTTGTCTTATTAAGAGCAAAGGGAGTTATGAATACGGTTTTTTTGACGATTGATTGATCGGAGGTAATTGTAATGCTCACTCGTTTATTTGTCAAAAGAGGAGTTTTTTTAAACCCAAAAGAAATCCGGGACTTGCCAAAGGGTGGAATTTCTTCAAACAATATTGTCTGGGATTTTGGCAGAAGATATGAAGACTCAACAGTGATAGATTTGGGGGGCAAAAGAACGGCACCGGCATTCTCTACGTTAATTGATCCGGATAGAAAGACTGCTGAGAAAGCGTTATTGGGAATATCCACGTTAAAGCTGTATTGAGGAGAGAGTGATGGTACTTGTGTTCCAAATGCGACATACACATCTTTTTTATCTTCTTCTCCCTTAAGCTTGTACCCTCCTGCGGGTATGGGGTATTCACTGCTATCACCCTTTATCACAAACGCAAAATGGTCAAAATCCAGCGTATAGAAATAGTCAACTCCTCCGGTGGTGTTTCCCCACGTAGGGTCAATCATGACCCATGTCTGCTTTTCATAATCGTAATACTCGGGCCACGCATGCAAAACGTCTTTCACCAAAGAGAGGGGTCTTTGCCTTGCGTTCTCCGTGTAGGCAAACCCGTTTACTTCTCGAGCGGGAATCCCAGCACTTCTTGCGATTGCGATAAAAAGGTCCGTAAACTCAAGACAAACCGCAGAATAAGGCTGTTTTAGCACCTCTGAGGCGCCAAGGCGTGGCTTACTTGTTTCAACGCGAGAAAAATCGTATGTTAGCTCATTTACTACATAGGAATAAATTGCCTGAGGGGTTTTAAGCGTTTTTGCGAGTTCTTTTATTTTGGCATTTGATGTCTCCCAATAGGGTTTTTCTTCAAGATAGCGCTTAAGATCCGCATCCGATATTTCCTGTTTTTTGGGATAAAGGGAGACATACGCTTTTCCTTTTACCGTCACATCTTTTCGCTCTGAAGGATAGAGAAAATAGCGGGCGAGCCAGTTTCCGTCCGCGTCTTTTACCACGTTTTCCGGTTTTGGCGTTATCTCTTCAATCGCAACCTCCTGATAATTGGTAGTTGGTGGGATCGCAATTTCTGTTTGAACAGGGATAACATTAGAGTTTTTAAGATGATAGGAGAGCGTAAATTCATAAATCTGTCTAGATCCGTAAGAGATGGAGATGCCTGATTTACCAAGTTGTTCTTTGGTGAATTTAATGGTGTCTTGAGATAGCCCCTGTGGGATGACGTATGGCTTAATATAGGTGGGTACTCCAAGCGACGGAGGCACCTTAACAACAACGTCAAACTGGGAAAAATCATCTTGGTTGGCAATTCCGGGTATATTTATTTCCCAAATATTCCCAAGTTTTTTAGCAATCTCGCTACTTTCTAAAGAAATGTTAAAAGAAAGCGTATTGTTGAGTCCAACCACCCGTTTGTTAAAAACAAGATCTACAGTGCTTCCTTTTGAATGTTTGGTTATGTTGGGAGTGATTGTTCCGTCTTCATCAAAGGCTTTAACGTTTCTAAAATCTTCAAAACCCAACTCAATTTTATAAGAAGAGGCATAGTATTGGCTGGTTCTGTTGGTGAGCCGTACGTCAAATTTTACGTTGGTAACGCTACTGGGTAAAACATCATACGTAACCTCATAGGACGTTGAAAAATTTTCAGAGGCAAAAGAAGGTATCGAATAGAAGGTAGAAAATAGAAGGTAGAAAATTGAAAACAAGAAAATCCTTGATAAGAATCTCATAGGTTCATCCTATCATAAAACTTTTTTGAGAAATTGTCCGGTGTAAGAGTGTGGATTTTTTGCTATTTCCTGCGGGGATCCGGAAGCAACAACTGATCCTCCTCCGTCTCCCCCTTCCGGGCCTAAATCAATGATGTAGTCGGCGTTTTTAATAACATCAAGATTATGCTCTATGACAATAACGGTATTGCCATTATCAACCAGTCTTCGCAGGACCAAAAGAAGTTTTTGCAAATCTGCAAAATGCAATCCCATTGTTGGTTCATCAAGCAAGTAAACTGCGTCCATACCTTTTTTGGACAATTCTGTTGCAAGCTTTACTCTTTGCGCCTCTCCTCCTGAAAGAGTCGGCGCGGGTTGGCCTAGTTTGATGTATGATAAACCAACGTCATTAAGGGTTAGCAGTTTATGGGACAAGCCCGGAGCGTACTGAAAAAATTCATAGGCTGTAGCAACACTCATGGCAAGAACGTCCGCAATTGTCTTTCCGTTGAAATGAACTCCCAGCGCCTCGCTATTATATTGAAGCCCCAAGCATACTTCGCATGTTACGTACACATCCGGCAAAAACTGCATTCCTATTTTTATTTGGCCTTCTCCTTGGCACGCCTCACATCTTCCCCCTTTTACGTTAAAGGAAAATCGTCCCGGACCGTATCCTTTGAGTCGCGCTTCCTTAGTTTGGGCAAAAAGCGCTCTGATATAAGTAAAGCATCCCGTATAAGTTGCGGGATTGCTTCTTGGCGTTCTCCCAATTGCCGATTGATCTATAAGATAGACATTTTTTACAAACTCATCTCCGCTTGAGCTTTGATGCGCTCCCGGTTTTTCCCGGTGAAAGGGGTTCTTCTTCCTCATGAGGGCATGGTAGAAAATATCAGCTACCAGAGTTGACTTTCCACTTCCCGATACCCCTGTTACGACAATAAATTTCTTAAGAGGAAACGTTACGGTTATATTTTTTAAATTGTGTTCCGATGCTCCTATTATCACAATATTTTCCTGCATCGCACTCTCTTTCTTAAGAATTTGCACAATCTTGATTGTTTTTTTGCCGGATAAGTACGCTCCGGTAATTGACTGAGGGTCTTTTTTTATTTCACTTGGGGTTCCGGATGAGATAATTGATCCTCCTTGCTCTCCTGCTCCCGGACCAAAATCAAGCAAATAATCGGCATTTTCCATTGTTTCTTGATCATGCTCCACTACCAGCACGGTATTTTGAAGATCCCTAAGTTTTTTAAGCGTTTCTATAAGCTTTGCGTTGTCTTTTTGATGAAGCCCGATTGAGGGTTCATCAAGAACATAAAGTACTCCGGTGAGTCCACTTCCTATCTGGGAGGCAAGCCGAATTCTCTGTGCTTCCCCTCCCGACAGCGTTTGTGCTCCCCGACTAAGATTGAGATATTCAAGCCCCACGTCAATAAGAAATGTAAGGCGCTGTCGTATTTCCCGAAGGACAATTTTCCCTATTTCTTTTTCTCTTTCCGAAAGAGACGTAAGAGATTCAATAAAGGTTCTTGTCTGATCAATAGAAAGGTTGCAAACCTCAATAATAGATTTTCCGTTAATGCTTACCGAAAGGGCTTCTTTTTTAAGGCGTGATCCGCTGCAGGATACGCACACTTCATAGCGCATAAACTTTTCCATTTGCGACTTCATAAACAATGACTCAGCATTTTCATATCGCGTCCTCAACTCGTGAGCGAATCCTTTGAATGGTTCAAAAATGCTCGTTGTTCTCCCCCACCGGTTTTTCCCAATAACCTCATATAATCGTTCTCCCGTGCCTGCATAAAGCATGTCCTTTTTCTTCTGCGGGAGAAATTCAAACCTTGTTGCAAGCGAAATGTTATTTTCCTCACAAAACGTCCTGAAAGTTCGGCAAAGCCAGGTATCTTGAGTAGAAATGCGGGGAAACGGCAAAATGCCGCCCTCGTTCATAGAGAGGTTATTGTTGAATATAAGCTCTTTATCAACGGAAAGTACCGTGCCCAAGCCGTTGCAGGAAGGACATGCGCCGTGAGGTGTATTGAATGAAAACAAGCGGGGTTCAATTTCCGGAAGAGAAATATTGCAGGTGGGGCATGCGAATTTTTCGGAAAGAAGTGCATCCTCCATTTTTTTGGGGAACTCCGGCATAGAAAATCCAGCGTCTTTTACGCGGGCAACAATAATTTCTCCGTTTCCCAGCTTAAGGGATTGCTCAACGCTTGAGAGAATACGGGACGCATCTGTTTTTTTGGTAAGAACGATTTTGTCAACAACAACATCAATGGTGTGCTTATTTGTTTTTATGAGCACAAACGGTTCGTTCAGAGAATATATGGATCCGTCTATTCTCACCGTCTTATATCCCCGTTTTCTAAGGTCGGTAAAAAGATCTTGGTACTCTCCTTTTCTGTCTTTTACCAAAGGAGCAATAATTAAGATTCTCGTCCCATGGGCCGTTGCAAGGGACGTGATTTGGGAAGCGATTTGCTCTTTGGAAAGATGGGAAATCTCTTTTCCGCAGGCAGGACAGTGAGGATGCCCCACGCGGGCAAACAGAAGACGCAGATAATCGTAAATTTCCGTCACCGTCCCCACGGTTGAACGGGGATTGTGAGATGTTCCTTTTTGGTCAATGGAAATTGCGGGAGAAAGCCCTTCAATAAGATCCACATCCGGTTTCTTCATAACCCCCAAGAATTGCCGCGCGTAGGAAGAAAGGCTTTCTACATACCTTCTTTGTCCCTCGGCATAGATGGTGTCAAACGCAAGAGATGATTTTCCGCTGCCTGATAAACCGGTAAATACTACTAATTTATTCTTGGGTATTTCAACGTTTATGTTTTTAAGATTGTGCTCTCTGGCTCCCTTGATGATAATTTTGTCCATATTGATCGAATCTCCATTATACGCTAAGAAATGACAGCGATCAATCAGAGCCTTGATGTGGTAAAATGATGTGAATGGAACGGGAAGCGCAGATTACCAATCGGAGAGAGTTTTGGAAGACCACGGGGGAAATTGTATTTATGGCCGCTTCTTATCTTGCCGCAGTTGCAGATATCTATAGATATAACCATTCAAAACAAGAACACTTAAGGCAAGAAACAACGCCTCCAGACAAACAACTAAAACCTCAACAGCTATCTCAATCCATACCTTAATTTTTTCACCTTTGAGGCTGTCAAGTGTGGCAATCACCGACAATCACCTCGGAGGTGTTAGTTAATATAGTAAGCGGATCATGTACACCTTCATGTACACCTTCGAGGTTGAATAGCTTGACACATCCTATTTACCTTCTATTTTCGATTCTGATAATTTTGAAGGTTCTCTTCTGCGATTTTAAGGTCTGGATCAATTCCCAAGGCTTTTTTAAACTCAGCAACTGCTTCATTTATTCTATTCTGGAGTGCGTAAGCGTAACCGAGATTATTATGTGCAAGTGCATTCTTTGGATCGACCTTAATTGCCTGTTGATACTGGACAATAGCTTGATCTAATAAGCCCTTCCTTCGATATGTCTCGCCTAAGTTAATAAACGAAACTGAACTGGTGCGGTTTTGCTCTATTGCCTTCTGAAAATACTCTATTGCTAGATCAAATCTGTTTGTTTCCAGATAAGCCAAACCTAAGTCATCATAAAGGAAATGTAGCTGGTTTTTATCCTGAATTTTTATTGCAAGCTCCAGACCCTTATTATACATTAAAATTGCTTCCTGCTCGTCTCCTTTTGCATCAAAAGTTCTCCCAAGATCCTCATAAATTCCAATTTCATCTGCAGCATCGTTTGATTCGAGTTCCAGTGCCTGATTCAAAAAACTCACTGCATCGTCATACTTTTTAAGTTCCAGATATGCCCGTGCCAGCATGATATATCCGCTAGCGCTGTAAGGAGATAAAGATATTGCTTTTTTGAAGTTCT
>MFOZ01000003.1 GCA_001784055.1 Candidatus Levybacteria bacterium RIFCSPLOWO2_01_FULL_42_15 | reverse complement strand
AATCGCATTTTCTGTCAATTCTGTCAACTTGTCTTTTTGAATATGAATAGTTCACCTGGGAGGTGGATTAGCTTGGCACCTAGGAAATTCCTCTCTTATTTTTGATCAAAACCAAGAATTTATTCTTTTATTTCTATGTGTCTTTTCACTTTTGTTTCTTTCCCAAAACGATTTACCGCCGTAACCTCAAGAGTCTCTTTGCCGGAAAAAAATGTCACATTTTTTTGAAAAGAACCATCTTTGTCAATAAATGCGGGTTCTCCATTTACGAACACGCTCGCATTCTGATCCGTTCTTCCTGAAACCATAACCCGCGTTGTGTCAAGAACTGCATTTTCAATTGGCGTAATTACTTCAAGGGGAGGATTGATAAATACGTACCGATTTTGAAAAAAAATATAACCAATAAGAACTACAAAAACAGATAGGACAATTATTGTCGTTTGTTGAAAAATGCGTTTTGACGGGTGGAATTCGTGGGGACTGACAAGTCCATCCGGCAACACTTTAAATATTCTTTTTTCGTCGAATTCACGGCGAAAGAGAGCCATTGCTTCCCGCTCCGAGAACCCCAGGAATTGAGCGTAGTTTTTTACAAATCCCTGCGCGTAAGAACTTGATGGAAGCTTCTCATACATACCGTCCTCAATTGCCGATAAAAAGGCTATTTTGATTTTTGTTGCTCGAGAAACTTCTTCAAGGCTTATTCCTTTTCCGATGCGGACTTCACGAAGTCGTTGGCCAAGTCGAATCATACAGAAAGAGTACCTATTCTTATTGTCTCTGTTGAAGATTATTGAGAAAATCTTGCGCGTTTTGAACAAGAACATCTCTCGGTTTAGATCCTTCTCCGGGGCTCACAATACCAACTTCTTCAAGTTGATCTATAATCCTCGCCGCACGAGAATATCCAACAGACAGTCTTCTTTGTAAAAGAGATGCCGACGCTCTATCGTGTTGACATACTACCCGAATAGCCTCTTCAAATAAAGGATCTCGTACGTCCGTTGGAGAAGAAGCTGCGCCGCCTCCCCGTTTCACCGGAATCGCTTGGGCGGTAACTTCTTCTGTATATTCCAGAGGAACCCCTTTTGCCTTAAGGTAGTCAACGAGTTTTTTAACTTCTTTTTCGGATACGTATGTTCCTTGAATACGAGTTGGTTTTGCTTGATCCGGAGGAATATACAACATATCTCCCCGTCCTAAAAGCTTCTCTGCCCCAGGCACATCAATGATTACCCGAGAGTCAATCATGGATGAAACGTTAAACGCGATCCGACAAGGAATATTTGCCTTAATAAGACCGGTAATAACGTTTACCGATGGCCTCTGTGTCGCAATCACTAAATGGATTCCTGTTGCGCGCGCCATTTGCGCAAGACGCGCAATCGCGTCTTCAACCTCAACAGGAGCAAACATCATAAGATCCGCAAGCTCATCAATAATAATGACTATGTAGGGAAGCGCTTGAAATCCAGAAAGCTCATTATACGCATCGATGTTTTTAACACCTTGTTCTGCAAATAATTTATATCTTCTATCCATTTCTCCCATTGCCCATCGGAGCGCCGAGAGAATCTTTGCTTGTTCTACAATAACCGGAGTAAGAAGATGGGGAATGCCATTGAAAGCGGTAAACTCGACGCGCTTTGGATCAACGAGGATAAGTTTTACCTCCTGAGGAGATCCCCTAAAGAGAAGAGAGCAAATAAATGAATTGATAAGAACCGATTTTCCTGATCCGGTAGTTCCGGCAATAAGAACATGTGGCATTCTCGCAACGTCAGCAACCAACGGATTTCCGGATACATCAAGGCCGAGGGCTGCAACCAGTTTGGATCTGTTTTTTTGCATGATGGATGATGAGAGAATTGTCTTTAAGGTCACTACCTCAAGAGATCTGTTCGGAATTTCAATACCCACAAGTCCTCTGCCCGGAATAGGAGCTTCTATGCGAATTTGTCCTGTTGGAGCTTCCGTTGCAAGAGCAAGATCATTGGAAAGGGCGGTAATGCGGGAGACTTTGGTTCCAAGGGCAATTTCAAGCGCATATTGAGTAACCGCAGGACCAAGATTAACCTCAACAACTTGAGCTTTAATGCTAAAACTGGATAATGTTTTTTCGATAACGCTTGCAATACGCTTGATATCTCCCCGATCTGCTTTTTGCCCCGTAATGTCAGAAAGCAAGGACAAAGGAGGATATTCCCATATTTCCCCCTTGTTGTCAGCAGGGAAGTTGCTTACTAATTTTTCTGACAGAATTTCCGGTTCTTTGCGGGTTTGTATCTTGATTGCGGAATCAGCTAGCATAGAAGAACCATCTCGAGACAGCGCACCCTTATTAATAGTCATGGGTGTGTCTCTAACCACAAGAGGTTTTTTTGTCTTAAAAAGAGAAGAAAGTAGGCGTTTGGGAATAAGCCGGGTAGTTATTTTATAAACAATACTTATCCCCTGCATGATTTCATCAACAGAGGTATCAAACAACACAATAACGCCCACTACCAAACCCGCAAAAAACACCAACATGCTTCCTAACGGAGTAAGAACCTCCTGAAAGGTATCAAATAATAGTCTTCCCACAATACCAGCTTTCAATAGTCCTATTACCGATACAAAGAGCAGGATGAAACCAAGAACTACGTTGGGCCGGGAAAGAGGAAAACGAAGTTTCAAAAAAAGAAACCCTGCTAAAATAAGTGTTACGGGAAAAAGAAGAGCTCCAGCTCCAAAGTATTCATCAAGCGTATCTTTAATAATAAGAAATGTGCCCTCGTTATTGAAAAATGAGAGCAAGAGAAGAGCTCCGCCAATCAAGAATCCAAACGCAAAGACATTGTAAACGGTTTCTTTTTTAAGTTTTACGCGAAGACTTCTTTTTCGGTATCTCCTGGGCATACCTGTATTATACCTCAACTACAATAGGAAGAATCAAAGGCTCTCTGTTTAACGCACTGAACATAAGCCGCTCGCTTATCTCTCCGATACGTTTTTTTGCATGAAACCATCCGCTATCTCCTCTTCTTTCCCTAAACACTGTTTGCAACGCATCCGTCAGTTTAAGACGAAATATTTGAACATCAGAAGGTGGTATTCCTCGCGCAACAACATCCGGGGTTCCCACTATTCGTCCGTTCTCCCTTGAAATCTCAACCATTACAATTGCGATTCCATCTTTTGATAACTTTTGTCTGTCTCTTACTACAAAGTGCTCAACCTCTTCTCCGGTAATCTCATCCACATACACCGTCTTTAGAGGAAGCTTCTTGCCAAGCAGTGCTTTACCTCGATTAAACTGTATCTCTTGACCGTTTTCAACTAGTAGTACGCGGTCTTTTGCATATCCAAGCTTTTCAATAAGTCCTCTGTAGGCAACCATTTGACGAAACGTTCCTCCGATGGGCAAAAAATAGGATGGGCGCGTTAGGGAAGCAAGAAGCATAAGCTCATTTGACGCTCCGTGACCTGACACATGAAAACTATCCGCAAGACCAGAATATATGACTTTTGTTCCTTTACGCGCAATCTCATCAATAAGCGCGTTTATCGCAATCTCATTTCCTGGGATTGAATCGGCAGAAAATACTACTACATCGTTTTCATTAAGCGTTATGTCGGAGTGCTCGCCATACGCAATACGGGTGAGCGCCGAATTCTGTTGACCCTGGCTTCCCGCAACGATTAAAAGAACTTCTTGAGGCTTATATTGACGTATTTTATCAATAGAAATTTCCTGTCCCCTGGCAAGATTCATATATCCTATTCTACTTGCCACTCCTTTTGCTTTCATAAGAGAACGACCAACAAAGCATACCTTTCTGTTGAGACGCTCTCCTATCTTAATTGCCTGGTTGAGACGGGAAATGTTAGACGAATAGGTTGTCACTATGAATCGCCCCTTGCAAGCTTGCATTTCTTTTTCAAAACTCTCTCCAAGAGAAAGCTCTGAGGGCGTTGATCCTTCAACTTCGGAACGAAGGCAATCGGACAAAAGACACACAACGCCTTTTTTTGCATATTCAACGATGCGCTGTAGCTCCGAAGGTTTTTTATCATACGGCGTAAGATCAAATTTGAAATCAGATCCGTGATAGAAATTGCCAACGGGAGTGCGCAAAAAGATATGCGCGGTATCCGGAACAGAATGCGTTACTCGAATGAACGTGGCGGAAAAAGGACCAAGCGTTTTTTCCGCTGAATCAAAGGGAACAGACACTACTCGATTATTGAGTTTAAATTCCTTAAGTTTTTCATTGGCAAACGCTGCGGTAAGAGGACTTGCGAAAATCGGAATGCTTGGAAGCTGAGGAAGAATAAAAGGGAGCGCTCCTATGTGATCTTCATGTCCATGCGTTAAAAGCATCCCCACTATCTTCTTTTTTGAAGAAAGAAGATACGATATGTCGGGAAGCAAAAGATCAACACCCGTCATGGTCTCATCCGCAAACCCCAAACCACAATCAACAATAAGAACAAATTCTCCGTATTCATAGAGATACATATTGCGGGTTACATCTCCAACACCTCCAAGAGGAATAATCGATACGGTTTCGTTCATAGAAAAAGCCCTACAGTATTACTATAACACTACTGTCTCAAAGAATCTATCTGTGTTAATAGCGAGAAGAACGACGAGGAGAAGGACGACCACCAATCCTATTGTTGGTTCGTCCAGATCTCTCTCTTTGAAATTGCATGGAAAGAGGGTGAGGACGACGTTCTGTTGTCTGAGGATTCTGTTGGGGAGAACGTCCCTCAAGAAGCATAGAAAGATTTATTCTTCCTTGCTCGTCTCGTTCAATAACCTTCACTTTTACCTTATCTCCAATGGAAACAACATCCTGTGGGCTTTTGACAAAATTGTTTGACATTTGAGAGACGTGCACCAATCCTTCTTTCCCAGGAAGAATTTCTACAAAGGCTCCAAAAGGAAGCATGCGCTTAACCGTTCCCTCAAATACTTCTCCCACGCCAACGTCTCTGGTGAGGTTTTTTATCCAATCCGCCGCTTTCCGGACGTCCTCTTCACTTTTACCGGAAACGGTGACCGAACCATCATCTTCTACGTCAATTGTCGTGCTTGTTCCTGCCATAATCCCCCGGATAACTTTTCCTCCCGGCCCAATAACTTCTCCTATTTTTTCCACCGGAACGCGAACTACTTCAATTTTTGGCGCATACGTGGATACCCGATCTCGCGCTTGTGGCAAAACTTCAAGCATTTTTTTCAATATATGAAGTCTGCCTATCTTTGCTTTTTTAAGCGTTTCTTCAATCTGTTGTATGGTTACCGGCGTTTTTACGTCAAGCTGAATTGCGCATACCCCCTTTTCGGTGCCCGCCGCTTTGAAATCCATGTCTCCAGAAAAATCCTCAAGTCCAATGATATCCGAAAGAATTACGTATTTCTTTTCGTCTGACATCATCCCCATTGCGATTCCCGCAACCGGAGCTTTAATAGGAACCCCCGCATCCATCAAAGCAAGCGTTGAACCGCACGCGGAGGCCATTGATGTTGAACCATTGGAGGATAATATTTCCGAGACAACACGAACGGTATAGGGAAACGTTTCTTGTTTTGGAATCACCGCAAGAAGAGCTCGTTCCGCAAGCGCGCCATGACCTATTTCTCGTCTTGAGGGAACACCCATTCTTCCTACTTCTCCTACGGAATAAGGGGGCATGGAGTAATGATGAATATAGCGCTTTACCTCTTCTCCTTCCGGACCCTCAATAAGCTGCTCCATTCTCGGAGACCCAAGCGTTACAACGGTAAGCGCCTGCGTGTCTCCTCTTTGAAATAGCGCGGATCCGTGAGTACGCGGAAGAACGGATACTGCCCCCGAAATCGGGCGGATTTCATCTATTTTTCTTCCATCCGGGCGCACTTGTTTTGTTAAAATAAGCTCCCGTATCCCTTTGAAAAGAATGTGCTCTACCACTTTCGCCACTTTTTTCTTATCAATTCCTTCCTGTTGCGAAACCGTGTTTTCATCGGCAGAAATCTTATCAATAAGTTCTTGAAGTTCTCCCCCTCCGCTTGATTCGTGGGTTGCGCGCGTCTTAATAAGCGATACGATTTCATCCTTGTATGTCTTTTCAATAATATTTATAAGCGTTTGAAACTGTTCGTCTTTTTCAACCGTCCGTCTTTGAGGAGCTCCTGCTTTTTTTACAAAATCTTGGATAAATGCAATAATCGTTTTGTTTTCTTTATGCGCTCTTGTTGCTGCCTGCACAAGAATCTCTTCTGATATCTCACTGGCACCTGCTTCAATCATAAGAGTTTTTTCTTGTGTCTGAGAAACCACCATGTCAAGCTCTGAAAATTCAAGCTCTGCAGTTCGCGGATTAATGAGAAATTCCTGCTGATTTTGTCCTTGTTCTTTGACGGAGATATCTCCTTCTTTGAGAAAACCCATCCTTACGCTCCCTACCGGACCATTCCATGGGATCCCCGAAAGCGTAAGTGCGGCGGATACCGTAACGATCGAAAGAATGTCGGGGTTATTTTCTCCATCAACAGAAAGAACCGTAACTACCACTTGAACTTCATTGACGTATTCTTTGGGAAACAAAGGACGGATTGAACGATCAATGAGCCGGGCGGTCAAAATCGCATCATCAGATGGCCTTCCTTCTCTCTTAACCCATCTGCTTCCTTTAATTCTTCCCCCCGCATATAACCGCTCAATGTATTCAACGAAGAGGGGAAAATATCCCAGATCTTCTCGTTTTGATCCCGCAACAACCGTTGCAAGCACCATGGTGTCTCCCAATCTTCCTAAAACAGATGCAGTTGCCTGAGAAGCAAGCGTTCCTGTTTCAAGAGTAAGTGTTTTTTGGCAAATTTCAATGGATGATACCGTGTGTTTCATAGGAGATATTATGCGGCGAGTCCAATCTTTTTTGCTATAACGGTGACTCGTGTCTTATCTATCTTTTCCAAAAAATTCAAAAGGCGTCTGCGTTTTGCAATCATAGAGAGAAGTCCTCTTCTGCTATGCACATCATGCGCATGCGTTTTGAGATGATCCGTTAGTCGATCGATGCGCCCCGTAAGAAGCGCCACTTGAACCTCCGGACTCCCCGTATCGCCTTTAACGGTCTGGTACTCTTTAATAATACCCTGCTTCTGTATTGAGGTAAGTGGCATAATTTTATAAGTATATCACGAAAAAGGCTTTCCCCACAAGAACCCTTTATACAATGGTTGATCCTTTGTAGATTTTAGGGGTGAGCCAATCAGGAGGCGCTTCTTTTTCTTCTACTGCTTCATGCTTTTGTGCAACAGAAGAAGTAGTCTCTCGGAAAGGTTGAGAAAATGAGGGCGCGGGGGAAGGAGTAAAGAGAGCGTCTATGGATCCTTTTTGACCTTCGGCTTTTTCTTCTTTTTTGCGAATTGCTCCTTTGCGCATCAGAAATCCTGCTATTTCAAACGCGGAAGCGCTCGTTTTGGGATGCTGAAAGTTGCTTGTTGCAAAATGAATGCCGGACAAAAGATTTTGCGCCATGTCTATGTCAATATCTATTGCAAGCGATTGAAGAAGACGAACTACCTGTTCTGACACCGATGAAAATTCTGGGGACACTAAAACAACCTCTCCAAATCCCTGGTTTTCGCTCTTATTGTCGATATTAACAATAACGGTTTCTTTAAGCGTATCTGCGTTAAACAAAGGACCTAAGTCACTTAATCGGGGAGTTCCCACAATAAGCAAGAGCTTGGGAGCGCTATCCGCCTGCGTGTAGGTTACGTCTTTTTCTGAAAAATATAGTCCGGATGATCCTGCCTTTACGATAATATTTAAACGGCCATTTTCAAGCGTGTAGGAAACTTTTTCAATAGAACCTTCTTGATAAGGAAACGATACCGCAAGATCTGCCGCCCCACCCGCTAATTGCTTTTTTACTCTATTAATTCCAACAAGGGAAGAAACCTCAACAAGCGGATCCGTAGGACAAGCAACGCTCACCTTTTTCCCCATTTTGGACAACCCAAGGTAAAGTGAAAGGGTAGCTGCCATGCTATCAAGATTTGGGTTTGTGCCGGTAGCAATTGCTATTGCTTCGTGTTTTGAAACAAGCTCCTGAACTCGTTGTGAAGTAAAACTATCCATATCGTTTTTCAATTATGGCATAATAACATATCCCCTATAGTAAAGTCAAGAAAAGGAGAGATAATAATACCGCACTCTTTTCCTTTTTCAATCTTTGAGGTGGAATCCTTTCCTTGGCGAATTGATGTAATAACGCTTTCTCCAACAGTTTCATCTCCTCGTACAAGGCGTACCTTATCACCCTTGGCAACTCTCCCTTCATTAACGCGAAGTCCCAATACAAACGTTTTTTCAAAAGGAAAGCGGGCAAGAACAGCTGACACGCCAAGAATTTGCTCTTCCATAGCAAGCTCTTTTCCTTCAATCGCTTCTTGCATCTCTTTAATAAGCTCATGCATAATTGCATAATTCTTTACCAGCACTTTTTCAATACGAGCAAGATGCAAAGCGTCATTTCGTATAACCGCATTAAACCCTATGATAATTGCTGCAGATGATTTGGCAAGCAAGATATCCGTTTTCGATATCTCTCCCGTTTTCGCAAGGACAAAAAAGACAGCGGGAGGAAGCAATGCTTTGATTACCTCAAGGGACCCCTCTGTATCCGCACACAGGATAACCGCAAGACGTTGCTCTTCTTGTTTTTTTCCAAAAAGACTTTTTTTTGCATGCTCTTCTGCACTAACAGAGGATGTTTTCTGTTGTACTACGTTTTCTATAAGCGGTGGGCTGAATCCAATGATTTCTCCTACCGATGGGCACGTCTCAAAACCTAATATCTCAACCCCTTCGCCAATGTGTGCAGATGTTATTTGCTTTCCTTGATCATTAATAAGTCCTCTTATACGACAACTCCCGCCTTTCCAATAAATAGTATCTCTTGGACGAATCGTTCCATTTTTTATAATAACACTGGCAACCGCACCAACCGCAGCATCTCTCCTGGATTCAATAATAATGCCTTTAAATCCACTATCGCCCAAGGATTCTCTCTCATGCATGTCCCACACCAAAAGAATAAGATCTAAAAGTTCTTTTATGTGATGTCCTGTTTTTGCTGATACTTCAATAACTGGAATGTTGCCCCCGCTTCTGTCTACCAACACTCCCTCTTTTGCAAGCTGTTGAATAACTTTTTGGGGAGAGGACTCAGGAAGATCAGATTTTGTTATCACCACAATGAAGGGAAGCTTGGATGAAAGGATGTGGGCAATCGCTTCTTTAGTTTGAGGCATCACCCCATCATTTGCGGACACTATCAAAAGACTAATATCGCAAGCAGCAACGCCTCTTTTTCTCATAAGCGCAAACGCTTCATGTCCGGGCGTATCAATAAAGGTAATTTTGCGTCTTTTTCCCTCACTCTTGACCTCAATTGCCGAGGTGCCAATTTTTTGAGTAATACCGCCATGTTCTTTCTGCGCAATGTTGGTTTTCCGAATTACGTCAAGAAGAGACGTTTTTCCATGGTCAACATGTCCTAAAACGGCAATGACCGGCGGTATCTCTTTGTTTTGGTTCGTATGAATCTCTTGTTGTTTTTTAATGTTACCCATAGGCTTCCTTCCTAAAAAAACATTGCGGGTTCTTTACTTTTCTTCTTATGCGTCTGCGGCCTTGGCGGACTCTGCTTCTTGCGCCTTTTGAGGCTCTATCTCAATTCTGTATCCGGTAAGCTTTGATGCGAGACGCGCGTTTTCACCGTTTTTGCCGATTGCCATTGAAAGCTTATCTTCCTCAACATATACGCAGGCTGTTTTCTCTTTTTCGTCTATCTCAACGCGTAAATCCTTTGCCGGAGAAAGCGCCGCCGCGATATATGCTCTTGGATCTTCTTGCCATTGAACGATATCTATCTTTTCAATTCCGCCAAATTCTTGAATGATCGCCTGAACCCTCACTCCTCTTTGTCCAACACAGCTTCCTACCGGATCGATTCCGTATTGATCTGTGTATACGGCAACCTTACATCTGTTTCCCGGATCTCTGGCAATTGCCCTAATAACAACACTTCCTTGGGCAACCTCTGGAATCTCTCTTTTGAAAAGTCCCTCCATAATGCCATTGCTTCCGCGTGATACCATAATTTCCCCACCCCGTGCTCCCTCTTTAATCTCCAGAAGATGCACTGCGATCCTTTGGTTAAGCCGATACTTTTCATTAGGAAGCTGTTCGGCAGGAGACATAATACCTTCTGCCTTACCAATATCCACAATGACATTAGGACCGCTAAAACGCAGAACCATGCCATTAATAATGGTTCCCATACGAGTTGAATAGTCGGTGAGGATCGCTTCTTTTTCTTTTTCCCTAATTTTTTGAAGAATTACCTGCTTAGCGGTCTGTGCGGCAATGCGACCAAAACCGGGGGGCGTTACATCGGTATCTTTATGAAAGATACGCGTCTCTCCTGTGTTTTCATTAAGAGAAGCTCTATATTCCTCAACCTCAACTCCCGGATGGTCTTTGCGATACGCCGCAAGAATCGCATTTTTTACCGTCTCAAGCACAACAGATACGTCAACCCCCCTCTCGGTCGCAACCTGATTGAGCGCAAGGGCAAATTCACTTCTTTGAATAGCCGGCATAGTATCCCACAGTATATCAAATTACCATTCTCGCTTCAAGAGAAAAGACTATTGGGGATGGAGGGTAAAAGAGCCGGAAGGGGTAAGCGTTACCAAGATCCGCTGTCCATTTTTTATATCTCCAAGAAGGATTTTTTGAGCAATCGGCTCCTCAATCGTATTTTGGATATAGCGCATAAGAGGCCGCGCGCCAAGCTGAGGATCATATCCTTCTTGTGCAACTTTTTCAAACACCCCATCTCCTATGACAAGCGATAGTTGATGCTTCTCAAGAACTTTTTCTACTTTCTTAACCAACAGCTTTACTACTTCTTTAACTTCTTTACTCCCCAGTGATTCAAAGATCACGATATCGTCAAATCGATTGAGAAGTTCCGGCTTAAAAATCCCTTTTCTTTGCAAATAATCAAGGAGTTTTTTCTTAAACACATCATCGATTTTCTGGTTTGCTTCCAATTCTTCTCGAATAAATTCGGATCCCGCATTGGACGTTGCAATAATGATTGAGTTCCCAAACGATGCAGTTCGCCCAGATGCATCGGTAAGACGGCCATCGTCTAGGACCTGCAAGAACACATCAAGGACATGAGAGTCTGCTTTTTCAAATTCATCCAACAGGATAAGAGAAAAAGGATGATCCCGAATATGCTCGGTTAACTCTCCGCGATTATCCCCCTCGCTAGAAGAAGATCCAAGAAGCCGTCCCAGCGCATCTGTTTCTTGATACTCGCTCATATCCAAACGGAGGAGAAACCTTTCTCCCTTAAAATACAGGTCGGCAAGAGCCTTTGCGGTCTCGGTTTTACCAACACCCGTTGGCCCTAAAAATAAAAAAGAAACGGGTTTGTAAGAAGGATTTAGTCCAGCTCGAATCCTCCTTAGTCCTTGGGCGATTGTTGCAATCGCGTGATTTTGATTAATAATTCTCTCATGCAGCTTATCTTCTAAATGCAGGAGGAGTTCTTTTTCCTGCGGGAGCGGTTTGTCAATCGGCACGTGGATACGCTCCTCTACTTTTTTTATCACGTCTTCTTTTTGAACCAAAATACTGTCTTTTTGTTTTGAAGCCATTGATACCATCTGCATGGTATCTTCTAGTAAATATACCGAAGCGCCCGGAAGCTTTGTTTCTAACGCATATTTTCTGCCATATTCAATGGATACCTTAAGGGCATTATAGGACGTGCTTAAGTGATAGGATTCATTAAGAAATTGTGCGTTATGAAATAGCATGAATAGCGCCTTCTCTTCATCTGGCTCTTCAAGAATTACGGTTCCAAACGCATCCATCAAAGAGGAAAAACGCTCTTTGTACTGTTTATAAAGAACAGGAGTCATACTTGCGATCATAGGAAGTTTTCCGTCTTTTAAGTAAGGGAGAAAGGTTGAGGAAACGTCGATATGAGATGGCCCTATTACGTTTTGAAACTCGGGAATATACACAATGATATTTCCCGCATGAGAAACCTCTTGGATAATGTTGTCAAGTCGCTCTTCCACGTCTTTTGGTAAGGCTCCCGCAATAAGAGTTCCTACCAATAATTCTCGTATCCGTTTGTGGTTCAACCCTTTAGAAAGTACTCCTAAGTGACTTTTGTATGCAAGCGCTTCAACCAGCGCATCTTTACCAACTCCCGCATCTCCTACAAGGAGCACATTGTTATTCTCTTTTTTTGAAAGAATCTCACACATTACTCTAAATTCTTCCTCCCTTCCCACAAGAAGAGGAAATTTCCTCATTGCAAGCGCGGTTGTATCCTTTGTGTATTGTTTTGTATAGAGCGTCCAACCATTTACCAATTCCTCTCCGATTCCTTCACCCTTGAACGCCACCCGTTTCTTCGTAGGCTTCTCTTCAAAAGAAGGTATGGATGCGATAAGACGAAGAAGATTGAGACAGTCATTGGGAGATAGTTCTTTATGGGCAAGAAGTTTTGTAGAATCCTCCGTTAAGAGAAGGTATGCGGCAAACACATCAAGAGAGGTTACAAACAGTCCGTTACGAAAACTCACTAGTTCTATGCTCTTGGCAACTAAATCATCTTTTTCTACCATTCCAATACACTCTTTTTGTGTAATTCCAATCATGCGCGCAAATTGTTTTACTGCCTCTACCTCAAAAATCCGAGCAATAAAATTTTTTTGAGAGGAAATCTCAAGAACCCCAAGCAAAGCCTCTTTTGTAAAAGACTCAAAAGGGTCTACTCCTTTGGAGGAAACGGGGATTCTGGGGTGAATGGATGCGATGTGAAACTTAAAAAATACTTCAAACATAGCAAGGATTCCCAAAAGAAACAGAAAGAAGGAAGATAGTAATCCTCCAATCAGCGATAGCACAAAGAGGACAAATAAGATTCCAAGCCGAACAAGCCTGCAAGAAAAAGACGTATACCACAAATAAAAACGTACGTAGGATTCCATGATTCAAGGAAACAGCATGCGAATAAGAACAATAGGAAAACCAATAAACAAGATCACAAAGACAGCCTCAATCGCAACAAAAGATAGAAGAATTAAAAGATCAGCAGTAATCAGAATAGATTTAACCACTACCCCCATGAGGATTGAAAATCCAACAAGACCTGATCGGTATTCATTCTTTAATGGTTTAAAGAAAGTCCCTAGGAATAACCCAAGAGAAAGAAGCTTGCTAACCGCCTTATTCAGCGATACAAAATAGAGAATTAATCCTTTGGGAGCCTCTATGAACCAAAAGAGAAAAAATTGGATGGGAATCCATACCGCAAAGGCAGGCATACTCTTAGTGTAGGAATTCTGTGGGAGAATTGCAAAGGAGAATTAGAACCAGCCGTTTTTGCGGCTTTTTTCATTCTTAAACTCCTCAAGAAGCTGCTTTTGTTTTCCGGTGAGGTGTTTGGGAATGATGACTTTGATGCGGATATAATGGTCTCCATATCCTCCACCTCTCAGATGCGGTATCCCTTTTCCTCTTAGCCGAATAACCGCGTTGGGCTGGGTTCCCGCAGGAATACGAATCGCAATTTCTCCTTGCACTGCCTCAATCATCGCTTCTGTTCCCAAGATAGCCTCAAAAAAGGAGATTTTTGTCTCACTTACTACATCATACCCTTCACGCTGAAAATGAGGATGGGACTCAACTTCTACCACCACGTCGTACTCTCCAAACCTGATACGCGAACCATTATCAACTCCCGGTGGAATTTTGATGGTTTGTATCTTGCCATCTATTTCCACTCGCTTCTGAACACCTTGTACTGCCTCTGTAAAAGCAATTCGTATCGAATAAACAGGCCGACGTCTCGCAGAACCAAAAGGAGACGCGCCTCCAAAGAACTGCTCAAAGATTTCAAAAGGGTCAGAAAATCCACCAAAGTCAGATCCTTGTGTATCTCCCGTGGTATACGTGTAGCTAAAAGGGCCATAACGACCGCTTTGAGATGAATCAAATCCTCCAAATGGTCCGCTGCCGGAAGCCCCTTGTTCAAAAGCCGTATGCCCAAATTGATCGTATGCTTGCCGCTTTTGAGAATCCGACAACACCTCATAGGCTTTGTTTATTTCCTTAAACTTTATGTCTGCCTCTTTTGTTTTATTTCTGTCAGGATGATACTGTAGCGCAAGTTTTCTATACGCTTTTTTAACCTCATCAAGCGATGCTGCTTTTGTGACTTCTAAGGTTTCATAATAATCTTTTTCCTGTGCCATAAAACATCTCCATTATACTAAAAAGCCGCGTTTGACGCGGTACCCATGGCTCATCCCGACATGATACATCTTTAGTTTACTACTTCTCCTTCTATTGGTTCCTCTTTTGACGTATTCTTTTTTGCGCCATTTGGTTTTTTTTGCTCCTCTGTCTTTTGACCTTCTTGAGGTTGATTTTGTGCCATTACTTGACCAATCTTCTGAAGACTATCCGAAAGATCTTTTGTTTTTGCTTCCAAGTCCTCTTTTGTTCCCGTATCAAGTACTGCTTTAAGAGATGTTGTTTTCTCTTCTACTTCTTTTACCAGAGCCTGATCAACTTTATCACCCGCATCTTTAAGGGATTTTTCCGCGGTAAAGATAAGAGAATCCGCGCTATTTCGAGCCTCTACCTTTCCCTTTTTCTCTTCGTCATCTTTTGCATGAGCTTCCGCCTCTTTTGTCATGCGGTCAACTTCTTCTTTGGTAAGACCGGTTGAACCGGTTATGTGAATACTTTGCTCTTTTCCGGTTGCTTTATCTTGTGCTTTTACATTCAAGATCCCGTTTGCGTCTATGTCAAACGTCACCTCAACTTGCGGGACTCCACGGGGAGCAGGAGGAATGCCGTCCAAAACAAATCTCCCCAGTGATTTATTGTCTGTCGCCATAGCCCGTTCTCCTTGGAGCACGTTAATCTCAACCTGCGTTTGATTATCCGCCGCCGTTGAGAATACTTGAGAACGGGAACTGGGAATCGTTGTGTTGCGAGGAATAAGAGGAGTAGCAACGCTTCCTAACGTTTCAATGCCAAGAGTGAGCGGAGTTACGTCCAGAAGAAGAACGTCTTTGACCTCTCCGCCCAGAACACCTGCTTGAATTGCTGCTCCTACAGCAACTACCTCATCCGGATTTACGGATTTATTTGCCTCTTTTCCAAAGAATTTGGTAACCGTCTCCACAATCTTTGGCATTCTTGTCATTCCACCAACCAAAACCACCTCATCCACGTCTGAGGCCTTCATTTTGGCGTCTTTCAAAGCCAATTCAACCGGCTTTATGGTTCCCTGCACAAGATCATCAACCAGCTGTTCCAGCTTGGCGCGGCTTAAACTCATGGTTAAGTGAAGAGGACCCTCTTTACCCTGGGTAATAAAAGGCTGATTTATTTGAGCCTCGGAAGATGAGGAAAGCTCTATCTTTGCTTTTTCTGCGGATTCTTTAAGCCGCTGAAGGGCTTGAGGATCGCGGCGAAGATCTATCCCATGCTCCTTTTTAAACTCATCCGCAAGGTAATTAATAATGCGCTGGTCGAAATCGTCTCCACCCAAATGCGTATCCCCATTTGTTGATTTTACCTCATATACTCCTTCTCCCAACTCAAGAATAGAGATGTCAAACGTTCCCCCTCCTAAATCATATACGGCAATCGTGTGGGTGTTTTTCTTGTCAAGTCCATACGCAAGTGCTGCCGCGGTTGGCTCGTTGATGATTCGTAACACTTCAAGTCCGGCAATCTCCCCCGCTTGTTTTGTCGCCTGTCTTTGCGAATCATCAAAATACGCAGGAACGGTAACTACCGCCTGGGTTATTTTCTCTCCCAGGTAGCTTTCTGCATCTGCCTTTGCTTTCTGAAGAATCATTGCGGAGATTTCTTGCGGAGTGAATGTTCTCCCCTCAACCTCCACAATTACCATATTATCTCTTGCCGATTTAACGGTATACGGAAGAAGCTTTGCATCTTTTTGTACCGATGCATCAGAAAACTTTTTCCCCATGAGCCTCTTAATAGAATAGATCGTGCGTTTGGGTTTAAGGACAAGCTGGCGTTTTGCCACATCGCCCACCACATGAGAGATCGGATCTACTACCGATGGAATTACATTGCGACCTTCGGCTGAATGGATAACTTTTGGAGATCCACCCTCCATTACCGCAACGCATGAGTTTGTTGTCCCTAAATCAATTCCAATAATTTTTGCCATAGTTGTTTTAGTAATTAGTCGCTATCTTTTTTCCCACCTTTACTTGGGCGGGGCGCAAAACGCTTTCATAGAGCATATATCCCGGGCGCAGTTCTCCAATTACTTTTCCTTCTTCTCCTTCCTCCGTTACAATACATTCCATTGTAGCAGGATTAAATTCTTTTCCTCGTGTTTGAATAAGAACTACTCTTTCTAACGCTAGTACTTCCTGAAATTGAAGAAGAGCCACTTTTAGATTCTCATCTGCTGAATGCTGAGACGCCATCATAAGTGTATCTAAAACGGGCAGAAGTCTCAATAAGAGATCCTTGCTTGCGCTTCTGATCCATTCTCCCTTTTCTTCTTTTGACCGCTTATCAAGGTTTTGATAATCCGCAAGCGCTCTCTTAAGTTGATGTTCAAGTACTTCATACCGCACATCTTCCTGTTTCTTTTCTTCCTGTTTTACTTTAAGACTGGTTTGCTTTTTCATGCCTTCTCCTACCATTCTCGCGCAATTTCTCCTGCAAGATTTCCAAAGTATCGTACGATGGGCACAATCGATGTGTAATGAAGCCGCACCGGTCCTAACACGCCAATCGTTCCGTGACCATGCTCAGGCGTCTCGTATTGGGTAAATATAAAACCGTACTGAGGAGGAAGTCTGGGTCCGAGCTCTTCTCCTAACAGTATATGCGTCCTTTCTTGATCAAAAGCGATGCGTGCGAATAGGTTCTCAAAGTAATCAAGCTCGTCAATGACGGACAGTAAGTTTTTGGTGATATCAATGTCATAAAATTCAGGCATCTCCAGAATATTCGCGTATCCAGAAGTATAAAGCATATCATCATCCGCAACAGTTACGGCAAGCGCCTTTGTTCTTTCTGCAAGAGTTTTTGTGAGCTTTTTCATGAAATCATGCTTTTTGCTCCTACAGTCCCACAACTGCTCCTTTACCGCTACCTCCTCAACCACTGATAATTCCTTTTCCTTCATAAGCTGACTGACATAAAACTTCATAGCGGAAGGGGTCGGAACTCGTCCGGAGGAGGTGTGGGTTTTTTTGAGATACCCTAACTTTGTTAATCGAACCATTTCGTTTCTTATAGTTGCGGGGGATGCGCTTAAATTGTGTTTTTTCTCAAGCGTTTCAGACCCCACGGGAAGCGCGGTATCTATATATTCCTCAATGAGGTTCTTCAATACATGAATCTGTCGTTGTGTTAAATCTTGCATGATTAGCACTATAATAACACGACTGCCAACTCTTGTCAAGAACCAAAAACTAACACCTGAACTAACATAACTAACACCTGGGAGGTGATTTAGCTTGACACCTAGGGTAACGTTAGATATTATGAGCATAATGCCAGGAAGAATTGTTCCGCTTATTACAAACGAGATATACCATGTTTTTAATCGAGGGGCCAACAGGCAACCTACGTTTACTACAAAAAGAGAACTTACCAGAGCTTTGGAATCCATAAAGTTTTATAGATTCAAAAAGCTTCCAGTGAGGCTCTCTAGATTCTTAACTCTTGGCAACGAAAAAAGAACAGAGCTTCTTAGGGTTTTGAATGCAGGTGATACAAATATCGATATCTTTTGCTGGTGTTTCATGCCGAATCATTTTCATTTACTTATAAAACAGAATATGGACGGCGGAATTTCGAAGTTTTTAAGTAATTTTCAAAACAGTTATACTCGTTATTTCAATACAAGACATCAAAGGGACGGCACATTATTCCTGAACCAGTTTAAGGCGGTCAGAATTGAGACAGATGAACAACTTATTCATGTTTCAAGATATATTCACCTCAATCCTTATGCTTCCCATGTGATAAAGGATATTGATAGACTTGAATATTATCGATGGTCCTCCTTCTCTGAATATATATCAAAGGGGGATGGATTTGTTAATAAATCTCTTCTCTTGGGTTTTTTTAAAAATGCTGAAAGCTACAAAACATTTGTCTTTGATCAAGCAGACTACCAACGAACCTTAAAGGAGATCGAGCACCTTGCCCTTGAATAACAGATTTTATTCCTAGGTGCACTATATAAATCACCTCCCAGGTGATCGACAGATGATTAATTGCGAATGACTTATGTGCCTAACTTCTTTGTCAAAGACTGTCAGGAAAAGACATCAAAGAAGGATTGACAGAGTGCGTATAGTACCATACCCTAGATATAGTATATGCGAAAAAGAAATCGGGTACGTTTTATTACTCCCCTTCTTGTTTTTCTGCTTCTTGCGTATTCTTTCTATTTCATTGCGCCGGCAACCAACATAACGATCCCTATAGGCACACGTATTGTTTTTTTTCCTTTTTACCTTCTTTTTCTTGCTCTTTTGTTTCTTTTTGTTTTTTTATCCACGTCTTTATTTTTCAAAACCAAACGATATGCATCATACGTGGGGATATTTGTGGCAGCAGCGTTTCTTTTTAAAATTCTTGAGGTAACCCACATCATGCTCTTCATTCTTCTTCTTTTTTTGTTTGGTATTATGGAGATTATCGCAAAAAAACGATCATAGCTTCATCTAAATCCTCTTCTGTGCTAAAATGAAACATGGGAAAATTTTACCTTACTACCGCAATTCCTTACGTGAATGGAAAACCCCACATAGGGCATGCTCTTGAGTATTTTCAAGCAGACACGATAAGGCGGTTTCGAACGCAACAGGGAGATGAAACTCTTCTTCTGTCTGGCGCGGATGAAAACGCGCTCAAGAATGTTCAGGCAGCAGAAAGTGAGGAAGTTCCCATTCAGCAATTTCTTGATCGAAATTCCGCTGTGTTTAGAAACTTTTATGAATTTTTAGGCGTTCATCTAGACGTATTCCAAAGGGGATCTGATCAGAAAAAACACTGGGTGGGGGTTCAGAAGCTCTGGGAATTATGCCGGAAGAACGGTGATATTTATAAACGCTCGTACACGGGGCTTTATTGCGTGGGGTGCGAAAGTTTTAAAATCGAAAAAGAGCTAAAAAATGGAGCCTGTCCAGAGCATCAAAAAGTCCCTGAAAAAGTAACGGAAGAAAATTATTTTTTCCGCCTTTCCAAATACCAAAACACGCTTTTGGGCCTCATTCAAAGAGACGAGCTCAAAATTTCTCCAGAAAATAAAAAAGCGGAAATCATCTCTTTTATTAAAGACGGGCTTGAAGATTTTAGTATTTCCCGATTCAAAGAACGTGCAAAGGGAGTTGGGGTACCTGTTCCTAACGATCCAAACCAGGTTATGTACGTATGGTTTGATGCGCTCGCGATTTACATAACCGGCATTGGTTTTGGAACCGATGAGTCGCTTTGGAAAAAATGGTGGCCGGCTGACCTTCATGTTATTGGAAAAGATATTAATCGGTTTCATACGGTCTATTGGCCTGCCATGCTTCTTTCTGCAAAACTCCCTCTGCCAAAAGGAGTGCTCGTACATAGTTTTATTACATCTCACGGACAAAAAATGAGCAAAACAATCGGCAACGTGATTGATCCTTACGAGGCAGTAAAAACATATGGTCTGGAACCAATCCGCTATTATCTTCTTTCTCAAATTCCCATTGATGAGGATGGAGACTTTACGCATGAACGCTTTAAGGAAGTTTATAACGCAGATCTTGCTAACGGAATTGGAAATCTTGTCTCCCGCGTTGCAACGCTCTGCGAAAAAAACGAGGTTACCGTCAGTCAAACAGTATCTCATACCTCCATATCATTAGACCAAGGAGGTTATCATGAACATCTTTCGCGCTACGAATTCAACCTTGTTCTTGAGGAAATATGGAGAGATATCAAAAAATTAGATGTCGAAATAAATAATAAAGCGCCATGGACTCTTTCTAAAGAAGGCGTTACTCCCTTATTGCGGCACTTTGTGGATAAAATTAGAAACATTGCACATGCGCTAAAACCCTTTCTCCCTCAAACTTCAGAAAAAATTTTTGATCAGTTCAAGGGACCAAAAATAACATCTCAAAAACCACTCTTCCCAAGAAGATAAGATAGAGTACTACCGTTATGATTGACGTGCATTGCCATCTTAATTTCCAGGCGTTTGAGAAAGACCGCGATGCCGTAATTAAGCGAGCGGTAAAAGCGGAGGTTACCGCTATTATCAATACCGGAACCAAAATTGACTCAAGCGCAAAAGCGGTTAAATTGGGAGAGCAGTACGATAACCTCTACGCCATCGTAGGGATTCATCCCCACCACGTAGACAAACTCGAAAAGGACTGGGAACAAAAACTTGAAGACCTTGCTCGCAAACCCAAGGTTGTAGGGATTGGCGAGTGTGGAATAGACTACTACGCATACCCATCAAATGGGATTACCGATCCTAACAAACAGAAAGATGTGTTTATTAAGCAAATTCAGATTGCGAATCGGCTAAAACTTCCCTTACAGATTCATAACCGCCATGCGGGGAAAGATATCTTAGACATTCTCTTACGTCATACATCGTATCTCTTAAATCCTCCGGGAATGTTTCATTGTTTTTCCGGGGATGTTGAATTCCTAAAAAAAGTCCTTGACTTAGGTTTTTATATAGGATTTGACGGCAACATTACCTATAAGGGCATTGCAAGAGGAGAAACAACATCTTTAAAAGATCTTATTTCCTATTGTCCCCTTGATCGGATTCTTCTGGAAACGGATAGTCCGTATCTTACTCCCATTCCCCACAGAGGAAAGAGAAACGAGCCTCAATATGTTATACTGGTAGGAGAATTTATTGCCCATATTAAAGGTGTTTTGAAAGATGTGATAAAAGAACAAACCACCCGAAACACAATGTCTGTTTTTGCATTACGCAACGTATGACTGCTTTTTTCCAAACCCTATTCAGCCGATATCCGATAAAAACCAAACGGTTCCTTGAAATACTTCCTGGATTTGTTTCATGGAGTCTTATTCTTTTCCCCTTGTGGGGATCCATCCTGATTCCGTATGTTGTTGCGTATTTTATTGTTCTGTTTGATATGTATTGGCTTTATAAGTCTTTCTCCCTTGCCGTAGCTGTTTTTATTGCTTCAAGAAAAATCAAAAAAGCAGAACGAGTCAATTGGTTGGCTAAGGCAAAAAAACTTCACTATTTTGAAAAAATAACTCATGTAATTATTATCCCCAATTATAAAGAGAGTGTTTTGAAGCTACGAACGTCTATTCAGTCTATTGCGGCCCAAACGTTCCCAAGGAAACGTCTTTTTGTAGTGCTCGCGATGGAAAAACGAGAACAAGAAGCACGGAAAAAAGCTAGTATCCTACTTGAGGAGTTTAGAAACGTCTTTGGAGAAATAATGACTACGTACCATCCTGATATAGCCAATGAGGTAAAAGGGAAATCTTCCAACGAGGCATATGCCGGAAAAGCTGCGCATAAAAAATTTGTTGAGGGAGGAGTAATAAACTTTGATTACGCAACAATCTCCTCTGTAGATGCAGACTCTGTTTTTGATAAACAGTATTTTTCGTATCTTACGTATAAGTTTATTTCCGACGAAAACAGATACCGTAAGTTTTGGCAATCTGCCAACGTAACTTACAATAATCTGTGGCGAGTCCCCGCTCCGGTGCGCGTCCTCTCTTTCTTAGGCAGTTTATGGCGAACAGCGCTCCTCATTCAAGGAGACCGGCTTATTGCCAATTCAACCTATTCTCTTTCTTTTACTCTTCTAAAAAAGATTAAATTTTGGGATGTGGATGTAATCCCGGAAGACTATCGTATTTTCTTTAAGGCATTTTATATGCTAAAAGGAAACGTATGGGTCGAACCAATTTTCCTCAAAACATCCATGGATGCTCCGCTCTCAACTAGCTACGTGCGCAGTCTTGTAAATAAATATAATCAGGATCGCCGATGGTCTTGGGGGGTATCTGATGATCCGCTCTTTATCAAATGGTGGTTTACGGTTCCCGGAGTTCCATTTGTAAGAAAAACGCTTATGCTTGCAAATGTCCTCTTAGACCATTTCCTTTGGCCGGTAAATTGGTTCGTTATTACGATTGCCGCAAATATTACTCCTTTGATAAATCCTGTTTTCTCTAGAACGACACTTGGATATAATCTTCCTCGCCTTGCAGGTTTTATCTTAACCCTCTGTCTAATCGCGCTTTTGGTAATGATTATTATAGACCTAAGAAATGCGCCTAAAAATCCCTCGATTTCCAGAATCCGTAAGCTCTTGTTCCCCTTTGAGTTTATTCTTCTCCCCATTGTTGGATTTTTTCTTTCAACGATTCCCGCTCTCATATCCCATACGCAGCTGATTCGTGGAAAACGCCTTGAGTATAAAGTAACCGAGAAAATATGAAGCTTCTTACCCGAATAGAAAAAAGCAAAAACTTTTGGTTTCTGTTTATTCTTTTATTTGGCTTTTTTCTCTTGAGACTTCCTTCCTTAATTGAGCCATATTGGTACGGAGATGAGGGAATCTACCAAACCATTGGACTTGCGATCCGCGATGGAAAACTGCTATACAGAGATATTTGGGACAATAAGCCACCTCTTTTATATCTTGCGTATGCCTTATTCTGGTCTGATCAGTTTGCGGTCCGAGCATTCTCGCTCTGTTTAGGAACTCTTTCTCTCATTTCTTTTTTCTTTCTCGCAAAAAACCTATTCAAACAGCAAAAAACCGTCTGGACAACCACTACCCTTTATGGTATTCTTTTTGGCTTGCCTATTCTGGAAGGAAACATTGCGAATTCAGAAAACTTTATGCTTCTTCCTATTATAAGCGCGTCCTATCTTCTTATTCGCTCCGTTGCAAAATCATACAAAAATATGCTCCCATTCTTTGGTGCGGGACTTCTATTGGGAATAGCTCTGCTCTTCAAAGTCGTAGCCGTATTTGATTTTGCAGCACTTTTGCTATTTCTCTTTTTTGTTGAGAGAAAGAAGAGTCCTATTGTCAAAACGGCAATCGGATTTACCGTTGGCTTTCTTCTGCCCATGAGCCTTGCTGCGGCTTTTTTTCTTTCAAACGGCGCTTTCAGTGAATTTTTCTCCGCTTCATTTACTCAAAATGTTGGTTATGTTGGATATGGAAATAAATTTCTATTCGCAAACGGTCTTCTGGTAGTAAAACTTTTCTTCATGGGAGCTTTCCTGCTGTTTTTGTTTATCAAAAGAAACAGTATCTTCCCGTCCCATCTTTTTATTTTTGTGTGGCTTGCCTTTTCTCTTTACAACGCCTTTTTCTCTCAAAGGCCTTATACTCACTACCTATTAGTTCTTCTTCCTAGTTTTTGTTTGTGGATTGGGCTTGTTGGGGAAACGATTTTACGGAAACAACGGGAGCGAACGATTATTTATACGCTTATTACGGGTGTTCTTCTATTTCTTCTCTCTCAAAACTTTTGGGTGTATGGAAAAATTACGTCTTACTATCAAAACGCTCTCCTATTCTTAACGAATAAAAAAAGTGTTGAAGACTATCAAGCGTTTTTTGATAGGAAAACTCCCCATGATTATCAAATCGCGCAATTTATTAAAGGAAGACGAACAAAAAACGAAGCCGTATTTATTTGGGGAAACAACGCACAAGTGTATGTTTTATCCCAAACGCTCCCTCCGGGACGGTTTACGGTTGCCTATCACATGACCTATTCAAAAGAATCTCTTAAGGAAACCGCTTCCATCCTTCAGGAAACAAAACCCAGATTCCTTATTGTCATGTCTTATATGGACCCCATTCCATTTACTCTTTCCGGATACACGCCGCGAATTACCCTTACACAAGCTACTATCTATGAACGACGCTTTTAGCAAAATCAAAGAAGATAAAGTCATTTTCTTCTCCTGTCTTTTCACACTTTTATGTATTACTGCGAATATCTTCATCATCCTTGTCTTCTACGGAAAACTCCCACCCTACCTGCCATTATTTAATCAAATGCCATGGGGCGAAAAAAGACTGGGAATTAAATCCGAGATTTTTATTCCGACAATCATTGCCTTTACGATAAGCATAAGCAATCTTGCTCTCTCATTCTTTTTGTATTTCAAAATGCCTCTCGTTTCCCGCATACTCTGCGTAACCATGCTTCTTATGGCTTTTTTTGCTCTGTTTTTTGTCACAAGAACCATAATGCTTATTGTTTAGCACATGATACAAATCGTTGCGTTTCCTTTCTTTGTTGCTTTTGTTCTCACCGTACTTATCACTCCTCTTTCTCTTTTGTTTATCAAGAAAGCAAATCTATTTGACGACCCAAAGTCCCACAAGCATCCTGCAATTCTTCATAGCAAACCGATCCCCCGCGGAGGAGGTATTCCTTTGTTTATCGGTGCAATCGCTACCTCATTTTTGTTTATTTCCCCATCGCCCGTTCTTGTCTCTCTTTTTATTGCAGGGTTCATCGCGCTTGTGGTGGGAATTCTTGATGATAAGTTTGATATTTCTCCTTATATTCGGTTTGGGGCAAATATTGTATGCGCAAGCATTGTCGTAGCAAGTGGCGTTACCATTTCTTTTATTACCAACCCGTTTGGGGGAATTCTTCATCTTGATACAATGGCTCTTGCACTCCCGATAGCGGGGTTATCTTTGCCTATCTCCGTCTCTCATTTTCTTTCTGTTGCTTGGATCGTTTGGGTTATGAATATGTTGAATTGGAGCAAAGGGGTTGATGGGCAAATGCCGGGCATTGTCGCTATTTCTTCTCTGGTAATTGGTGTTTTAAGTCTTCGGTTCTTCCCTTTTGATCAAAACGCAATGGTATCCTCGATGCTTTCCTTTATCATCGCCGGATCCGCTCTTGGCTTTCTCATTTATAATTTCTATCCGGCAAAAGTTTTTCCCGGGTATGGTGCCACTTCCGTGTATCTTCTGCTCGCTTCCGTATCTATCCTGTCAGGCGCAAAACTTGCAACGGCAATTTTAGTCATGGGTATTCCCATGGTTGATGGCATATTTACTATTTTGAGAAGACTTTTTACCGGACATTCTCCATTTTGGCATGATAAAAAACACCTTCATCATATTCTTTTAGACCTTGGTTTTAAGCAACGACACATCGCCCTTTTTTATTGGATAGTTTCCGGTGTTTTGGGGGTACTCTCTCTTGCTCTTACAAGCACGGGAAAATTTTTTGCCATTATCATGCTTGTGACAATTGTTGGGGGTGTGTTATTGTTTCTTCATAGAATAGTACGCAAACAGTCTCTATGATGGGTACATTGTTTCACGCATTTCGGCTTCTCCGCCCAAAACAGTGGATAAAAAACGGGGCTATTTTTGCGGCAATTACGTTTAATGGAAAACTCTTTGACCTTGAGATATTTTCAAAGGTATCCTTGGGATTTGTCGTATTTTGCGCACTTTCCTCGGCGATCTACATAATAAATGACGTTTTTGACATAAAACGGGATAGGCTTCATCCATACAAAAAATATCGTCCTCTTGTCCACGGGGACATATCATTGCATCAAGCATGGGTTCTTGCGATTTCTCTCATCTTGTTTTCTCTATGGGTTGGTTTTCTTATCAATCTCACCTTTTTTCTTCTTATGATTATTTATTTTGTTCTTCAGTTGAGTTACTCTGCCAAACTTAAGCACATTGCCATAATTGATATTCTCATTCTTGCTGCCGGCTATATTCTCCGTGTCTACGGGGGAGAGTTTGCATCGGGACTTCATATATCGGTATGGCTTTTGCTCACCACTATTTCCATTTCCCTTCTTCTCGCAGTAGGAAAAAGAAGGTCGGAGCTTACGCTTTTATTATCCCAAAACGTAAGCGCAAGGGTTGATAGCACCAGAAAGTCGCTTCTTCGCTATTCGGAACGATTACTTGACGTATATGCTTCTATCTTTGCAACCTCTACATTCATTTCATACGCTTTGTTTACTTTCTTAGAAAATGAGACGGGATTTAAGATATCGATAGGTCTTTTTATGCCTGAGTTCTTGCCTTCTTTTTTTCAAAGAAAATGGCTCATGGTCACTATTGCGCCGGTAGTATACGGACTCATGAAATATCTTGAAAACGTTTATGAAAAGGGGGAAGGGGAAAACCCTGAAAGGATACTTTTCTCCGATACCGCTCTTCTTCTTACGGTAATTGTGTGGATTCTTCTTGTTATTGGTATGATCTATTTTGTGGGCCCGTAGGTTATTTTTTCTGCGCGTAGTCGCTGCTTATCCAACCTGTTTTTCCATCTAACAATTCTATCTTATACCATCCGTCTTTTTCTTCAATAAGCAAAACTGCATTTCCCGGATATACTTCCGCTATTTTAGGCGCAAGAACCCCATCAACAGGCGGAGTACTTCTTACATTGAGAAAGCCTGTTGGCGTTTGCGTAATAAGAACGGATGCGTTCGTTGCCGTTTTGTTCTCACTCTGAGCAGATGCGCTTGCTTTTTTCTCTTCCTGATTACTCTCTATTCCTAAAAAAATAAGCGTTTCTAGCTTATGCCCTAACACAGAGCGCAGATGAATCGTTTTACTCCGATACCCCTCTTTTTTGAGGATTATCGCGTGATCGGAGGCAGTGACGTGAGAGAGAAGAAGCGGAGTTTCTCCCCGCTTCACGCTGTCAAAAATAACATCCGCTTTTTGTGGAAACGATAAAACAAGAACCTGCGCTTCTTGTTTGTTTGCAATGGGGAAAAGCGTCAATACACTCCCTTCGGCAGCCCCTCCTTTTCCAAATGTCCTGTCAACGCCGGTAAGAAGAGACGTTCCAATAACTATCTTTTGTTCAAAAGGAGGAAAGATATTCTTCTCTGCCGACTCGGAGGCATCCGGAATCATTTTAAGAGAATATTCTCCTGAGGCGAACATGTCGTTTCCATCGCACTTGCAGAAGGGAGTCTGTCCAATGAGTGTTCCGTTAAGATATACGGCGCTTTTGGGAACAGACGTAACTTGAAGCGCTCCGCGTCCCATCTTTCTGAGGATGAAAAAATTGACGAGTAAAAATGCTATGAGGGCAATAACAAACGATAAAAAGAGAGAGAGAATAGTCCGTCTCATGAAGTGCCCCTACTATACCACAGAGCTGGGATTTAGTAGTCCATTCCCATACCTGCGCCAGGCATTGGCGAGCCGGAAGCTTGAGTATTCTTTTCCGGAATATCGGTAATGAGAGCTTCTGTCGTAAACACCATTACTCCAACGCTTGCCGCATTCTGGAGCGCAGTCCGAGTCACTTTTGCCGGATCCAGTACACCGGCCGCCATAATTGATCCAAACTGCATAGTCATCACGTTAAACCCGTAATCAGATATTTTAGAATCTTCAACCTTTTTAATAACCCAGCCTGCATCCGCGCCAGCGTTTTGAACAATCCAACGCATAGGTTCAGAAAGCGCTTGATAAACAATATCAATCCCTATTTTTTCATCTTCATATTTCATTACTTCTCTTATGGGGGGCAAAACAGATCGAGCCCTTAGAAGAGCCACGCCTCCTCCCGGAACAATTCCTTCTTCTAACGCGGCTTTTGTTGCGGCAACCGCATCGTTTACTCGTTCTTTTTTGTCTTTCATTTCTATCTCGGTTGCCGCCCCCACGTTAATGACTGCAACGCCACCGGTAAGCTTTGCGAGCCTCTCCTGCAATTTTTCGCGATCAAAGTCGGATGTGGTATCTTCAATGGACCGCCTAATCTGGGATATGCGCGCCTTAATCTTTACCGTATTTCCTTTTCCACCGATAATGCGAGTGTTTTCTTTGTCTGCCCATACTTTATCCGCTCTCCCGCAATCATCAAGCGTTACGTTCTCAAATTTTCTTCCTGTTTCCTCAGAAATCACAACCCCACCGGTTAGAACAGCTATATCCTCAAGCAGTTCTTTTCTTCTATCTCCAAATCCGGGAGCTTTAATGGCTAGCGCGTTAAATGTTCCCCTTAACTTATTAACAACAAGGGTCGCCAGTGCTTCTCCATCAATTTCGTCTGCGATAATAACAAGGTTTTTAGATACCTTTACCAAGCTCTCCAAAAACGGGAGAAGATCGTTAAGAGATGATATTTTCTTGTCTGTTATGAGAATATAGGGATTATCTATATCCGCATCCATTTTGTCCGGATTGGTAACAAAGTAGGGAGAAGCGTATCCTTTATCAAATTCCATCCCCTCTTTGTAATCAATAGAAAGCTCCAATCCCTTGCCTTCCTCAACCGTTACCACACCGTCTTTTCCAACTTTAGTGAGCGCTTCTGCAATAAGAGCCCCAATCCGTTCATCTTGAGCAGAGATCGTGGCAACTTTTGCCACATCTGCCTCTTTTACTTTTTGTGCCATTTTACCTATTTCCTCAACAACCGCAATAACCGCCTTCTCAACACCGGATTTAACAATCATGGGATTTGCCCCTGCTGTTATATTCTTAAATCCGTTGTTAATAATAGCTTGCGCAAGAAGTGTTGCAGTTGTGGTTCCGTCTCCTGCCACATCATTTGTTTTGGAAGCTGCTTCTTTTACGAGTTGGGCACCCATGTTTTCAAATGGGTCGGGAAGCTCTATTTCCTTTGCAACAGTTACCCCATCATGAATAACGTTTGGGGCTCCCCATTTTTTGTCAAGGGCGACGTTTCGTCCTTTGGGGCCAAGGGTAGTTACTACTGCTTTGGCAAGGCAGTTAACTCCTCTGATTAATGCTTGACGTGCTTCGTCTGAAAATTGTAGTTGTTTTGCCATAGGTTTATTCAACAATTGCCAAAATATCTTTTTCTTCTACCAATAACCATTCTTCTCTCTCCACTTTTATTTCATTTCCTCCCCATTTTTTATACATAACTTTTTGCCCTTTTTTAACCACCATCGGAACAAGCTTTCCTTCATTATTGCGCCCGCCCATACCAACCGCCATCACCAATCCCATTTGAGGTTTTTCTTTTGCACTCTCGGGAAGAAGAATACCGCTGGGCGTTCGGTCTTCCGCTTCGAGCGGCTTAATAAGTACGTTATCAAACAACGGCTGTATAGAAAGTTTTTTTAGCATATTACTTGGAGCAGAAGACTAAAAAAATATCAGTCGGTATTAAAGACTGCTAATTTATACACTAAAAGATTTTCTTTGTCAATATCCTATAGTTGTTTTGGGACGAGCTTGACAGGGTGGGTATTCTTCTATACCATAAGTATTGTAGGGGTATTATGCTTAAAAAAATTCTCTTTGGAATAGTAACGGTTATACTGCTTGTTGCCATTCCTCTTACCGTGTATCTTTTGGGACAGCAGCAAGAGACGCGAACAGAAGCAACTCCTTCAACAACCCTATCGCTCGTGCTTTCAAGTCCTTCCGTTTCAATAAAGACAGGGGATGATTTTGGCGTTGACGTCACCATTAATCCGGGAACAAACCAGGTTTCTTTTGTAAAATTAAGCATTGGTTACGAGTCTTCTAAAATTGGGACGTCGCAAGCGGGATTTGAAGTAAGCAAAAGCTCATTTCCTGTTATTTTAGAAGGACCTGTATATATGGATTCAAATATCCTTATTACCGTATCGGTAGGTGCGGATCCCACTAAAGTAATTCAGTCCCCAACAAAAGTTGGAAAAATTACCTTTAAGGCCCTCGCCGGGACGGGCGGAGCTTCTGCTCAGGTTGCCCGATTCAATAGTGCTACTCAAGTATTGTCTATTGCCTCCTCTGACACGCCAAGCGAAAACGTCCTTTCAACTACGACTCCTCTTTCTTTGAATATTCCAGGAGGAGAACCGGTGGTGAGCCCAACAACAACGGTACCCGTATGCACTGCTCTTAACGCAGATAAAACTCCCACAGGAAGTGCTCCGTTTACTATTTCTTTTACGGCGAATGGAAGCGACGCTGACGGAACTATTGCAAAAGTTTCGTTTGATTTTGGGGACGGACCGCTGCAAGATGTCACACAAGGTGGGGGTATCGGTACAAAAAACGTAAGCGTGCAGACTTCACACACGTATGTCAATCCGGGAACATTTGCGGGAAAAGCAACCCTCACCGATAATCAAGGAAACGTAAGCACGGATTCTTCTTGTACAAAAACTGTTACCGTAACTGCTGCGGGTGGCTCGGGGTCGGGAACAGGGCAGACAGGAGGAACAGGACAAGTATCTTCC
The DNA here is from genome assembly GCA_001784055.1 of Candidatus Levybacteria bacterium RIFCSPLOWO2_01_FULL_42_15. GTDB lineage: Bacteria > Patescibacteriota > Microgenomatia > Levybacterales > UBA12049 > 2-01-FULL-42-15. The sequence goes on along the minus strand of MFOZ01000003.1, from coordinate 9,918 downwards.
CCTACCGCAACGCTTGCGCCTGTTCCCACACTTACCCCAACGCTTATTCCTTCTCTTGCGCCTTCCCAAACCGGCGCTGTAGGAACGGTTCCCACTGCTCCTCCCGGATCCGCAGAAACAGTAATGTTTATGGGAGGAGTTGGATTTATCCTTACCCTTTTGGGAGCAGCCCTTCTTTTTGGACTCTAGAGCCGTTTATATCAAGAGATCTTCATGGTTGCCAGAAGCGCTTCTTGAGACAGAAGTACTTTTGATGATTGCAACAATCGCTTCTTCCCTTTTTTCTGTTTATCTAAGAGCTTATCCTTGCGTGTTCGATCTCCCCCGTAGAGCTTTTCCGTAACGTCTTTCCTAAAGGGGGACAGGTCTTCGCGTGAAACAATAACTCCATCAACGACTCCTTGGATAATTTGACGAAACTGTTGGCGGGGAAGGGCTTCTTTTAATTTTGATACCTTTTGTCTTGCAAGTGTAAACGCCTCATCTCTATATACAAATTCGGAGAGAACGTCCACCGGATTATTGTTAACGTGAATCTCAAGCGTCACAACATCTGCCTTTCTATGATCAATCAGCTCATAATCAACGCTTGCATATCCCGAAGAAACAGATTTAAGATGCGCGGACAATCCCCGTATAAATCTGCTATATGGTATTTCGTAAGAAAGAACCGCGTGTGTTTGATGATATTGAGCTTCCATCAAAGCTCCTTTCTGTGTTTGGCAAAACGACATAACAGCTCCTACGTATAGCGAAGGCACGTATACGCGAAGAAGCATGTATGGCTCTGTCATTGTTCCGTCATGCTTCTTTTCGTATAAAACGCTTGGCATGGTAAAAAAAAGCTCAAGACCAAATTCCCTCTTAAGCCGCTCTTTTACGATTTCAGCATGCAAGAGCCCTAAAAACCCAACTCGATATCCACTTCCTAAATAAGAAGAATATTCCAGCGCGAAACTAAACGAGGTATCGTTCAAAGACAGTTTTGAGAGTGATTCCTTGAGGTGAACAAAATCGTCTGTGTTTTGAGGGAAAACACCAAGAAACACCATTGGCTTTGGCACCATATATCCGGGAAGAGGCGCTGCTGTTTCCCCCACATGCATAATGGTATCTCCCACCCGTACCATGCGAATATCCTTCACTCCTGTAATTACGTATCCTATCTCTCCCCTTTCTAACCTGTCGCAGGGACGTAAATAGGGAGAAAAATATCCTACTTCCGTTATGTACGCTTGCGAGTGGTTTTGGAAGAATTGAACATGTTCTCCCTTGGCAAGACTCCCATCGATAATCTTTACATATGCAATGACTCCTCGGTATTCATCGTAAGCCGCGTCAAAAATAAGACAGCGAAGGGCAGACGCGCTTGATCCTTGTGGCGGGGGAAACTTCTTGATTGCATGCTGCAGAAGGTTTTCTACGCCTTCTCCTGTTTTTGCGGAAATAGAGAGAATTTCTTCTTTTTGAAATTGAAATACGTCGATAAGTTCTTGCGTCACAGAGGTTACTTGTGCATTTGGCGCGTCTATTTTGTTAACAACAGGCAAAATCGTTACATTTTGCTTTTTTGCCGCAAAATAGTGAGCAACTGTTTGCGCCTGCACTCCTTGCGTCGCATCCACAAGAAGAATAGCCCCTTCACATGCGGCAAGCGTCCGAGACACTTCATAAGAAAAATCAACATGTCCCGGCGTATCGATAAGATTAAGCAGATAGGATACTCCTCCAAAGTCATACCGCATACGAACAGGCGCAAGTTTTATGGTTATCCCCCGTTCCCGGCTTATGGGATTTTGGTCAAGGAATTGCTCGATGAGTTTTTCTTTGGAAATTGTTTTCGTTATTTCTAAAAACCGGTCCACAAGCGTTGATTTTCCATGGTCTATGTGAGCAATAATAGCGAAGTCTCGTATGTTGTTCTTATCCATGATTTTGAAGAAACACTATGGTTTAACCGTTGTGGTATCAATAATCTCTTCTGTTTTTCCCAAAACCTCTTTCCAATTACCGATACGCCTAAACAAAACTAAAAACGTAGTGGCCTCAGGAACGTTGAAAAACCATGTAAGAAACACATAAAGAGAGATGCCCGCACAACTTGAAATTCCGGTAAGAATGAGTAGATTAATCGTGCGGGTTGTGTCAAAGACTAATTGATCTAAAAGCTTAATAGGAATGTATAAAGCAAATCCCGTGCACAAACTTGCAAGTCCTATTTTTGCGGCTGATACCAAAAGAACGCGCTTTTCAAATCCTCCTACTTTTTTATCCAGAAGAAACAAAAGCATTATGAAATGTACTATGCTCGCAAAAGAATATGCAATCGCAATGCTTTCAACTCCCCAATGGTATATAAGAATAAAAACGCCCCCTAAAACAAGCATTGCCCCCGTTGCGATACCCCCAACAATAAGAGGGATTTTGGTATTATGAAGCGCATAAAATCCTCTTGACGCAAGATACACAAGGCTTTGGGCAAACATTGAGACGGAAAAATATGCAAGTGTTTTACCGGTAAGAACCGTTGCTCCCCAATCAAATTCGGCTACCCCAAAAACGAGGCGCACAATGGGAATTCGCAAGACTAAAAAAAGAACGGAAACGGGCAAAATAAGATACAATATCTGATTGAAACTTGTGATAAACGTTCTCTTGAACTCTTCAAGCCGATCTTTCTCCCGTGACAATACAGGGAATACCGCTTGGGCAATTGCTTGACCAAATAAGACAATGGGGGCAAACGCAAGTGTTTGTGCGTAGTCAAAAATTACGTAGTTTCTTCCGGAAGAAGGAAGAAACGATATTAAAGAAAGCGTCACTAAAGCGCCCATTTGGAAAATACCAATTGCAAGAGTTCTTGGCCACATAAGCTTTACCACTTGCATCACGCCTTCGATTCGAAGAGAAAAAGAAGGCCGAAAATGGAATCCTACTGTTGCGACCATTGGGAGCTGAAAGAGAACAAAAAGAAACGCTCCAAAAAGAACTCCAACCGCCGGAGCAAAAATTCCTAAAACAGGAGGAAGAGTAATAAGAGCAATAATAATGCCAAGGTTATACATTCCCGCAGCAAAACCGGGGATAAAAAAGTGGTTGTAGGATTGCAAGAGAGCCGAAAAGAAAGTCCCCACAATGAATATGAATTGACCAAAAATAATAATTCTCATGATATGAACCATAAGTTCCATCTGTGTCGGTGAAAAGCCTAACCCAAGATTAAAAACTTTCAGAAAAAATGGCGCCATAATAAACAGCACAAGGGCAACAGAGGCAAATAAAAGCATGCCAAGCATAAGAAGGGTTGATGCCATTTTGTGGGCCTCTTTTTCTTTTCCTTTGGTTAAAAAATCCGAAAACACTGGAATAAACGCGGAAGAAAGTGCACCGGCGATAATAAGCTGAAAGATAAAATCGGGAAGTCGTGTCGCGGCAAGATATACCCCAAGGGTATCAGAAGCACCAAATACAGAAACCAACAGGCGCTGTCTTATAATTCCCAAGAACTGGGAAAGCAATACGGTTGCCATAATGACAAACGCCGCGGAAAGAATATTGGTCTGTCGCTTAAGAAATATGTCTATGCCTTTTTGGAGTAGGTTTCCCTGCATGTTGTCTTTCCAAGTATAGCATGCTAAAATAAGCCCATGCCAGTAATAAAATCAGCAAAAAAGAAACAGCGAGTCGACATCAAACGAACTGCGCACAACAGAAAACAAAAAGATTTTCTTAAAAAGCTTATTCGCAGCGCAAAAAAAACCGGTTCCGAAAAAGCAGTACGGGCGGCTGTTTCGTTTACCGATCGAGTCGCCCGTAAACACATTATCCATGTAAACAAAGCCGCTCGAATAAAATCAATGCTTGCTAAAAGAAAAAAACCAAAGAAAAAATTGTCCTTCGATAAACAAGGACTGAAACCGTCTTCCTCCTCTTCTCAAAAAACAGCTTCAAAATAGGTCTTCTTCCCTTTGACAAAGACTCCAAAAACGCATAGACTAAATAGGAATACCCCATGAGTAGTAAACCTGCCCTTATCAACCTTGTTAAAGGAAAGCATAAGAGTTTTTTTGACCGATTTTTAGCTTGGGCTCTTAGCGCAGGGAGAGTAATTATTATTGTTACGGAAATTATTGCGCTTTCTGCGTTCCTGTATCGCTTCTCTTTGGATCGAGAAATTATCGATCTGCGAGATAATACAAAACAAGAGCAGAAAATCCTTGAGTTGTTTAAAGAACAGGAAAAAACGTTTAGAAATCTTCAGGAGCGACTTTCATTTGCGTCTGAGCTGGCATCTTCCTCAAAGAGAAACGTTGGGTTGTTCTTTGAGATTACCGACCTTATCCCACAAGATATTACCACAACAAGTCTTGCCCTCACAACAAAAAGCATGAGTATCAAAGCAAACACCAGATCCGGAGAATCTCTTAAAACGCTTATCCAATCAATTAAAAAGCTCCCCGACGTGCAAACGACGATTCTTGACAAAATTGACAATAGGATATCCACATCGACCATAGCGTTTAGTCTCAATATTGTTTTTAAAAAATAACATGATTACCAAACGCACCTATATAGTAAGGGACTTTTTAAAAAATTCGTATATACGGATTGCTCCTCGGCTCAAAGAAGAAGAGTTGCGTAAGGCTACTATGTTAAGCTTCACATTTATCGCAGTAGCGCTGTTTGGTTTTTTTGCGGTAAGCCCGACACTCTCAACGATTACCCAATTAAGAAAACAGCTCTCGGATAGTAAAGCCGTCTATGTGAGTATTAAGCAAAAAAATGCCAACTTAAGCACTCTCCAGCAAAAATACAACGCGCTTGGTACGGATCTCCCATTTATCTTTTCTGCACTTCCGCAGGACCCCGCTATTGCTGTTTTTGTCGGACAGCTTCAGACACTTTTTACAAATAATAGGATTTCTGTATCTCTCATCCAGGTAGAAGAACTCCAACTTCTGAAAAAGGACATCACCCATACGTATGCTTCTTTCGCATTTACCTTCACTGCGAAGGGAACAAATGAGGATGTTGCGCGTCTTCTTGCCAATCTTGTGGAGTTTGAGCGGATCGTGACAATTGAGAATGTGTCCATTGCGAGTCTTGCAAGTCAGAACGAAAAACAAATTACGCTCTCGGGAAAGGCATACTTTAAAAAATAGCGTATGAAACAAAAAGATATTCTTTTCATTTTTGGGTCTACCTGTGTAATGGTCCTTGCGTGGATACTATTTAGCGTATATCACAACGCCGTCTCCTCAACGATTCCAAAAGATCTGCAGATAAAGATAGAGTCTATCGCTCCTGACTTCGATACGCTTAGTATCAAAAACCTCAAACAACGCCAAAAGATTACTCCATCATTTGAAACACCTCAAGCAGAAACGGCCCAATCAACCCAATCCGCAGTACTTCCTACCCCGGCTGAACAATCAACTCAGTCTTCACAAATAAATCAGCTATGAAAAATGCTGTTTTAGATGCTCGCATCCCTACGCTTGTTGCAGCCGTTCTTATCGTAATAGGCGTATGGGCAACTTCTTATCTTACTCAACAGGGAACCATTTTTTTAGGAACCGCGTCCGTCTCTATAGACCCACAAGATGTTCAAATTACCAACGTTACCGATACTTCTTTTACTGTTTCCTATAGGACGCGGAGCGCCGTTTTTGGCTCTCTTGTCGTCTCGAAAGCAAACGACAATACCCAAACTATTGTCTTAGACGATCGCGACAAGCAGAGGGGAAACGCATCTGCCTACTTCTTGCACTATATAAGCGTTCATGCTCTTATTCCTTCTACCGCGTATTTCTTTTCTATTGCTTCGTCTGACAAAACGTTTTTAGATAACGGCCAACCCTTCCGGATCACCACGGGACCAACGCTTGATGCAAGCTTGGCTTTGTTTCTTGCAAAGGGAAAAGTGTTTTCTGAGAACACCGGTTCTGATAAAGCCATTGTCTATCTTAAATCTTCATCCTCCCAAACCCTTTCAACGCTTGCCAAAACAGACGGCACATACAATCTTAACTTTTCAGATATAAGAAACGGTGCTCTCTTGTCCCTTGCTACGATACGACAAGCGAGTATTATATCCCTTACCATCATTGGTCCTTCCGACACATCATCAATAACAATCCTTGCGCAACAAGCAAAATCGATACCTCCCATTTCTCTTACAAACAATTATGATTTTTCTAAGGATGATTTTACTTTGTCTCAGCCCGAAAGTACTCCTTCATCCTCTCTCAAGTTTCCCACCTCTTCTCCTTCCGGCGGAAGGCCTCCGCAGATTATCTCGCCTAAGAAAAATGAAGTATTCACCCAAACACAGCCTCTCCTAAGAGGAATCGCTGCTCCTAATGAAACGGTGGCAATCATTATTCAATCTGCTGCGGAAATAAAAACTACGCTGACAACAGATCGCAATGGCAATTGGTCCTTTCGTCCGGAAACCCCTCTTGCGGCAGGAGACCATATCATAACAATAACCACCAAAGATGGCTCAGGAATAATCAGAACGCTTTCACAATCCTTTAGCGTATTTGCGCAAGAAAGCGTTCCTTTGATAACGCCTACGCAAATCCCTCTTCTCTCTCCCACGCCATCCCCTTCTCCCACCTTGATCCCGAAACCAACGGGGACAGGAGTACTTTTGGCAACTCCTAGCGCCAGTGCGCAGTCTTCTCGGAAAGGAGGCGAGCTTGCGGAACCAGGAACATCATACGTTTTCCCCTTGGCGCTTTTTGCGCTTGGTCTTACAATATCCTCTACTGTTCTCTTCTCTTTACAAAAGACCCGTTCGTAGATTATGAACATAGGAATCATCGGGGCAGGATTCACAGGACTTGCTACGGCTCTTTCTCTGGTGCGCCGCGGGCACAACGTAGTTGTTTTAGAGAAAGAGTCCTATCCGGGGGGCCTTGCGGTAGGGTTTCAAGAAAAAGGTTGGGAATGGAGCCTTGAGAAACATTATCATCATTGGTTTACTAATGATACCTCCGCGCTGGGACTCGCCGGCAAACTCAATTGGGAAGTAGTGATAAAACGCCCAAAAACATCTATCTTTTTTCAAGACTCCCTCTATCAGTTTGATTCCGTATCAAGTGTCCTATGGTTTCCAAAGCTTTCTCCCGTTGAAAAAATCCGTATGGGTTTTGTATTGGGGCTTCTTAAGTTTAATCCTTTTTGGAAACCGCTGGAAGCATATTCTACGTCTCAAGTTTTAGCAAAAGCCATGGGGCAGAGTTGTTTTGATACAATCTGGAATCCTCAGCTTGTTTTAAAATTCGGTGACTACGCTGCGCAAATTTCCCTTGCGTGGTTCTGGGCTAGGATCAAAAAAAGAACACAACACCTTGCATATCCCAAAGGAGGATTTCTCATGTTCGCTCAAGAACTTACCAATCAAATACGAAAAGAGGGAGGAAAGGTGCTTTTTGATACCACGGTTTTAAACATTTCTTCAGAGAATGCTGTTTCTGTTGAGATGCAAAGCAAAAAAATCCATACACAACGCTCTTTTGAAAAACTCCTGGTAACCGTACCAAGTGCCCTATTTCTTCAAATAGCGCCCCAACTGCCAAGCGAGTATCAAAAAAAACTGAAAGACCTACGCGGGTTAGGATCAATAAATCTCATCCTGCGGCTTAAAAAACAATTTATGAGAGATAAAACCTACTGGCTTAGTATTTGTGACCTCAACTCTCCCGCAACCGCAATCGTAGAACACACGAATTTTATGGACAAAGCGCATTATAATAATGAACACATTGTATACGTAGGAAAATATCTTGACCCGTGCCACCCCTTTTTTCTTAAGAGCGCTGATGAGCTTCTTGACCTATACGATCCTTTTTTAAAAAAAATCAACAAGGACTACCGGAAAAACATTATTAACTACCATGTATTCAAATCTCCTTTTGCTCAACCGGTGATTCCCAAATACTACTCGCGAATACTCCCTCCCTTTAAGACTCCCCTTAGACATGTGTTTTTATCTAACATCCAACAGATTTATCCTTGGGATAGAGGAACAAATTACGCAATTCAAGAAGGAGAAAAAGCGGCAGAGTTGATATGCGCGTCTTAGGATACGCTCTCATTTTTATACTCATTACTATCGCCTGTTTTTGGAGGTTTTCAAATCTCAACTGGGGAGAGCCGTTCTTTTTCCATCCTGATGAAAGAAATATTGCCTCCTCTGTCTCCCAGCTTAAGTTCCCAACCAATCTTCATCCCCACTTTTTTGCGTATGGGACATTCCCTATTTACATCATTTATGTTAGCTCTCTTCTATGGAAAGCATTGCAGCCTATTGTTTCTTTTGAAACCGCAATTTTGGTAAGCCGCGCGTATTCAGCGATACTTTCAATCCTTCTCACCATTTTTGTATTTATTGTCGGAAAACAAATAAAAAACACTACAACAGCGCTTTTTGCTTTTACCCTCTCTATCTTTAGTGTTGGATTAATCCAATTTGCGCATCTTGGAACCTTTGAAATGTGGCTTTCATTTGAATTTCTTCTTCTGTTTTATTTTCTGAATAAATTTCTTTCGACAAAAAAACGTATCTATGGGCTGGGGAGTTCTGTGACCTTAGGTCTTCTTCTCTCAACAAAAGTTTCTTCTTTTGCAATTGTTCCTCTTTTTGCTAGCGCAATCGTTTTTGCATATAGAAAGCGGTTGTGCTCATTGGTATCCCATCTCCTCTTATTCTTTTTTGTTGCCTCGGGAGTTTTCATTTCCACATCCCCCTTTGCGGTTTTAGATTATCCTGGATTTTTCTCTAGCATTCAGTACGAGGCTTCTGTTGCCTTAGGAAGGCTGCCCGTTTTTTACACAGAAGTCTTTATTGGTGCGATCCCGGTTGTGTTTCAATTTACTCACGTGTACCCTTTCCTTTTTAATCCGATTCTTTCTTTCCTACTAATTCCTTCATTCCTGTACGTTTCTTATGTTGCTTTCAAAAGGCGCGATCCCGGTTTATTTTTGCTTGTTGGATTTTTCGCAAGTCTTTTTTTCTCTCAAGCATTTCTGTTTGCCAAGTGGACCCGTTATATGGTGCCAACTCTTCCCTTTGCGTATCTTATGATCGCAATCTCCGTTTCCGATTTCTTAAGGTTACTTGCTAAAGAATACAACGATGCAAAAACCCAACCCGCTCGCTACTGCAATTATATTAGTATAATTGCAGTAAGTGTCATAGGTGTTGTGAGTATTGGGTATGCTCTTTCGTATGTAATAACCGTTCATTTGAAGAAAGATGTCAGAATTCAGGCGGCGCAGTGGGCAAAAAATCATATCTCCCTTAATGCATCCATCGCAACCGAAGCATACGATTTAGGGATTCTACCCTTTAACTCTTTGTTTTCAAACATTACGCTTCTAAATACCTATCAACTAGAACAAGACGATATTGTTCCTAACTTAGAAACGTTTGACTATATCATCCTTCCCAGCCAACGAGTCATTGCCTCAAGACTGATAAACCCCAACGTCTTCCCAAAAGGACACTCCTTTTATCAAAATCTTTTTGATGAAAAAAGCGGCTTTAAGAAAGTCTATGAAACTCCTTGTGACCTATGGTGCAACATACTCTATCTTGGGGATCCTACGTTCCGATTTGAACAAACGGCAAACATATTTGATAGACCACAGGTATTGATATTTAAACGTGTATGAAATCAGCGATCATTCTTAGCGCAATTGTAATTTTAGGGTTTTTCCTTAGGACCCTTAACATAAACTGGGATCAGTCCTTCCATCTGCATCCTGATGAACGATTCCTTACGATGGTTGGCAACGCGCTCTCTTTACCGCAAAGTTTTTCTGAATATATAAATCCTCAACAGTCTCCTTTTAATCCAATCAATAAAGGTTTTCCGTTTTTTGTGTACGGGGTATTCCCAGTAATCC
>MFOZ01000002.1:13745-13902 GCA_001784055.1 Candidatus Levybacteria bacterium RIFCSPLOWO2_01_FULL_42_15 | reverse complement strand
TGGACACATAAAGCATTCCAGCAATATGCTTTATTCGTATTAATTTTGTTTGATAAGTCCGCATAATCACTTCCTTAACATAACATATCTATTCTCGGGTTTGTTCTATGAGGAAATAAATCTGTTAGCTTCAATAACAATGCTGCAGATTCACGTT
>MFOZ01000002.1:0-13597 GCA_001784055.1 Candidatus Levybacteria bacterium RIFCSPLOWO2_01_FULL_42_15 | reverse complement strand
TGTTTGAGGATCATATATAGATGGATCAAAAACAACTCTATTCCTACTCACTCTGTTCATCAATTCTGTAACTTCGGGCATAAGACTTGGTTTTTTTCTTAATACCTCCCTTGAACTAATTCCTCTCTCCATTTTTATACCATCTAACCGTCTACTATTAGCAGAAATAAATTGTGGAAAATCAGGACAAATCGTGCTGTAGCGTTGAAAAGAGTATTGCATCCCTAACTCACCACGTAAATCTCTCTCTGCAGCATCCCTATATAATCTCTCATGGTAAGCAAGTAAAAAAACGTCTTCTTCATTAGGATCCTTTGTTATTACACCAACGTCGGCAAAAGTCAATGCTGCTTTTGTACCAATCCCTTTTCTAGAACAGGCCTCTGTAATTGCTTTAAAAACACGTGTCCCTACTCTCCATTTTTCTGCCACTCGACTTTGCTCTATAGTATTAGGACTCCCCATGAGACGCGACTCACTTAGCGTACCTTGCTCATCATACAGCGGACAAAGCGTCATAGTTACTGTCAAAAAACTTTCCGAAAATGCATCAAGTAGGTGCAAATTGTCACATTTACTGATTTTCAATTTGGATGTCTTAAGTACCCTCACAACATCTCTTGAGAATCTAAGATGTTCTTCTTGTGTTTTGCGATATGCTTCTCTTTCCATAATTCTCACCTCCTTTTCCCCACTAAAAAACCCCTCATTTGAGGGGCTTCTCTTGATTATGAATTACTTACTTAACCAAGACAAAAACCCCTCACAGAGGTTTCTTTCTTGGTTGTCTTTACAACAATGATACTATTTGTATTCATATTGACGATTTAAATAATAACATAAATTATTCATAACGTCAAGCAGAATAAACTCCTGTGTTCTTAATATACAATTTCAAGTTCTAGCTCTGGAGAGAAACCGAAGGTTTTTGAAAATTTTTCTTTTATTTTATCTATGATTGAAATAACGTCATCAAACTTTGCATTATCAACATTAAGAATATAATTTGCGTGTTTGGTTGAAACTTGAGCTCCCCCGATTTGAAAACCTGAAAACCCAAGTCTGCTCAGAACATATCCCATTGCTACTTTATTATGCCATTTCTGAATACTTAGTTTTTCGACATCCGGCCATACTTCCAGAATCTTTTCAACCTCTTCTTTGACAACGATGTTTTTAAACACCGATCCGCAGGAGGGATACTCCATGGGATGGTGCGCGTGTCGGTAGGCAATGTGATCTTCATATTCTTTTTTTGCCCTTTCAAGATCCTCACTTGATCCCCTCTTGAGGCGGAACCACGCGTTAGCTACGATTGCATTTTTCTGTTGCTTAATGCTCGTTGTTCTATACCCAAACTGCATATCATTGCTATCGCAGGTCTTTTTTACCCATGTGCTATTTTCCAAAAGATACACCTCTGCTTTTTCAAAGACGTGAGATATATCTCCTCCAAACGCACCCACATTACCCCGAACCGCTCCCCCCACGGTTGAAGGAAGACCCCCTGCCCACTCAAGCCCTACAAACTCTTGTTCGAATAAGGCACAGATAAGATCATCCAGAGAAACCGAAGCAAACGCTTTGATCAAAGAACCGTCTTGTTCAATAGATGATGCTTGAGGATTTATAAATCGAAACACCGCTCCCCGAAATCCCTTATCGCTTATTAATAGATTGGATCCTAACCCTAACGGAAGAACGTCTTCTATACGATTTATTCCAGCATACGAAATTGCCTCTTGAAGATCAGACGCGTTGACGATCTCCAAAAGAACATCCGCGTTTCCACCTATGCGATAATATGTACATTGAGAAAGAGGAGTATTACGATAAATCCTCATGAGGAATAGCGTTAGTTTATCCCAACGATCGTGTAAGTAATTTTTCCCGCGGGAGCATTCACCTCAACAATCTGATCTATCCGTTTGGACATAAGGGCTTTCCCAAGAGGAGACTCATGAGAAATTTTCTTCTGCGTAGGATCCGCTTCCCATTCACCTACCAGTGTAAATACGTCTTTTGTTTTTCCATGAGAAACCGTTACTTTTGAACCAAGCTTAATGCTTCTATTGCCTGTTTTATCGTTATCTTTGTGAATAAGAGAAACTTGCTTAAGAAGTTCTTCAAGCTCTGCGATTCGTTCATCAATAAAAGAAAGCTCCTCCCGTGCCGCCACATATTCGGCGTTCTCGGAAAGATCACCCTGGTTACGAGCCAGAGAAACTCGCTCCACCACCTCTGGCCTTCTTTTCTTCGTGAGTTCTTCGTGCTCTTTTTTAAGATCGGCAAATCCTTCTTCCGTGAGATAAATCTTTTTTGTCTTCATAGTATCCATATGCTCTTATTACAGAAAATCCCTCCATATAATCGGCGAGGGAATAAGTAAAATAAGAAAACTAGGAGCATGGTAAAGCATATTTTGCCTTTTGTCAATAACCTCTAGTATTGTCTCTTTTTCTTACGGAATCTGCCTAAATCGCTTAGCGAGAGAGAATGCCTTTTCCTTGGTCTCTTCGTTAATATCCACCCGCACGATACCCTCATCCGGTTGTCCGTATAGAATGGTGTATCCCAAAGGACTTGCAAGCACAAAGGGGAGAACCGCCAGATCTTCTTCCCCTTCCACAACAACCACACTCCTCTTTTCTTTTGAAAAGAAAAACATATCTCTTGAGCATTGAAAAAGAGAGGCAGTGAGCGTTCCCGCCGGGTTTTTAATATACACCACGCGTTCTGTTCCTAAAAATCCTATCTCCCTAAGCGTTTGAAAGCGTTTTTTCCTTTTTTCGTGAAAATCAACAACCGATATACGCGGAGTAAGACCACGCTTATGAGAAAAATAGGTAATAATATCTCCAACTGCAACAAGAAGCAGGGAGTCAAAAAACGTTTTTTCAAACACGCTTTTCTCCATAAGTTCTCCGAACGGTTTTTGAAAAGCACTTCTTAAAAAAACAGGGAGTTTGCGATCCTTTAATATCCATGAATCTTTAACGTAGGATCTTCCTTCCCTATTAATCTCTCCTTTTCTAATGCGCGCAGAAGAAATAGGAAGACCATCTTCTCCAAGAACAAAGGGATGCACTATCACGTCAAGCTTTTTACGAGAGGCAAGCTGTCGGCTTGCGTTAATAAGATTTGCTCCTTTTTGGGTTTGTTTGGTAACCACAATTGCCTCAATGGGAAATTCTTCGGCCTCTTTTGGAATAAACACGGAATCAATAGGCACAATTTTGACTCTGTTGAAAAATCCCTTCTTTTTGCAAAACGCTTCAATGCTTTGCTTACGTAGCTTAAATGGCTCCAAACTAAAAACATATTCTTTTTGCCGAATAAACGAATCCACGGCAACGCCCACCACAACCTTTTCTGCAATGGAGAATTGATAGGATAAGAACGATTCGTGGCCTTTATGAAAATGGTCAAATGTTCCCCCACACACCACAAAATGATAACGCTTCATAAAATAATGAATGACTGTGCTTGTTTATCGTATGGCGTATTGGGTAAGTACTTCCACAACACCCTTGGCAAATGTCTGCGTGGCGGATGAAACAGGGGTAGTTGCCAGCATAGATCGAACTGCGTTTCCAAGATACGCGTTTGCCCTATCATTAAGACCATTATCATACGTTTCTGATGAAAATATCGTGGAAAGCGCAGACGTCGCCTGTTCTATAAATGGTTTTATGAGCGGGTTGGCTAATGCTTCTTGCGCAAGGTCCACCCGCGCAGGAGGATTTCCTAAAAGAAGACGTGCAGTCTCCTTCTGCGCAAGAAACTTTACAAACAAAAATGACGCTTTTGCATGCTTATTGGTGATAGAAACGCCATACGCCCAGTAGCTTGCGACTGTCATGTTTCTGCCAAACAAATGAGGGACTTCTTCCACTGAAAACCGCAGGCTTGGATTAAGCGATTGAATAAGGGCGATATCCGTGAAATATCCAAAGCGCATCGCAACGTTTCCATTCGCAAAAGAGGATAACGAAGACTCAAACGTTAAATCCCATACGTTGTCCGGAGGAATCGCAAACGATGTATAAAAAGAAAGTGCTTCCTCAACGCGAGAAGATGTTTCTAAAAAACGCGTCATTTCTACTCCGTTTTGAGCAAAAAGAAGCGCGATTATGTCGGGGGCATGCGCAATGTTATCAAATGTCCCCATGGCAACGCCTGATGTTTTAATCGTGCCAATCTCATCTTTTACCGTTAACTGCCGGGAAAGCTTAAGAAAATCTTCCCACGTAACAGGCGTTTTAGCCCCTGTTGCCTCAAAAATCTGCGTGTTGATAAAAAGAGAAAGGGTGTCAATAGATGCGGGGATTCCATATATCGCACCATTTTTTACCAGATCCTTTTGAGCAACGGGATAATACGATTTTTGAAAATCGGAGGATGAGATAACATCTGTTGGAAGAGGAGCAAGAATACCTGATACTTGAGGCAGCCAAGAATTATGAAAAGCAAATACATTAGGGCCTGTCCCGTTTGGAATCCTCACCGCAAGTTTATCCCTATACTCCTGTTTTTCTTGTTTTACATATAACACCTTAATCCCGGGATTATTTTTTTCAAACTCCGCGATAACGGCTTTTTCTACCAATGGATCTTCTGACACACCCCAGTAAGTTATAGTAATCGGCTCTTTTTGCATACGCTTAGCAACCTGCGGATAAATAAACGCCGCAGAAACAAAAAGGATACCAACCACCACCACAAGACCAAGCAGCGCCTTAAGAAGCAGCTTTAGTTTTTTTGCCTTTCCTCCATCCTCCCCGTCTACCATGGGAGTCGGTTCGTCGAATTGAGCTGAATTAAAAACAGTATGCTCGTCCATTTCTTTATAGTATAATGGCAATAGACGTATACTTCAAATGAGATTTTCACCGCACAGACTCACACCTCTTGCAAAAAGCGCTTTTTGGTTTTGCATAGGAGGCGTTCTTGGCTTTTTCTTTTTTGTAAGCTTTGGTCTTATTATCTTCCAAAAATTGCATGAAGGCAAAATCTATGAGGGAATAAGCGTACAAGGGATAAATTTTGGAGGAAAGACAAAAGAAGATGTTGCAGCGTATTTTCAAAATAAAAACGAGCAAATCGCCGACACAAAAATCGTATTTGAATACGCATCAGATCAGATAGCAACAACTGCAAGGGAGCTTGAGTTGGGATACAATACCCTACTCCTTGCTGACCAGGCGTATTACATAGGAAGATCCAACGACAGACTTACCAACCTAAGCCTTATTTTGGAGTCCTACCTGCATGGGCTCAATCTTCCTGCTTCTTACAGCTTTTCCCAAACAAACATGAAAAAACTTATTCAACCCATCACAGAGAACGTTTACAAAGAACCTGTTAACGCGCTCTTTAATTTCCAAGATGGGCGGGTGATCACGTTTAGGCCATCAAATAACGGGCAAGAAGTCGATCTTAAGGCTATGGAAAACGAGATCGCGGCAAAGATATTTAGCATTGTGTCTTCAAGAGAACCTCAAACAGTAACTATTGCTATTTCTTTAAAGACGACAAAACCGGAAATCACAACCGATAAAGTAAATGATCTGGGGATAACAGAATTGATCGGAGAAGGACGCTCTTTATTCCAAGGCTCCATTCCCAATAGAATTTTTAACATAACGCTTGCGAGCACCCGACTAAACGGCATTTTAGTTGCGCCAAACGAAACATTTTCAATGGCAAAAGCTTTAGGAGACGTTTCTTCCTTCACCGGCTATAAGCAAGCTTTTATCATCCAGAACGGAAGAACAATTTTAGGAGACGGTGGAGGGGTATGCCAAGTATCTACTACGCTATTTCGAGCCGCTCTAAACGCCGGGCTTCCTATTATCGAGAGGAATGCCCATTCGTACCGAGTTGGATACTATGAACAAGATTCGCCGCCGGGAATTGATGCGAGTGTCTATGTGCCAACGGTTGACTTTAAGTTTACAAATGATACCAACCACCATATCCTTATCCAAACCACGATTGATCCTGTATACCAACAGCTTTCGTTTCAATTGTACGGAACAAAAGATGGGAGAGAGGTAATTATTGGAAAGCCGGTAATTACAGGCCAAGCGCCCGCGCCCGCCCCCCTGTATCAAGACGATCCAACGATCCAAAAAGGACAACTAAAACAAATAGACTTTGCTGCAGTTGGGGCTAACGTATATTTTACCCGCCAAGTCAGCAAAAACGGCAAGGTTATCATCTCTGATAAGTTTGTTTCCAACTACCGCCCATGGCAAGCGGTATACTTGCGGGGGACAAAAGAATAATTTTTAATGCTCAATGAGAAATTATATGAATAAAATTGTTTCTACCAAAAAAGCTATTGAGATAGCAGGTCAACTCAAAAGACACAACAAAAAGATCGTTTTGGTTGGAGGGTGCTTTGATATTCTTCACATAGGACACATAAAATTCTTACAGGGGGCAAAGCAACAGGCAGATATGGTAATGATTCTTTTGGAAAATGATGAATCCATAAGAAAGAGGAAGGGGGAAGGACGACCAATCAACTCTCAAAAAGAAAGAGCAGAGATTCTTGCGGCACTTTCATCAACAAACTATATTGTACTTCTCCCTCATCTGAAAACGGATGGAGAATATGATATGCTGACGCAATCGATAAAACCTGATATAATAGCAACCACAAAAAATGACGAGCACAGAAGACACAAAGATCGCCAAGCAAAATTATTCGGAATCCCTGTGATTGAGGTTGTTGACCGTGTTAAAGAACACTCCTCAACACAAACAATAGAAATGCTTATCGGTAAGAAAAAATGAAAAAGATTTTATTTTTATTTGTTGTTCTTATTGTCGCCCTTGCGGCGGTAAAGATATCCCAAGATTATTCCTTTGTCGAAAAATTGACATTCTGGAGCAGTAAAAAAACAGCAATTCTTCATGACCAAACGTTTTCTTTAACGGTCGCCGCAACAGACAAAGAAAAACAGATTGGGCTTTCAAAAAAAGAATCGCTTGAAAAAAATGAAGGCATGCTGTTTCTCTTTGATAGCCCCGGGTATCATTCGTTTTGGATGAAAGACATGAAGTTTTCTATTGACATTATCTTTTTGCGAGAAAGAAAAATTGTGACAATCGTATCTCGCGTATCCCCCCCACCTGATGCGAATCAAGAACTTACTATTTACAAACCCGATGAGCCATCTGATATGGTCATTGAGGTTGCTGCCGGACGCGCCGAAAAGCTGGGCCTTCAAAAAGGCGATGAGGTAAAAATTTCACTCTGATATGCGTCTTCTTGGGATTGAAACCTCATGCGATGAAACATCAGCAGCTCTCATATCCGGCAATCCGTCCGATCCCCTGGTAACGCTTGAGGTAAATACCGTCGCCTCTTCTCTGTCTCTTCACAAAAAGACAGGAGGGATTATTCCCGAAGTCGCGGCGCGGGAACAACTCTCCTATATACTTCCCGTTATTAAAGAAACGCTTGGCGTATCTAACCCTTTGGCAAAAAAACCCCCTATTGATGCGATTGCCGTTACTGTTGGACCGGGACTTATTGGATCACTTCTTGTGGGAGTAGAAACCGCAAAAACACTTGCGTATCTATGGAATGTTCCTCTGATCCCTGTGAATCATTTGATGGGACACATTTACGCAAATTTTATTAAAACGGGCAGTTGGGAAAAAGCAATAAGAGATAGCGATATTGAGTTTCCTGCGGTTGCCCTGGTGGTTTCCGGAGGACACACTGATTTAGTTCTTCTTAAAGACCACGGCAAATTACAGTGGCTTGGAGGGACAAGAGACGACGCAGCAGGAGAAGCGCTTGATAAAATAGGACGATTGTTAAAGCTTTCCTATCCGGGCGGCCCGGCGATTGAAAAGGCTGCCAAGAACGGAAACTCAAAACGATTCTTATTTCCCAAACCAATGATTAATTCAAACGATTTTGACTTTTCTTTTTCTGGCTTAAAGACTGCCGTACTAAAAGAAGTAAGAGCAATGAAACAATTGAGCGATGAAACAATCGCTGATATATCCGCCTCTGTCCAACAAGCGATTATTGATGTGTTAATTAAAAAAACATTGAATGCTGCATTGCAACATAAGGCAAAATCAATCCTTCTTGGCGGTGGCGTTGCTGCAAATCAGAAACTACGTGATGAATTTAAACTAAAGGCTAGACGCTATAAGCTAGACGCTGAAATTTTTGTTCCCGCGGCTTCGCTTTGTACCGACAACGGAGCAATGATCGCCTCATGCGCGTTTTTTAATTACAAACCAGTCTTGTGGAAAAATGTGTATGCGAACCCACAACTCTATTTTGCTACAATAGAATCATGACGTACGAGTATTTTGCGCTGGTCGGAACAGTAATCTTTGGTATCGGGATTGTCCTCTTTTTTCTTAACAAAAAATTTTCTTCTCTTTCAAAAAATGCACAAAACGAAACGCTTTTTGAGTGGCTTAAAAGCATGCAGGCATCTCTTGACGCAACCAATAATGCGATCCGTGAGGCGCTACGATCATCCTCTGTGGACATGACAAAAGTCCTTCAGGAAAACTCAAAGCAGCTTAACGAACGACTTGATAAAGCGGCATATGTTATCAAAGAAGTGGGAAAAGAGGTTGGGGCAATGAGTGAGATTGGAAGAAGTATTAAAGAACTACAGGAGGCTTTTAAAAACCCAAAGCTGAGGGGCAATATCGGAGAGCAAGTGCTCAAAGATTTAATCTCCCAAATGTTTCCAAAAAACAGCTTTTTCCTGCAGTATCAGTTTAAATCGGGAGACCGCGTTGATGCCGCAATTAAAACCGATGCGGGAATCCTTTCCATTGACTCTAAGTTTCCTATGGAGCATTATTCAGCGCTCTATAAAGCGGAAAACGAAGAAAAAAAAGAGGAGGCGAGAAAGGAATTTACGCAAGACATCAAAAAACATATCGACACAATCGCAAAAAAATACGTTCTTCCTTCCGAAGGAACTATGGACTTTGCCCTTATGTATATTCCTTCAGAAGGAGTGTATTATGAGCTTATTAACACGACTGATCTTCTTGAATACGCGCGTAAATTACGAGTCTATGTTGTTTCTCCCAATACCTTGTACGCACATCTTCAGACAATTCTTTTGTCCTTTGAGGGGAAAAAGATTGAGCTGCAATCAAGAGAAGTGTTGCGCCTCCTGCGAACCCTCCGGATTGATTACCAAAAAATCGGAGACAATCTTGACGTGCTTGGCAAACATCTTACCAATGCCTCCTCACAGTTTTCTAATGTATCGGTCGGTTTTGGGCAATTTGGCAATAAACTTACCTCAAGCCGTCACCTTGAGAAAGCTAACATTGAACAAATAGAACACGGGAAAGGAGGTGAGGCATGAACAAGATAATTCTTTTGGGAATAATCGTGCTTTTGA
Source organism: Candidatus Levybacteria bacterium RIFCSPLOWO2_01_FULL_42_15 (assembly GCA_001784055.1). GTDB lineage: Bacteria > Patescibacteriota > Microgenomatia > Levybacterales > UBA12049 > 2-01-FULL-42-15. Next base: position 4,187 of record MFOZ01000002.1, on the reverse strand, counting down.
TTGGAATTGGCGCGTTTTTCTTCAGAAATAGCCCAAACAAAGACGCAATGAAAGAAAAATCCCAACCTACAACAGAGGCACAAACGACGTTTCCAACGCCATCCGGTGAGGTCACTATTTCCGTTACAAAAAGCGGATTTGAACCAACAACAGCAACTATTAAAACGGGAACAAAAGTTACCTGGGTTAACAACAGTGGGAATGCAGCAACCGTCAACTCGGACGATCATCCATTCCACAAATTGTATCCTAAGCTTAATCTTGGTGAATTCACGGAAAGCTCATCTGTTCAAATGATGTTTACCGAGAAAGGAACCTATACGTACCATGATCATCTCAACCCGGAGCGAGAGGGAACCATTGTGGTAGAGTAGTTCTCTGCTACAATATTCTTCATGGCAGATGATCCAAAACTTAATAAAGAGCAGGAAGAGGCAGTTCTGTTTGGAAAAGGGCCTCTTCTTGTTATTGCGGGAGCGGGAACAGGCAAAACAACGGTCATAACGCATCGCATTACCTATCTTATCCTCAAAAAAAACGTATCTCCCCAGCATATTCTTGCTCTCACCTTTACCGAAAAAGCCGCCCAAGAAATGGAGGAGCGCGTTGACAAGGCAATGCCGTACGGGTACACGCAAATGTGGATTTCTACCTTTCATGCGTTTTGCGACAGGATTTTGCGACAGGATGCAATTCATATTGGGCTAAATCCCGCATACAAACTTATGAGTCAGTCAGAGGCGGTTTTGTTTTTGAGAAAACACATGTTTTCGTTTGAATTTGATTATTTTCGCCCCTTGGGAAATCCTAATAAATTTCTTGAGGGACTCATTGCGCATTTTAGCCGCCTCCAAGATGAAGACATAATTCCCTCTCAATATCTTGCATACGCTAAGCGCCTTGCTCTTTCCCCCAAACAGCAAGATGAAGAAAAACTAGAAGCCCGCAAGATAGGTGAGCTTGCCAACGCATTTACGCGTTATCAGGCGCTTAAAATAAAAGAGAGTGTTATGGATTTTGCGGATCTTATTTCTTACGCGCTCTATCTTCTTAGAACTCGCAAGAATATCCTCTCTTCTTATCAACAGCAATTTAAGTACATCCTTGTTGATGAATTTCAAGACACAAACTTTGCCCAAAACGAATTAGCACTCCTTCTTGCGGGAAAAGACAAAAATATCACCGTAGTTGGCGATGATGATCAAGCGATTTATCGGTGGAGAGGCGCTGCCATTTCAAATATTATTCATTTTCAAAAACGGTTTCCTAAGTCAAGAATTATAACGCTTACCAAGAACTACCGTTCAACAAAAGAAATTCTTAGTTCCTCATATAGAGCTATCCAGTACAATAATCCTGACCGGCTTGAGATAAAATCCGGCATTAATAAAAAACTCGTATCGCAACGCAATATAGACGGCAATCCAGTAACTCTTTTGTTTGGAAAACGGGTTGAGGACGAAGCAAGCCTTGTATCAAAAAAAATTCAAGAACTAGTTGAAAAAACTAATAGGTCCTACCGCGATTTTGCCCTATTGGTTCGCGCAAACGATCACGCGCAGCCCTTTGTGCGAGCGCTCGGGCGGGCAAAAATCCCTTATCAGTTTTTGGGACCTGGACATCTTTTTCACAAAGAAGAGATAAAAGACCTCATTGCCTACCTTAAAGTTCTTTATAACTTAGAAGATGCCACGTCTTTGTATAGAACGCTTACTATGGAGGTTTTTAGCATTAACAGTAAAGATATCTCGCTTCTTTTGAGTTACGCGCGCAGAAAAAATCTTACGCTTTTTGAAGCAATAGAAAATCCTCCGCTCCATCTTCTGTCCCAAACAAAAGAAACACTCAATACCATAGCGTCCATGATTAAGCGCCACCTTACTTTTATTCCAAAAGAAACAGCCGGCCAAATCTTGTATTACTTTTTGGAGGATAGCGGGCTTTTGCGTTTCTATATGGGGGCCGCGACCGAACAAAACGTACAAAAATCTCAAAACGTAGCGCTTTTCTTTGACAAACTAAAAACCCATGAGGTTTCTTTTGAAGATTCTTCCGTGTTTGCGGTAGTTGATTGGATTGATCTTTCCATGCAGCTTGGGGAAGGACCGCTTGCTTCCGATTCCGACTGGATTCTTAACAACGCGGTTAATATCCTGACCGTTCATGCCAGTAAGGGACTTGAGTTTCCTGTTGTTTTTCTTGTAAATCTTGTCACGCTCCGGTTTCCTACTCGCGACAGGAATGAGCAGATTCCTATTCCAACAAAACTCGTAAAAGAAATTCTTCCGCAAGGAGATTATCATCTGCAGGAAGAAAGGCGATTATTTTACGTGGGAATGACAAGAGCCCGCGATGAACTTTTCTTAACGAGTGCGCATTTGTATGCGGAAGGAAAGCGGGAAAGGAAGGTTTCCCCATTCGTAGCTGAATCTCTTGGACAACAAGAAGTAGACAGATATATAAAAGAAGTGATCAGTCATCTTGACCATCCATCCTCAGCACAATTAACGCTTCTTGACTGGACTCCAAAGACAGAACAGGCTCATAACGTTTTATTCCGTAACTTACCGATAACCTATCTTTCTTATTCTCAAATACAAACGTTTGGTGTGTGCCCGCTGCATTATAAACTTAAGTATATTCTCAAGATTCCCACCCCTCAAAGCGCCGCTCAGAGTTTTGGAACAAGTATTCATGCAACCCTTAGGGATTTTTATCAAGCGTGGATCCAAAAACAACCCTTGCGAATAAAGGACATCCCCGGCCTTTTGAGTAAAAATTGGGTTAATGAAGGATACACAACTAAGGCTCATGAGCAAAAAGCAAAACAAAAGGCAGAAACTTTAGTCATTAATTATCTTACGAAAGAATATAACAGGACATCGCCTCTCTCTGCTTTGACATTAGAAATGCCATTTAAATTTTCTCTCAAAGACCCCGAAAACCCAAAGCGGATTATCACTATTGGGGGAAGGATTGACCGCGTTGACAAGGTGGGAAAAAACCGAATTGAAATTATTGATTACAAAACAGGAACTAACGTCCCGGACCAAAGAAAACTAAAAGAAGACTTACAGCTTGGTATCTACGCCTTAGCGGCAACGTACGTTCAGGATGCGCCTTTTTTGAAAAATGCAAATGAGACAATACTCTCGCTTTTATACTTGGATGAAGGGATAAAACTTTCGATAACAAAGACTAAAGAGGAATTAGAGAACGCCAAGCAAGATATTTTCCAAAAAGCACAAGAGATGGAAGCAAGTAGCTTCTTGTGTAGTAAATCTTCTTTGTGTAAAACATGCGAATACCGTATGCTCTGCCAAACCTGACGCATCTTTAGCTTTCAACCCCCGAGGTTAACGGCTAAAGCTCATCCAAAGCCTGATGCTTGATAATTTCTAACGTTGTACCATAATCAATTTGATCTTCGATAAATTCTTTATATTCATCTACTGAAGGAAAAAGATTTAATATTTCGTTGACAGAGCAAATCATACCCTTACCTTGCATGTACTCGTGGTATGATGACCACGGGTATTGACTCAAGTCCTTAACTAACCCCGACACGATCGGATTTAAGTGAATATAGCGGGAAAGGTGAATAAATTGCTCATCGCTTTCTACGATTAACGCTTTAAACGTTCCCTGCAATAGTGGACCGATGCGGATGTATTTTGTATTAAAGTATTTTGTATAACTATTAGTAAGATGGCTAATAAAAATTGATGCTCCATTACTTTTAAGTTGACGGATTAAAAAATGGAAATGATTAGGCATAAGACAATAGCAAATTATTTCTACCAGCTTATTCTCGTTTAATGATTTGAATGTGTTTAGTTGTGACTTGGAGAATTTTGAAAAGCTCTGTGTTGATCCTAAAAATTGATAATAGTAGCACGCCTTTAAGAATCTTTTGTAATCTCTAGGTTGGGTAAAAATTTCCCGTTTTTCAACTCCACGATTGTAAATATGATAAAGCTCATTATTTGCGAAAGGAATTATTCTGCGCGGCATAGAAACAGTTTACCCTGAAACCCCCGAGGTTGCAAGCTATACAAAATTCGAGTTGTTTTTATAAGGTTTTTTTTGTATAATACTTATGTCCTAGAGGGAAGACCGCTACCCGCCCATATTTGCGCCATGAGCCGTGAACGAATAGTTCTGAAAAGGTGAATGGCAAAAATGAG
>MFOZ01000001.1:3002-5506 GCA_001784055.1 Candidatus Levybacteria bacterium RIFCSPLOWO2_01_FULL_42_15 | reverse complement strand
GCTATATCATCGGTGACGGGAAATATTGCCGCTGCGTGGTTTAGTATAGCGCTGATCACTCCCGGGGTAACGGGCATTGCGGACATCAACGCAATCCTTGTGTTGACAAGGCATATACTGCTTGGTATAGTATTTTTAACGTTTACTATTCTTGTGGAAAGGAAGCTTGAGGAATGAATGATTTTCTTACCATCAGCACCAACTCACAAATCGCAACGGCATTAGTGCTCATTGTGGTACTTCTCACTTATATTGCCTACCGGCTTTCAGATACTAAGAAGCCCTCCCGCAAAAAATCCTCTTAAATCAGGTTTTTCTTGACAATATAAAGAAGTTGTGATATTCTACGCTCCACATGGTAAATCCTGTCGAACGGGGAGAGACTCAAGACCCACTCGTAGCATATCAAAGAAGGTTTGCAACCTTTCTCGTCAGTCGTGGACTTGGTAGTGGCATACTTGCCCAAAATGCCGTTGTCAATGAGCTTAAGAGAGCGGGGCAAAGCGCACGCATCGAATGGACAGGCGATGAAGAAGACGGAGCGCCAAAACTCCCATCTTCTGTAGAAACAATTATTCAAGGAGTCTATAAAGGAACCGGAGATTATGTGGTTGAAAGCGTTAACTTTTTTGACAAAGCTTCCTCTGTTACCATAGCGCCAACAGAAACCGATCGCCTGATTAATGGCGGTGAGTTTGTCGCGTATCCAGATGGACTCTTGGTTAGTACCAACCTCACATTCGACTTAACCAGAAAAGAAGTCTGGGTAGGAACACTTGATCCGGAAAAACCAAGGTACAAAATTACGCCAAATGGGCTCGAGGATTCTTTACAACATCAACTATTTCCATTTAACGGAGCCGTGGTAGAAGAGCTTAGTAAGCTGGTTCAAGATCTCCAAACAAGAAAAACCGGCACCAGAGTCATCATTGAACCCCTCGGCTAAGATTACACCCCAACCAAAATTAACGCGTGCGGCGGGGGCGCAGATTTGGAGCACCTGAAGACGGTTGAGTCTTTTGAGCTTCTCTTTTTCCATCAAGCAACACCCGTATTCCGGACGGAATCTCTTGTAAAAGCCGATCTACGTCTTGCTCTTTAAGTCCTTGGATTAGATGGAGGAGGCTTTTTAAATCCGGATCTTCTACTCTGTCTATGCTCGCGGGGATTTGAATAAACGTTGTTAATCCTTTCCGCAGTGCATCTACATCTTCAGGCTCAAGATATTCTATTTCTACTAACAATTTATAGGTATTGTAAATTCCCTGTAGTCTATTCCTTGCTTCGTCTTCTATTCGTGAGAGTCCAAGAACTCTTAAGATGCGAGAGGCGGAAGGATTTAGTAAGATTGCCGAAAGAAGCAAACGCTGCCCTATAGTAATTAGTTCCTCTGGTTTTTCTTCCTCTTTTTCTTCCTCTTCTCTGTCTTTGCTGTCTAATCTCATGCTGCGAGCTGACGCGTGTCCGTCTATAGGCGCTACGTCTGGAACCACAGGAGTTAAGTCAATCTTTTGTGGAAAAACCGCTTTGATTCGCGTCTCTCCCTCCCACACAATAAAATCTTTTCTCATACAAATTACGTTCATTTGACCGTTGATGTAGTTAATTGCCCGCAAGACCGATTGTTTTCTTAATTCCGCTGATCCAAAAATAGGAGGAAGCGCTTCATCTAAGGCGATCGCTCTGCCGGAGGCTCTGACCACATTGGTAAATACCGCGCTATATGATGCAAGAGGAAGATCAAAAGAAACTATTCCTCCTATAATCACTTTCTTTCTTGATGAGTTTTTGTCAGGAATTATGGTTATTCCGTGAGGAAGAATCTCCGGGTGTCCCCGCTCAAAAGGCGCAGGAGCGCTAACCACATGCGTTACTCCCACAACAAGCTCTCCACCAATAAACTGGGCACTCGGCGTAGGACGACTCTTTTCTTTCTCTCCTGTCTCTCCTGAACTTTTCCCGCTTATAACAATAACATCTCCTGTTCCATCTTCATCCTCTGTGCCAGCGGCATCCTCTCCTCTCCTTGCTATCAATGCTGCCTCAACTCCTACTACCTCAACAACATACCGCGGTTCAAGTTTTTTTCCAACCATTTCTTTTTTAGAAAAGATGTTTCGTACACGAATTCCAAGCTTATCTCGCTTGCCACTAAAACGAGAGCTGAAGAATAACACATTAAACGCGTTTCTGGTATTCCATGTTACTTCTCCATCATAAAGCGCACCAACCATAACTGACCGTAATACTGATTCTCCATTGCTTTTTTGAGACTCTATGAGGATACGCAGCGCTTGCTCTTCTTTCTTGGAAAGTATTTCAGGATTGTTGTGAATAATTTCCTCTACTTGTATTGCCATTGCCTGCCATTTTTTTTGTTCTTCGGTAAATCTTTCTTGCTCTGGTACTTCGGCAGTAATTGGAGACGCTGGCGATGCATCTGTTGTAGGAAGTGCTCCATCGGCAGGCTCGGGATCTTGCTCCCCATCAACAGCAAGCATAAG
>MFOZ01000001.1:1319-2991 GCA_001784055.1 Candidatus Levybacteria bacterium RIFCSPLOWO2_01_FULL_42_15 | reverse complement strand
GGCTATCTCTGATGCTTCTTGTGTCTCTTGCGGCTTCAGAAAACGCAGGATATAAGCACTTCCCATAGAGGTATGATATCTTCCCCCATCTTGCTCTATATGTTCTTTCCTCCAATTAAGAAATCCTATGCCAACCTCAAGAAGTTTTTTGCGGAGAACAGACATGCTACTTTGAGGAAGCGAAAGTCTTACAAGTTCAGGCATTCTACGCTCTACCTCTTCCACGAGATCTTGCGCACCCATAGGTAAACGCTTTTCCTGCGTTTCCAGTACTAGTTCAATTATTAGTTTTTCTCTCTCGTTTAAGTTTAACGTGCCTTGTTCTTGATGCTGTTGTATGACATCTTTCAGACGAGTAATAACCAACGGGCTAAAATCATCTTCCTGTACGTCTTCCGGTGTTTCGGCAACAGCGGCGGGAAGGGCTTCTTGCGACGCTCTAGCAGACGAACCATTTTCGGCAGGCGAGCCATTTACTGATATGTTCGTGTCTAGTTCCATAGACGTCGCAGCAGAGTCTTGGGGCGGGAAAATGATTTGCCCTATCGCGGCAACTTGTTCATCAATCACGCGTGAGCGCCCAAGAAGTTCTCCTACTTGTTGTCGCAAAAAGCGGGCTTCTGTTCTTTTTCCTTGCTGAATTGAGTCTATTGCTTGTTGACTAAGGGCAATGACTGCGTGAAGAACAAGAAGGTCTAATGCGTCAGCGGGCTCTTGAATACTCGGATGCTCCCCTTGGGGCAAAAGATGTTGTGGAACTGGGACAAACGTTTCGGGTAAACCAGCCATAGTGAATGAAAAGGATTGTAGCAGAGAATCACCAAAAGTCAACCCCAATTCGCATTTTTTTGTATGGTATACTAAAAAGATGAAGGTAGTTATTATTGTCCTTCTTGTTGTGATAGGAGGAGCGGTAGGCGTTCACCTCTTTTTGGCGCGTCAGGAGAACTACAAAACTTCGTCTTTTGCTCCCATTCCTCTGTATACTACTGATTCCGAACCAACCAACGTTCCATCTCCTACTCATTCCTTGAAGGAAAGTGAATCGTATAGTCAGAATAGCACGGCAAATACGGATCCGCGCATTTCCAATGTCTTTCCTAACCCTATTGCCGGAGGACAAATTATCATTGTTTCAGGAAGAGGGTTTGGAAGTACCAGCGGAACCGTTAAACTCTCCGGACCCGAACCGTTTACTAACGGCTATTGCCCGGTGAAAACTTGGTCCCCTAGTGAAATTCACTGTACGCTTCCTAACAACATGGTTGCGGGAAGCACCCATTCAGTACAGGTAGTAACTACCGATGGCGCCCAAAGCCCCCAAAGAAACCTCTCCATTGAATAACCCATAGTTTGACTTTAAGCGCTAAAATAGGATATACTATTCGCATCAAATAATCATTGTATGAGCGCAGAACAACAACCATTTTTATGTCACCCAATAACAATCATGCGTCCAGATCAAGACGAGGTGAATCGCATTATTGCCGCGCAGGCAAACGTGCCACTTAGCATTATTCGATGTGTTCAAGAATGCAGACTTGATGCTCCTACGGCAATCGTTCCTGAACTGATAGCAACGGGTAAAGATGCAGTTAATCAATTTAAACAAGAAATGATGAGGGCAGATGAGGTTTGGATCCAAAGACCTTTCCCTAAACAAACACTAAAG
>MFOZ01000001.1:334-1227 GCA_001784055.1 Candidatus Levybacteria bacterium RIFCSPLOWO2_01_FULL_42_15 | reverse complement strand
TATTGTGTGCGCTACCATAAAAGACGAGACTAGTATCAGAGTTTCCGCCCACAACACAAGATACCTTACGGAAGAACAAGAGGAAGACCTTATCATAGAAATGCATGGTGCTGACCGAGTAACAGTTCAAAAACCGTCTTTGAGAAGTCGGTGACCGCCAAAGGCGTTGCGAAGACTGGCAACTAACTTTGCCGCGAATGAATCTTGAATGACTGGATCTTTTTGAGATTGTCTGCGAAACGCAAGGGATTTCTCAATGATTTCGATGGGAACCCCTTGTTTTTTTGCCTCCTCAACCGTCCATTTTGCCTCTCCCGATTCTTCTATGTAGCCTTTTATTTTTGAAAGCGTGGGGTCGTTCCCCAACGCATCAAACACACGATCCAAAAGAAACCCTGACACAATGGTCCCCTTCTGCCAAAGTTTTGAAACCTCAAGAAGGTCAAGTCTATACGCTGATTTCTGCAACACCCCAAACCCTTCTCCAAGGGATTGCATCATTCCGTACTCAATGCCGTTATGCACCATTTTGACAAAATGACCCGCGCCGCCTTCTCCAAAATACGCGTGTCCGCCGTTTGGCTTTGCGAGCGAACTTAAAATCGGAAGAATGTGTTGGTACGCACTCTTATCTCCACCAACCATTAACGGATAGCCGTTTTTTGCAGCTAAAATCCCACCCGAAACCCCAATGCCCAAGAATCGAACGCCGATTTTTTTGAGCTTGCGATATCGATCTTCCGTATCTTTGTAATATGCATTCCCCCCGTCTATCACAATATCTTCTTTTTCAACAAACCGAGATACTTCATCAAAAACCGTTTGCGTTGCTTCACCCGCCGGCACCATAGACCAAACTATTCGAGGAGGGTCAAGTTTCCCCATAAGGCTTT
>MFOZ01000001.1:0-292 GCA_001784055.1 Candidatus Levybacteria bacterium RIFCSPLOWO2_01_FULL_42_15 | reverse complement strand
GTATTTTGTATTTTGTATTTGTTTCGGATTTCGAATTTCGGATTTCGGATTTAAGTCGTTCAATCGGTTCTTTCGATCGATTCCACACCACAACAGTATGTCCTTCTTTCAAAAGCTTTAAAACAATTCTCGATCCCATTTTCCCCAGTCCAATAAAACCTACCTTCATGCTCTAAATCCGAATATCGAAATTCGAAACAGTAACAAAAAATAAAATATTCAAATGACTAAAACTCATTCTGATTTGTTTCGAGCTTCGGATTTCGGACTTCGGATTTTCCTATAGCCACTT